>NZ_JABFCH010000089.1:0-302 GCF_017566055.1 Extibacter sp. GGCC_0201 | reverse complement strand
GAATACTTTTCCTCGTCAAAGCTTGTTGTTGCTGGCTATTTAATTAAGAGTGATTCTACCGCGTTAAAGCAGATATGTCAATAGCCGGATTTGCCTTTTAAAAAAATCCGTTTGATTGATGACGGTGACCTGTGCGCGGAGCGTGCAGGTTAACGTACCGAACGGCGGAATAACACGCTCCGCGATGCACAGAAACGGTAAAAATACCGTTTTACGGCTGTGAATAGTAGCCATAAAATCACAGTAAATTACCGGGCTCCACAGTTAATAAAGATACGGGGAGGGACAGATTTATGCGGAAA
>NZ_JABFCH010000088.1:0-306 GCF_017566055.1 Extibacter sp. GGCC_0201 | reverse complement strand
CGCGCCGATTGCGGCTTGCATCCCGCAGGATAAGGGCTACGGAAAGGATTCTCCGTCTCTTCCGCTTGCACCTGCGCATCTCCCACCCGTCTCCCCGCCCGCTATCTACTTCGCTTAACAAGGGCGAGTGCGGTTGTGTGACGTTACTGGCCAGCGTATGAACGCTGGCTGCGTCAGTTGAGTGATAAAATATCGCATGCTTAATGTGAATAACACAAAGAGCAGATGAATGATAAGAGTTTTGCAAGTCCATATGAATCAGGCTGGCGAATCTGTTCGTTGTGAATCAATTGCAGCGAGGCGAGC
>NZ_JABFCH010000087.1:0-316 GCF_017566055.1 Extibacter sp. GGCC_0201 | reverse complement strand
GAATCAGGTACGGGGATGTTGAGATGACATCCCCTGCCTGGTTCCGGCTCTTCTTTCAGCAACGGCGTGCACGCATCGCTTTAAGCGTGTACAAAGGCCTTTACAAAGCTCCAAAGTAAAACCGATTGGAAGCTCGCTCAACCTGTTCCATTGGCGGCCACAGATTTCTTCTATCACTGCACATATTAAACTTGCTATGTTTTATCAGCCATCTCACGCAGCCAGTGTTCATCCGCTGGCCAGTAACGTCACACAGCCATTCTCGCCCTTGTTAAGTGAAGTAGATAGCGGGCGGGGAGCCGGGTGGGAGATGCGC
>NZ_JABFCH010000086.1:0-320 GCF_017566055.1 Extibacter sp. GGCC_0201 | reverse complement strand
GGGTGAAGTATATGCAGGCATGGGAAGAGAAATATTATGAGAAAGAAGAGGCAAGAAAAGAAGGACTGCAGAAGGGACGTGCTGAAGGACGTAAAGAAGAGCGCATCAATCTAGTAAAAAAGAAGCTTGAAAAAGGGAAATCTGTCGAGGAAATCGCTGATGCATTGGAAGAGACCGATGAGACAATCCGGGAGCTTATGAAAGAACTAGGAGTTTAGTGGAGTAGACCGCGGACAGGGAGCCGGGTGGCATCTGCTCCGATACGTCCGCTTACACCTTCGCATCTGTCCCATACCTCCCCATCGGCTATCTACTTTACT
>NZ_JABFCH010000085.1:0-321 GCF_017566055.1 Extibacter sp. GGCC_0201 | reverse complement strand
GCTCCTCTACCGTCACCACCGCTTTCGCTCCCGACGCTGCCTTGACGATCGCCGCACGGTCCAGCGGCTTGATGCAGTACATGTCTACCACCGTCACGCCGATCCCTTCTTCACGAAGACTCGCCGCCGCGTCCGCCGCAGGCTTCACCATCTCCCCGCAGGCGATCACCGCCACGTCGCTCCCCTCCGTCACGAAGGTCGCCTTATCCATCTCGAAGGGCACCTTCCCTTCCTCGTACACGTCCTCCACCGCGTTCCGCCCTACGCGGATGTACGCCGGCTTCTCGTCCTCAAGCAGCGCCTTCGTCAGCAGCTCCGTCT
>NZ_JABFCH010000084.1:0-322 GCF_017566055.1 Extibacter sp. GGCC_0201 | reverse complement strand
GAAATATGGCGCACACAAAGCCCGCCACGCCCAGCAGGACAGCCAGCGCCATAAACGGAGCCAGAGGGCGCACCAGCACGATGAGGCGGCGCATCACAGAAAAGCCGCTTCGCTGCTGTTTCATGCGCTCACCTCCTCTGTCCCAAAGTGTTCCAGCTCCTGCTGTCTGTCCCAAAGCGTTTTGTAAAGGCCTCCCTGGGCCAGCAGTGCGGCGTGTGGACCGTGTCCCGCCACCGTGCCGGCCTCCAGCACATAGATGCTGTCCGCGTCCGTCACGTTGGCAAGGCGGTGCGTGATGACGATGACCGTCCGGCGCCTGGCC
>NZ_JABFCH010000083.1:0-323 GCF_017566055.1 Extibacter sp. GGCC_0201 | reverse complement strand
AGCTGAGCTACGTCCCCACTACATAAAATATCTTACTCCTGCCGGCGCAAAATTACAAGTATATTTTTAGCTGCAGTGCTTGCCGCTATGTATACACGCGCGCTTATTGACAACTTTTGCCGCTGGTGCTACACTTTAAAGTAATTTCATAAGTATTTGATCGATGATGAGGATTAGTAGCTTTGCCAAGCGGACCTCAGCGAGCCGGTGACAGTGCAAGTCCGGCGTTTGGCGGCAGGGTGAATGGACCTTTAAGATACGGCTTGAGCCCGCAAGGAGGTAGACGCCGTCGGGATGCTTCGCCCGTTACCAGGGAAGGGGAT
>NZ_JABFCH010000082.1:0-330 GCF_017566055.1 Extibacter sp. GGCC_0201 | reverse complement strand
GAGGAATTATAGCAGTTGTTTTAATATTTACCATTTGGAACCTGTTCGACGAAGAGAAAATCACGCTTCAGGCCAACGCGGCGCTCGTAGTGATTCCGCTTATTTTAAGATTATTGATGATTAAATAGGGAGGCAGACATGAAGAAAAATCATATAACAGCGGCTGTCTGCCTTGCGGCAGCGCTGGCTGTGACCGTGGTGACAGGATTAAATTTTGCGTCACTCAAAGATCTGGGCGAGATTAAGCCGGGAGACGGAGTGACAGGGACAAAGTTGCTTTCCGAGTATTTTGACGGAATAAAGGGAAGCAGTATGGACACGGAAGTTTAC
>NZ_JABFCH010000081.1:0-336 GCF_017566055.1 Extibacter sp. GGCC_0201 | reverse complement strand
CGGTACGGAGTATAAGGCAAGCGAGATAGGGAAAGGCTACACTCTCGCCCATATCGAGCGGACACAAAGCAAACTGAAGTGCAACTCAATGAACATATCTCATGGAAACAAACTCACACCCGGAAGCGGCAGCTTCCAACGTTAAGCAGGGACAGTACAGCCCCCGGAAAAGAAAAGATACAACGCCAAGGGTAAACCCGCAGCTTGCGGTAGAACTGGTGTATCAAGAACTAAAGCGTGTTGAAGTCTATACGAAGCGCATAGAGGACGCAACAGCCCGAAAGGTACAAATAGACGGGAAAAGCCTTGAAAGTGCCGAAAATCGCCTAAAAAACG
>NZ_JABFCH010000080.1:0-349 GCF_017566055.1 Extibacter sp. GGCC_0201 | reverse complement strand
ATATCGCAAGCTTAATGTGAATAACACAAAGAGCAGATGAATGATAAGAGTTTTGAAAGTCCAGATGAATCAGGCTGGCGAATATGTTCGTTGTGAATCAATTACAGCGAGGCGAGCACGCCGTTGCTGCAAGAAGAGCCGGAACCAGGCAGGGAATGTCATCCCAACATCCCCGTACCTGATACCGGCTCTTCTTCATTACGATTACTTTCAACTAAAGTTATCAGCCTGCTTAGCCCCTTTTCACTATGCTGACACAGCCAAATCCCTTCCATCAGCCAATCGTGTTACACAGCCGCCCCCGCCCATGCCAGTAAAGTAGATAGCCGATGGGGAGGTATGGGACAGA
>NZ_JABFCH010000007.1:0-167296 GCF_017566055.1 Extibacter sp. GGCC_0201 | reverse complement strand
ACGTATACATTCACGGCATCCGGGAACGGGCTGCACCGATTCACGGTAGCGGTGAGAGATAAAAGCGGGAACGTAACCTCCGGGATCCGTGATGTGACGGTAAAGGAGGAAGCGCTGAAGCTGTCCGTGAGCAGTGACAAAAACAATGCAAATTCCGGAGAGAAGGTGACGCTGACGGCAAAGGGAAGCGGCGGCTCAGGAGGCTATGAGTACCGTTTTACGGAGACGTACAACGGAACGGTGACGACGGTGCAGGCATACAGTTCGACACCGACGTATACATTCACGGCATCCGGGAACGGGCTGCACCGATTCACGGTAGCGGTGAACGACAGTAGTGGCAATGTAGCTTCAAGCAACTGTGACGTTATCATAAAAGAGACGCCCATATCATTAACAGTTACAAGCAATAAAAGCACTACAGAAACAGAAGGAACAGATATAGTATTGACTGCCAAAGGAAACGGTGGAAGCGGTGATTATGAATATCGGTTTACCGAAACTTATGGGGAAGATGTCACTACAGTACAGGCATACAGCAATAAGGCAGCATATTCGTTTAAAGCGGCTAAAGCGGGCGTACATAGATATACAGTTGCAGTGAGAGACAGTGCGGGAAATACAACTTCCATTATATATACGTTGACAGTGACACCAAAGCCTCTTTCGATATCTGTTACCAGCAACAACTCTGCAAGCGAGGTATTAGGTACAGAGATAACTCTGGCAGCCAAAGCTGATGATGGCATTGAGCCATATGAATACCGCTTTACAGATACATACGCGGGGATTTCGACGACGGTACAGTCATACAGTACCAAGTCTACATATACCACTGTACTTCAGGGAGTAGGCGAGCATAAATATACGGTTGCAGTAAGAGATGCGGATGGAAGGATAGGTTCAACTGTATATTCGGTGACAGTTAGGCCGGAGGCGGGATATGAGATTTCTGTCTCAATGAAAAGCAGTCAGCCACAGAGGGTCAAGACTGGTACGGGGGTGACTTTAACTGCAACGGCAACGGGCGGATACGGGGAGACGCAGTATCGATTTACTGAGACATATCAGGGGGCTGCCATTACAAGGCAGTCATACAGCGCCAAAAACACGTATACATTTACAGCTACAGGAATAGGGGAGCATACCTATACGATAGCTGTAAAAGATAAAGAAGGCCAGACAACATCTGTAGCATATACAATGATGGTGTATGACGATACGTTAAGAGGCATTGATGTATCAGCATATCAAGGAAATATCGACTGGAAGAGCGTGAAAAACAGTGGAATCAATTTTGCGATGCTGAGAGTTCTGTCGGGAACAATGTCAAACCTGACAGTTGATTCAAAATTCAATGCTAACATTTCAGGTGCTTCTAAAAATGGCGTCGCAGTAGGTGCATATAGGTACGGCTATGCTATGACAGTAGCTGAGGCGCAGCGTGAAGCGAAAGAGACGATAAATGCTATTAAAGCCAGCGGATATAACATCACTTATCCAATAGCGTATGATGTGGAAGATGCAAATACTCAAGGAAAGCTGAGTAAATCACAACTGACGGCTATAATAAAAGCTTATAAGGGAGTTATTGAAAATAATGGTTATAAGTTTATGATATATGCAAATACAGATTGGCTTAGAAATAAAATTGACATGAGCAGCTTTGCAGATGTTGATGTATGGGTAGCAAGCTGGTTTTTAGATGGAACCCCGAATCACGATCATGGATATAACGGACCGGGAACGGTTACGATATGGCAGTATTCTAGTCAGGGAAGAGTCCCTGGAATCAGCGGTGATGTCGATATGAATATAGGATATAAATCATATTAATAAAATACGGCAGTATCACTCAATGATACTGCCGTATTTTATTTGCTGACAGCTGAATTACTTTAAATAAAGTGAAAATACTAAAGCTAACGTTAATGTACAGCATATTTCAATCGTTAGCGTCACTAAGTAATATATAAACATTGTAATTTGTACCAAAATTTGATATCATAATTAAGTGTAAAAAATTTGTAACATTTTGAAATAAAGAGGTCATATTATGAAAAATATCATAAATTTAAAAAGTTCTAAAACGAGGATGTTCTTACTTTGTATAGTAGATATTGGCACCATACTGCTAAATTCATATCTTTCTCTTTTGATTCGCTATGAAGGCCACCATGAGTGGATATTGCCGGAATATCTTGACAGTATCAAAAAGTACGCTCTGATTAATGTTGTCATCACTATAATTGTCTTTTTACTATTAAATCTATATAAAAGTATCTGGACATATGCAGGCGTACATGAAGTCGCATCCATCATAGCAGCATGTATTTTATCTACAGCTTTCCAGGCTTTGGGATTTTTAATTTTTAATCTGATTGTACCGAGAAGCTATTACATCATCTATTTCTTTTTACTGACTATGACGACAACGTCCACCAGATTCTCCTATCGACTGCTGAGGACGTTGCAAAGTAAGGTTAAGCGTTCAGGTGGCAGGCTAATAAATACTATGGTCATTGGGGCAGGGGAAGCGGGAAGCGTCATTATACACGAGCTGAAAACGAGCCGCCACCTTAACCGTAATGTAGTCTGTATTATTGATGACAACCCTTCAAAAAGGGGAAAGTATCTGCAAGGAATCAGAATTGCCGGAGGCCGGGATGATATTATCGCCGCGGTTAAGAGATACAGTATTGAAGAGATAATTCTGGCCATACCTTCAGCAGGTCCTAAGACTACGAAAGAGATATTACGTATCTGCAACGAGACGAACTGTAAGTTGAAAGTACTGCCAGGAATGTATCAGCTCATTAACGAAGAGGTGAGTGTCTCCAAGCTTAGAGAAGTATCGATTGAGGACTTGCTTGGGAGGGACAGTATTAACATTGACTTGGACAGTGTGGCAGGGTATGTTAATAACAAAACAGTATTAATAACAGGCGGCGGCGGATCGATTGGCAGTGAACTGTGCCGTCAGATTGCCAATTATTGCCCTAAATGCCTGATTATATTTGATATTTATGAGAATAATGCTTACGATATACAGCAGGAATTGAAAAAGAAGTATCCACATCTTCGTCTGGAAGTGCTGATTGGCTCTGTCCGTAATACAAAAAGGATAGAATGGGTGATGGAACGTTATCGGCCCGATGTGGTATATCATGCTGCAGCACATAAACATGTCCCCCTGATGGAGGATAGCCCAAACGAGGCGATTAAAAATAATGTATTTGGTACCTATAAGACTGCAAGAGCTGCCGATAAATTTGGTGTAAAAAGGTTTGTCCTAATTTCAACGGATAAAGCGGTGAATCCTACTAATATCATGGGAGCATCTAAACGTTTGTGTGAAATGGTCATTCAGACATTTAATAAATATTCGGCAACCGAATATGTCGCGGTCCGGTTTGGCAACGTCCTGGGCAGTAATGGCAGTGTAATTCCATTATTTAGAAAGCAGATGGAAGAGGGCGGACCTGTTACGGTTACCCATCCGGACATTATCCGGTATTTTATGACGATACCAGAAGCTGTATCCCTTGTCCTGCAGGCTGGTGCTTATGCAAAAGGCGGAGAGATATTTGTTCTGGACATGGGGGAACCTGTAAAGATTGCAGATTTAGCAAAAAATCTGATTCGTTTGTCCGGATATACTTTAGGGGTGGATATGGAAATTGAATATACCGGGCTCAGACCAGGAGAGAAGCTATATGAGGAACTTCTCATAGCAGACGAAGGTCTGCAGAAAACACAAAATGATCTGATATATATTGGGGAGCCATTAGAGTTTGATGAAGTTCATTTTCTAAGTGAGTTAAAAAAATTAGAAGAGGCTGCCATTAATGAGGATATAGAAGTAAAAAATATAGTTGCCGGTATTGTGACGACTTACCATATCAAACCGGAAGATAAAGCCAGGGATGAGAAAAACTACAGAGTCCTCAACAGCCTTGGAGCTATCAGCCACGAAGGAGCTGTAGTGGAGGAGCGGAAATAACCCGAGCCAGCTAATATACTGATGTTTAACGAGAAACAGGTATAAGAATCTAAGAAGAAAGAGGAATGTAATGAGCATAAACAATCGGCCGATTTTGATTCATGAGGTACATGATTTATGGCCAAAAACATTAACTGATATTGGCGGGATGAAAAAAAGCAGCCCCTTTGTATGTCTAATGCAGCGAGGAGAAAATGAGTCATACAAATCTGCTGACTATGTCGCAAGCACATTGGAATTTGCCGAACCGCACATGGCAAAGCATGGATTAGAGCGTGGGAAATTTGTGTATATCCCTAACGGCATTTCTAAAGCGGACTGGGAATTAACCGAATGTATTCCAGAAAATCATAAAGAGGTCTTAGACAAAATTAAGGGGGAAAATAAATTTATTGTAGGCTATTTTGGCGGCTTTGCGATATCGAATGCTTTGGACAGACTATTAGATGCAGCCGAGCTTATTAAGAATAAAGACATTGTTTTTATCCTGGTAGGCAAGGGGGCAGAAAAAAAACGCCTGTGCGGGCGAGTAAAAGAAGAAGGCATTCAAAATGTGATTTTTTTAGAGCCTATACCAAAAAAAAGCATACCGGACTTACTAAAGTATTTTGACTGTGTATATATGGGAATAGAAAAAGAGTTAGAAATATATAAGTATGGCATCAGCTTTACTAAAATGTATGATTCCATGATGGGATGCTGCCCGATTATTATCAGCATGTCAGATGTGGCAACACCTGTAGAGACTTTTCAGTGTGGCATAAAGACATCGGTGGATAAGTATAAGCTGAAAGACTGTATCGAAAAGATGTATGCCATGCCTGAAGAAGATAGGGCGATAATGGGCAAGAACGGGAAAGAGGCAGTCTTGGAGAATTATGAATATGGCAAGCTGGCTGAAAAATATGAGGCGTTATTTCCCAAGAATAAGGCAACAATATTACTGATAAACCATTATGCAGGAAGCAGCAGCATGGGGATGGACTTCAGACCTTACTACTTAGCGAAAGAATGGGTTCGCAAAGGCCATAAAGTAAAGATTATAGCAGCAGATTATTCACATCTGCGGAGGGAAAATCCATGCGTTGCCAAGGATTTTCAAAGGCAGATGATAGATGGAGTTGAATATTACTGGATAAAAACAAGAAAATATGAAGGAAACGGAGTCAAGAGAGCATTGACAATGTTTCAATTTGTCAGCAAACTATGTATTGGGGCAAAAAGAATAGCACAGGTTATGAATCCAGATGTCGTTATAACAGCTTCTACATATCCTCTGGATATATATGCGGCTAAATTGATTAGAAAGCATGTTTTTAAGAAGAGAAAGGGTTAAAAATGAGTAAGAGCAGGATTGAAAAATTCGAAAACAGAGTCTTTATGTCCAGTCCAACTATGCATGGAGATGAACAAATATATATAAAGGAAGCATTTGACACTAATTGGATTGCACCTCTGGGAACAAATGTAGACGCATTTGAGAAGGATATGGCAGAATTTATCGGGTGTGTTGGTGCAACCGCTTTATCATCCGGAACTGCTGCAATACATCTGGCGGTAAAACTTGCAGGAATTGAAGCAGATGATACGGTGTTTTGCTCAGACCTCACTTTTGCCGCGACGGTAAATCCTATATCTTATGAAGGAGGAAATGCTGTTTTTATTGATGCAGAAAGGGATACCTGGAATATGGATCCCGTGGCATTAAGAAAAGCGTTTCAAAAATATGATGATAAAGTACATGAAGATGGTAAATTGTACAAGAAACCAAAAGCGGTGATTGTGGCAAATCTCTATGGTACTCCGGCCAAGCTGGATGAAATCAGGGATATCTGTAATGAATATGAGACATTGCTGATTGAGGATGCGGCAGAGTCATTAGGGGCCACATATAAAGGAATGCAGACAGGACGCTTTGGAGTGTATAATGCGATAAGCTTCAACGGAAACAAGATTATTACGACATCGGGCGGAGGCATGCTGCTGTCAGATGATACAGATGCATTAAAAAAAGCTAAGTTCTGGGCAACACAGGCCCGGGAGGATCTGCCTTATTATTACCACAAGGAAATAGGATATAACTATAGAATGAGCAATATCATCGCAGGAATAGGAAGAGGTCAGCTCCTTCATTTGGACCAGCATTGCAAGAAAAAAAGAGAAATATATGAAAATTATAAAGAAGGCTTTAGCGATCTGCCTTTATCAATGAATCCTTATGAGACATGCAGCATGCCTAATTTTTGGCTAAGCTGTATCCTTCTGGACAGAGGGTGTAAGACGACACCTGATGAAATAAGGAGAAAGCTGGAAAGCTATAATGTAGAGTCGAGATTGATATGGAGGCCGATGCATATGCAGCCTGTTTATGAAAGTAATGATTTTATTGCATCAGGTGATGAATATGTGGGTAAAGACATTTTTGAACGTGGATTATGTCTTCCGAGTGACCTTAAGATGACTGAAGATATACAAAATTCAGTAATAGAAATTATAAAAACAATGTTTTAATTAAAAAAAGGATAATTATTTGAAATATGAATTTATATGCACACTTTATAAAAAGGGTACAAGATTTTGCTATAGCGCTGGCAGTAAGTATAATTTTAAGCCCTGTATTGATTATAGTATCGCTGCTGGTAAAAATAAAACTAGGAAGTCCGGTAATTTTTAAGCAGAAACGTCCCGGATTGAATAATAAAATATTTACGTTATATAAATTTAGGACGATGACCGATAAGAAAGATAAACATGGAGAATTGCTGCCGGATAAAGACAGGATGACCAGTTTTGGAGAGTGGCTGAGAGGAACAAGCCTCGATGAGCTTCCTGAATTGTTTAATATACTGAATGGAAGCCTGGCCATTGTCGGTCCACGTCCGCAGCTAGTTAAAGATTTGGTATTCATGGACAAGGAACAAAGGAAACGGCACAGGGTCAGACCAGGTTTGACAGGCCTTGCACAAGTAAATGGCAGAAATAATATTAATTGGGACGAAAAATTCAAATTTGATTTAAAATATATAAGAAATATAACTTTCTATAATGATTGGAAGATTATGTTTCAGACTGTGCAAAAGGTTTTCTGTAAAGAAGGAATCAATACGGAGGGATTGGCTACTTCGGAGGATTTGGGAGATTATCTGCTGCGGCTAGGCAGAATAACGGAAGAAGAATATAGAGCGGGATTGGAAAAAAGTAAATTACTGATAAACAGTTAAAATAAGTATCGGAATCGGAGGAAAGAAATGAAAAGAAATCAGGAAATGCAGATTCCCTTTTTAGTGCCGGATATTACAGAAGCTGAAATTGATGAGGTGGTTGATACATTAAAAAGTGGTTGGCTTACCACGGGTCCGAAAACCAAAAAGCTGGAAAGAGAGCTGGCAGATTTTTGTAATACGAAAAGATTAATTTGCCTTAATTCTTCTACAGCATGTACAGAAATGGCATTACGCATACTGGGTATCGGCCCTGGGGATGAAGTTATAACTACTGCGTATACTTATACAGCATCAGCCAGCGTCATCTGCCATGTAGGCGCAACGCCGGTACTGGTTGATACCGCTAAAGATTCATTTGAAATGGATTATAATCAGATGGAAAAAGCGATAACGGAAAAAACCAAGGCCATCATACCTGTAGATTTGGGTGGAGTAATGTGTGACTATGACCGTATATTTAGTATAGTGACGGGAAAGAAGCATTTATATACGGCCGGAAATAAGATACAGTCTGCTATAGGACGTATTGTCGTGTTAGCTGATGCGGCACACGCTTTGGGAGCTACCCGAAAGGGGAAGAAATGTGGAGAAGTAGCAGATTTTACAAGCTTTTCCTTCCATGCAGTTAAAAATTTCACTACTTCAGAGGGAGGAGGTCTTACATGGAAGCCAATTCAAGGGATAGATGATGAAGAAATTTATAAACGACTGAACCTGCTGTCTCTTCACGGACAGTCAAAAGATGCATTAGAAAAAACAAAGCTGGGTGAGTGGGAATATGATGTGGTTGGTACCTACTATAAATGTAATATGACAGATGTCTTGGCAGCTTTGGGTATAGCTCAGCTAAAGCGGTATCCAGATATGCTTGACAGGAGAAAAGAAATTATAATGACTTATGACAATACATTTAAAGAACTTCCAGTGCAAGTTTTAAAACATTACGGGAGAGACTTTTCCTCAAGTGGACATTTATATTGTGTACGAATATTAGGAAAAAACAGAAAAGAATGTAACGTTATAATGAATCAAATGGCAGAACGTGGTATAGCTACAAACGTACACTATAAACCGCTACCGATGCTGACAGCATATAAAAATATTGGTTTTAATATTGAAGAGTTTCCAAATGCATTCGATATTTTTTCTAACGAAATTACCTTACCGCTGTATTCTAAACTGACAGATGAGGATGTAACATATATCGTAGAAAACTTAAAGGCATGTATCGGCAGTTAATAATCGTATGTCTCTTGGAAAAGATGTAATAAGAGAGCATTATAGCCAGATTGACAAATGCCTGGGTAACATGTATACTAATAGCGATAAATTTGGAAATCCTTGTCATATGTCTTGGATTGTAAAGGAAATGTTATGAAAAGAATAGCTGTTATAACAATGGGTGTAAAGTTAGACGATGAGAACGGATATACAAGATTTCGTTTTCTTCCTGAGTTTTTAGTAGAAAAAGGATACGAGGTGGATCTTATCACCTCGTCATTTCAGCACTGGGCAAAAGAGCAGCGTAATATTAAAGATATTAATAAAGGAAATTATCCATTCAGGCTTAGATTTATAGAGGAGCCAGGTTATAAAAAGAATATAGATCTTCGAAGAATACGCAGTCACAGGATTGCTGCAAAAAACCTTAGAAAAATGCTGGAGCTGGATGGGAACTATGATTTGATTTACTGTGAGATACCTCCAAACGACGTGGCGTTGTCGGCCGCAGAATATGCACATGAACGTGGCATTCCTTTTGTGGTTGACGTAAATGATTTGTGGCCGGAAGCGATGCAGATGGTTATTGATATACCAGTAATAAGCAATTTATTATTCTATCCATTGTTGAGAGATGCTGAAAAGGTTTATAAGCTTTGCTCGGGCGTAATAGGAACCTCAGACGAATATGCGGGCAGGCCATTCCAGAGAAATTCGAGAGATATACCCAAAGAAACAGTTTATGTAGGAAATGAAATCAGTGCATTTGATGATGGTGCGAAAGCGAATATGCAGGAAGTTAATAAAGGCTCTGATGAATTTTGGGTGACTTATGCGGGGACAATAGGGACTAGCTATGATATAAGGACAATGGTACAGGCAGCTGATGAATTGAAAAAGAGAGGCTATTCAGATATTTATTTTAAAATTCTAGGAGGAGGCCCGCTTAAAGATGAGCTTGAAGACTATGCAAAGTCGCTGACTGGAAATGTAGAATTTGCAGGGTATGTACCGTATGAGAAGATGGCCGCTTATTTGAAAAAATCTGATATACTTGTTAATTCTTTTGTAAAGAAAGCTCCTCAAAGCATTGTGAATAAGATTGGGGATTATCTTGCGGCGGGAAAGCCTATGATTAATACTTGCAGCAGTGACGAGTTTAAGAATAAAGTTTTAAGTGATGGTTTTGGCATTAATATTGAGGCAGAGGATAAGAAAGCTCTAGCTGATGCAATTTTGGGACTCTATAATAATCAAGAAGAACGGGAATTGATGGGACGAAAGGCCAGGGAAGTTGCAGAAGAACAGTTTGACAGGCCTAATTCTTACAATAAAATAATAAAATTAATTAGTGAGCTGATAAAGAAGGACTAGTTTGGGAATGGAGTACAGTAAAGAAGAGATACGCGAAATACAAGAAAAAAGTCTGGAGATGGCGCTTTATTTCAAGAAGATATGTGATGAAAATAATCTTTTGTTTTATTTTTGCGGAGGGTGCTGTATTGGCACAGTACGCCATAAAGGTTTTATTCCATGGGATGATGATGTCGACGTATTTATGCCAAGAAGAGATTATGAATTATTAAAAAGAATATGGAAAATGAAAGCCGACACTTCCAGATATACATTAGAGAATTCTGATGAATTTCATATAGATTATAATTTGTTTTTAAATATAAGAGACAATTCAACTACTTTTATCAGACCATATCAACAAGAGTTAGATATAAGCCATGGTTTGATACTTGATGTACTTCCTTTAGATGGATGTCCATCAAATAAATTCAAACGTAAAATACAGCTGATGTGGGCTATGGTATATTCACTGTACCGTTCACAAATGGTGCCCTCAAACCACGGCAGATTTATGGAAATGGCTGGAAAATCAGCCCTTGCCCTGATACCTTCTAAAAAGATGCGGTATAAAATATGGCGCTTTGCAGAGAAAAAGATGACGAAATATAACATAGAAGACTGCAGATTTGTGACAGAGTTATGTGCAGGTCCCCATTATATGAAGAATGAGTACCCCAAAGAAGCGTTTGACGCAGCAGTATATAAAGAGTTCGAAGGTCACATGATGCCGATACCGCAAGGATATGATGATTATCTTAGAATTGCCTTTGGTGATTATATGAAGCTGCCACCTAAAGAGAAGCAGGTAGCGCATCATGACGTGATAAAATGTGATTTGAAGACAGGTTATAAACAATATAAAGGCAAGCTATATTGTGTTAACAGATAATCCTGTTCAATTACTGTAGTAATTCTATATTATATGTAGAAAATAGAACAAAAGAGGTGTTATATGGCAAGAAGAAGGAGAAGGGGCAGAAGAACCAGGAAGTCTGGCAATTGGTTTACAAGGTTGAGCACGACTAAAAAGGCAGGAGTCTGTCTGGGAGGAGTTTTTATGGCCCTAGCGGCATCTGGCGTAATATATGTAGCTGCCAAGCTGGGTAAAATAGATACTCAGGATATACCTCAGGAAGATATCGTAATCAATGCAGAGGCGGAAGAAGCCGGCGAAGGTTTTACGAATGTTGCATTATTCGGTGTGGATTCCAGAGAGGGCGACCTGGCAGAAGGAACTCGTACAGACTGTATAATTGTGGGCAGTTTAAATAACAAGACGAAAGAGATAAAGATGGTTTCAGTCTACAGGGATACTTTGCTGGATATAAAAGACGGAGAACTGCAGAAATGTAATGCGGCATATAGCTTTGGAGGCCCTGAACAGGCCATAAACATGCTGAATAAGAATCTGGATTTGGATATCCAGAAGTATGTGACTGTGGATTTCAGCGTTGTAGCTGAAGCAATCGATTTGCTCGGGGGCATTGATATCGATGTCAAGGAAGAGGAAATACAGTATCTGAACGAGTTTGTGTATGAGACAGGGCAGGTCGCGGGAAAAGAAGCGTACTTTGTCCACGAAGCTGGTGTACAGACGCTTGATGGTGTACAGGCCACAACATACGCACGTATCCGGTCGACGGCAGGCGGCGACTTTACTAGAACGGAAAGACAGCGGATCGTAATTGAAAAGATGGTTGAGAAGATAAAGAAGAGCGACCTGGGCACGATTAATAAGATTATTGATAAAGTACTGCCAAGCATATCTACTAATTTTACATCTGCAGAAATAATAAGCTATGCCAAGGACTTTGCAAAGTACACCTTAGGAGATAGTACAGGGTTCCCAATCGATAAGACTACAGATACGTTATCAGGGCTCGGCAGCATCGTAATTCCGGTAACGCTGGCAGATAACGTACAGAAGCTGCATGAGTTCTTATATGGTACAACAGGTTATACAGTTTCCACTACAGTTCAGAATATAAGCGGTAGTATTGTCAGCAGAATAGGTCAGCGTGAGGCTACCGACGATGAAACGCTGAACAGCCAGACATATACTACGGCGCCTGAGGACGCAGCTCAGGAAAGCGGAAATAATTATGGTGGAGGCGGGACTGGTAATTATACACCGCCAAGCACTACGGGCGGACAGGAAACTGAAAATGAAGGAAATGGCACGACAGGCGGAGGTTCAGGCGGTTCCGGAAACGGAAATGGTGGCGGAAGCGGTGATGGTAATTCTGGAAATTCGGGAAATACAGAACAGCCGGATCCAGGAGGAGACTCCGGGGGAACGACACCTCCGACGCCAGATACACCTCCAGAAGGCGGGGCAACAGAATAGACATCATAATTTATCAATCGGGATACTCTGCGTATCCCGATTGATTTCGTTATATAGAATATATGGTTTACAAATTGTTAAGAATTTGTTACAATACTTCCTGATAGTGCAAAAAAAATGGCGTTTTGTACAAAGATAAAAGCAGATTATGTAAAACGGAGGTACAAATATGTGTGGAATAGTAGGTTATATCGGCAATCAGCAGGCGGCCCCGATTCTTCTCGACGGTCTTTCCAAGCTGGAATACAGGGGCTATGACTCTGCCGGTATCGCAGTTTACAACGGTGAAAAGATTGATATGATAAAGTCCAAAGGGAGACTCAAGGTTTTAAGTGAACTGACCCACGATGGAGAGACGCTGCCCGGGACGTCGGGTATCGGACATACGCGATGGGCCACGCATGGTTCGCCTTCTGATATCAATGCACATCCTCATTTTAACAAGGATGAGAGCATCGTAGTCGTACATAACGGTATTATTGAGAATTACCTGAAATTGAAGAAGAAGCTTGAGAAACACGGATATGAGTTCGTGTCCGAGACGGACACGGAGGTCATCGCTCATCTGTTAGACTACTATTATAATGGGAACCCGCTTCAGGCAGTAACGAAGATCATGCACCGTATGGAAGGTTCTTATGCCCTTGGAATCGTATTCCAGGATCATCCTGATGAGCTGTATGCAGTCAGGAAGGACAGCCCGCTCATCGTAGGACATACCAATGGCGGTAATATCATCGCATCCGATGTACCGGCTGTGCTGAAGTATACGAGAGACGTGTTCTTCATCGAAAATGAAGAGATTGTCCGTATGACGGACGCTACGATGGAGTTCTTTAATGTAGATGAGGAGCCGATTGAGAAAGAGTCCGTACGGATTGAATGGGATGTAAACGCAGCCGAAAAAGGCGGTTATGAACATTTTATGCTGAAGGAGATGTATGAGCAGCCAAAAGCGATTACAGACACGTTTTCCCCAAGAATCAAGGATGGCAGAATCGTTATCGATGAACTGAACATGACGGATGAGGAGATAAAAGCAATCAATAAGATCATGATTGTCGCCTGTGGCTCTGCCTACCATGCGGGCGTTACTAGCAAATATGTGTTTGAAGGGCTGTCGCGTATCCCGGTAGAAGTAGACGTGGCTTCTGAATTCAGGTACCGCAATCCGATTCTGGAAGAAGGAACGCTCGTCGTTGTCATAAGCCAGTCCGGAGAGACGGCAGATACGCTTGCAGCTTTGAGAGAATCTAAGGCAAGGGGAGCTAAAGTGCTCGGCATTGTCAACGTGGTCGGCAGTTCGATAGCCAGAGAGGCAGATAATGTCATGTACACGTGGGCCGGACCAGAGATAGCCGTAGCGACGACCAAGGCCTACTCGGCACAGCTCATATCGCTGTATCTTCTGGCCATGAAGTTCGCTTACGTAAAAGGCGAGATGGATGACACGGTACTGTCCGATATGCTGGAGGATTTGAAAAGCCTGCCGGCACAGGTGGAGATGCTGCTCAACAATAAGCAGAAGATACAGCGCTTTGCAAACCGTTATCTGGCAGCCAGAGATATATTCTTCATCGGACGCGGTATAGATTATGCGATATCGATGGAAGGCTCTCTTAAGCTGAAGGAAATCTCCTATATCCATTCGGAGGCATATGCCGCGGGTGAGCTCAAGCATGGGACGATATCGCTTGTGGAAGAGGGAACGCTTGTGGCTTCTGTCCTGACCCAGAAAGAACTGTATAAGAAAATGATTAGCAATATGGTCGAAGTGAGGACGAGGGGCGCGTTTGTAATGGCCGTGACGATGGAGGGGAACACGGAAGTAGAACGGGCGGCAGATTATGTAATCTATATTCCGGAGACGAATAAATACTTCACCAACTCTCTGGCAATCATACCGCTTCAGCTCTTTGGCTATTATGTATCTGTCGGACGGGGCTGTGATGTCGACAAGCCACGTAACCTAGCGAAGTCGGTTACAGTTGAATAAAGTCAGTTTAAGGCATGGGTATCCCATGCCTCAGACTGTCAAAAAAGGTCAGCAAAAGCTGGTTTTTTTTGGTATAATAAAGCCAGAGGTGATGTTATGCTGGCAAAAGAAAAATCAGAAAGAAATATACTGGAAATGGTGAGTGTGGAAGGACTTGTTCCTCGGAATCATTTACTCCGCAAGATTGATTCTGCGGTGGATTTTACCCGTATTTATGATTTTGTGGAAGACCTGTACTCCCCTGATAACGGACGTCCAAGTGTTGATCCGGTTGTCCTGTTTAAGATGGTACTCATCCAGCATCTTTATGGAATTCCTTCCCTGCGCAGAATGGTAGAGGAGATTCATGTAAATGTTGCTTACCGCTGGTTTCTTGGGTATATGCTGAATGAACCGGTCCCGCATTTTGCCACCGTCAGTTATAACTTCAGGCACCGCTTTTCAGAGGATACCGTTGAGAAGATATTTACATGGATCCTTTTTATACCACACCAGTATTTGATGTAAAATTAGTCATAAGGAATCCCTTTCTTTTTTGTTTAGTGAGATTATGTTGTGGTGATTTAATTTTACATCAAAAGGAAAGAAGAATCCTTATTTTTGGGCAATTTTGCAAAGTTGTTCATAAGAAGCAGCTGAAATTAAAGTTTTGTGGATAGAACTACGGAAACTCAAGAAGACGCATTTTTATTGCGTGCTTTTTTCTTTTGTGATATGATGCTTGTATGAGATAGACGACATGGAGGAGACGGACGGTGGCAGTGACAATACAGCAGATTGCCGAGCAGGCAGGTGTGTCCAGGGGGACTGTGGATCGGGCGCTGAACCACAGAGGACGCATTAATCCCGAAGTTGAAAAGCAGATTTGCAGCATAGCGGAAGAAATGGGGTATGTGAAGAAGGAGAGGAAGAAAAAGCAAAAAAAAATGAAGTTAGGAGTTGTTACACAGCTGGCAAAATCTTCTTTCATGCTGGAGGTAAACCGCGGGATACAGCAGGCAAAGTCTGAGCTTGTGGGTCGTGGAATTGAAGTGATTGTCAAGGAAGGGGTCTCAGTCAATGAGGAGGAGCAGATATGTGCAATTGACGCGATTGTCAAAGAAGGCATCCAGGGACTTGCGGTCATGCCTACGGACAGTGGGCGCCTGCGCGGAAAGCTCAACGAGCTGATTGAAGCAAAGCACATTCCGGTCGTGACGTTTAATTCAGATATCGTGGGGACGAAGCGAAGCTGCTTTGTGGGTATGGATAACCAGAAAAGCGGACGGACTGCCGCAGGCCTCATGGGGATGCTGACAGGCGGGATTGGGAAGGTCCTGATTATCACTGGTTTTTTTTGCAATACGGTAAACAGTTACCGGGTGGAAGGGTTTGTGGAGGAGATGAAAAGGTCTTTTCCTGAATTGGAGATGGTAGGTGTCTATGGCAGTTTTGATGACGCCGGGGAAGTAGAGAAAATTATTGTAAATGCTTTGACGGGCATTCAGGGAATTACAGGAATCTTTGTGGCGTCGTCAGGCCAGAAGGGAATTCTGAAAGCTTTTGAGCAATTGCAGCTTAAGAGAAGGCCCTATATAATTATCTATGATAATACGCCCATTAACCGAAAACTTCTTTCGGATGGTGTGGTCGATTTTCTGCTTGACCAGGAGGCGTATATACAGGGTTATGAGCCGCCCTTTATTCTGGCGAATATACTGCGGGAGGACAGATACCCTGACAAGGAATACCGGTATACGGATGTCAATATAAAGACAAAATATAACATCTGAGATAAGCCCTTCTTACCCAATATTTGATGGAGTAAAGGAGACGAAATTTATGATAACAGTAGGGATTATCGGAGCAGGAAGAATTGGAAAAGTGCATGCGGAGAGCATTAGCACAAAAGTTAAAAATGCAAGGGTCAAGATTCTTGCGGACCCGTACCTGAGTGAGGAGACAAAGAAGTGGGCCAAGGAAATGAGCGTGGAGAAAACCACCAAAGAATACAGGGAAGTGATTGACGATCCGCAGATTGACGCAGTGCTGATCTGCTCGTCTACCAACACCCATTCTCCGATTTCTATCGAGGCGATTCAGGCAGGGAAGCATGTTTTCTGCGAGAAGCCAATTGACCTGGACATAGGAAAAATTCAGGAGGTCATGGATGCATTGAAGAAAAATCCGGTAAAATACCAGGTGGGGTTTAACCGGCGGTTTGACCACAATTTTGCTGCTGTGCAGGCGGCTGTGAAAGCGGGCAAAGTCGGGGACGTTCATGTGGTGAAAATAACATCCAGGGACCCGGAGCCGCCAAGTATGGATTATGTGAAGATATCCGGCGGGATCTTCCTGGATATGGCGATTCATGATTTTGACATGGCCCGTTTTCTGGCCGGGTGCAATGCGACAGAGGTATATGCGCAGGGCAGTGTGCTGGTGGATCCCGGCTTTTCTGAGGCAGAGGATGTAGATACTGCGGTGATCACCCTGAAGATGGAAAACGGTGCGATTGTAGTCATTGATAACTCAAGAAAGGCTGTATACGGATATGACCAGAGGGCGGAAGTGTTTGGCTCTGAGGGCATGGTGGCGTCTGCCAATGACAGCGCCTCTACAGCGGTAATCAGCAATGCACAGGGTGTGACAGGAGAGAAGCCGTTGTTCTTCTTTCTTGAGCGTTATATGGATGCATATGCAACTGAAATCAAATGCTTCATTGACGCGATTGAGAACAATACGGATACCCCCCTGGGAATCGAAGATGGGCTGGAACCAGTATTGATGGGTCTCGCTGCTAAAAAATCACTGAAAGAACACCGCCCGGTGAAGATTTCGGAGATTTTGGAAAAATAAATTTGTAAAAGAGTAAAGGCTGCGCCATACGGTTTTGCCGGGGTGCAAAAGTGGGCGGGTCTCCTCGTATGCGAAGGAGCCTGCCCACTTTGTATATCTATGCCCTTTGGGTATGTTGAATGTAACAGCGTGTAAGTGCGTGCAAAATTTAACAATGTTTGCGTGCAAATATGAAAAACCATAGTACATAATATATAAAATATGTGATAAATAATTGTGCGAATTGTGCAAAATGCAAAAAAAGATTGTGATTTGTGTGAAATGATGATATTATAAAAAAATAATAGAACATTATGATTGAAAAGCACGCAATTAACATAAGAAGCACGCAGAGAATCGAGGGTATATATATCTACAGGGTATACCGCATTACATGCCCCTATCGGGGCAGGCGGACTTCGTCCGACAAGGTATATCTTATGGTCTCCAAAATGCCGCGTAGAAAAGGTATACCCCCTAAATGCCTTGAAATCGCGCAGCCTATCTCGTGGCCGACGGTTTTCTGACGGTTTGGCTTTATTCCCGCGGGCAACGAACCAGGCGGACGTGCTTGCATGTCCATTTGGCGAGCACCGCGAGGTTTTTGATTCTATACCCACAGGGTATTTGTGAAAGGAGATTAAAAAGTTGTGACAAAAACAATGAGAATGACCGTGGCACAGGCAATCGTGAAATTTTTCGACAATCAGTATGTCTCTATGGATGGAGTGGAAACGAAGTTTGTAGAAGGTTTTTTTACCATTTTTGGGCACGGGATTGCCGTGGGGCTGGGGGAGGCGCTGGATACCAATCCCGGCAGTCTGCGGGTGATGCAGGGCAGAAATGAACAGGGGATGTGCCATGCCGCGATTGCATTTGCAAAGCAGAGTGGACGTAAGAAAATTATCCCCTGTGCGTCTTCGGTGGGTCCGGGGGCTGCGAATATGGTGACAGCATGTGCCACAGCGACGGTCAATAATATTCCACTTTTGGTATTCCCGGCAGATACGTTCGCATCCAGGCAGCCGGATCCGGTACTTCAGCAGTTGGAGCAAAGCAGCAGTTTGGCTGTGACTACCAACGACGCCTTTAAGCCGGTCTGCAAATACTGGGATCGAATTACCCGGCCGGAGATGATTATGACTGCGCTTATTCATGCCATGCGGGTTCTTACGGATCCGGCAGAGACAGGGGCCTGCTGTATCGCTCTGTGTCAGGATGTGGAGGGCGAGTCCTACGATTATCCGGAATACTTTTTTGAGAGGCGGGTACACCGGATTACCAGACCGACTGCTGTGGATGAGGAGCTTGAGGATGTCGCAGAGATTATAGCAGGGGCAAAAAAGCCGCTGCTGATTGTGGGCGGAGGGGTGCATTATTCAGAGGCGGGAGAAGTTGTTGAGGAATTCTGTGAGGAATTTAACATCCCCTTTGGAGAAAGCCAGGCAGGCAAGAGCGCATGCAAATCCAGCCATCCCTATTGCCTGGGCGGCATCGGTGTTACAGGTACATACGCTTCCAACATCATCGCAAAGGATGCGGATGTGGTGATTGCAGTTGGCTCCCGCATGTCTGATTTTACCACAGGGTCCAAGAGGCTCTTTCAAAACGAGGATGTCCGGTTTGTATCCATCAATAATTGCAGGTTCCATGCCTATAAGATGGATGCGGTAAAAGCAGTGGGAGACGCCAAGGCAACCCTGAAGGCTTTAGCCGGGAAACTGAGGGCAAGAGGCTATCAGTCCGCCTACACGGACGAGATTGAGACAGCGAAAGATGCGTGGGAGAAGGAGATGGCGCGCTTGGCGGATATTGCGTATACGGGAGAGGATTTTGAGCCCTTAATCAAAGCCAGAGACCCGCGGACGATTCCTGAGTTTGTCAGGATGACAAAAGGAGAGATTACGCAGACTGCGGCGCTTGCGGCTATCCGCAGAGTGATTGACGAAGACGCTGTTGTCATTACCGCAGGCGGTTCCCTTCCCAGCTGCATGCAGAGAATGTGGACGACGGATAAGCGGGGCGGCTATCATGCAGAATATGGTTATTCCTGCATGGGCTATGAGATAGGGGCAACCCTGGGCGTAAAGTTTGCGGAACCGGACAGTGAAGTGTACACCGTGGTTGGGGATTCCAGTTTCCAGATGTTAAACAGCGAGCTTGGGACCATCATGCAGGAGCGAAAGAAGGTCAATATCCTGGTGTTTGATAACTGTGGTTTTGGGTGTATTAATAATCTGGAGATGAACCACGGCATTGGCAGTCTTGCCACGGAGTTCCGCTATACGGACGGCAAAAAACCATGCCAGGACCTGATTTCTATGGACTATGCAAAGATAGCCGAAGGGTACGGCATGAAGTCTTACACGTGCAGAACAATCGCTGAGTTGGAAGATGCGTTAAAGGATGCAAAAAAGCAGGAGATTGCCTGTCTCTTTGATTTAAAGGTGATTCCCAAGACCATGACGGACGGGTATGAATCCTGGTGGAACGTAGGCATTGCCACAACCTCGGTGAAAGAATCGGTCATGGCTGCATGCGAGTCGGTGATGCAGGGGAGAAAAGAGGCAAGAGACTATTGATATTTAGGGAGGATTTTCATGGGTAAGGCTTTTGGTTATCCCCAGTTTGACGACAGCGGGGAGATGATTCTTACGACTTACGAGAACGAATACAGTGCTATGATGATGGACATCCGTCTGTATCGTATGAAAGCGGGAGAGATTAGAAAATTCGCCAGAGCAGGCGAGGAGACGGCCGTTTTGCTGCTGTCCGGGAAAATCACCTATATTTGGGATGGAGGCGAGAAGACAGCCAGCAGGAAAAGTGTGTTTACAGAAGGGCCTTGGTGTCTGCATGTGTGTAAAGGGCATGAGGTGATTGTGGAGGCGGTGGAAGACTCCGAGATACTGATGCAATGCACGCACAATGAAAAGGAATTTGCAAGCCGCCTATATGCCCCAAAGGATGCGCCTTTTCAATATTCCAGCAAAGGGAAGTTTGGCAATGTGGCGAATCGGCGGGTCAATGCCATTTTCGACCATGCTATTTCGCCGGCGTCCAATATGGTGCTGGGGGAGGTACTCAATGACAGGGGCAATTGGTCTGGATACCTGCCTCACAGGCATCCGCAGCCAGAGACATATCTGTTCAAATTTGACCGGCCGGAAGGCTTTGGCGCAAGCTTCGTAGGCGACCAGGTTTTCAAAAGTGTTGACAACAGTTTCTCGGCAATACCGGGAGGGGAGCTTCATCCTCAGGCAGTCGCGCCTGGATTTGAGATGTATACCTGCTGGATGATTCGCCACCTTAAGGGAAATCCGTGGCTTCAGACGGACCGCTGTGAGGATGAGCGGTATACTTGGCTGCATGACGCACAGTTTTAAAGGTTTATAATAGATAAAGGAGCTTCCTGTATACTTTAAAAAGTAAAAGGAATTGACCAAAAAGAATACCTCAAGTAAATTTAGATTATTACTGACTGGGCAGTTGGTAAAAATCTAAAACACAAGAGGTATCTACAATGAATATTAAAGCAAAAAGGGAAAAAGTACAATCATTATCAAAGAAATCCGTTATAAATGTTTTATCACAGGATGAATTCAGTAAGAAAGTGCAGGTGATTGAACAGGAACTGAAGGCTTCTACATGGCGTGGGCTGGAAACGAATGGCAAATTTGAGAAAAACGACAAACTCTCCTTCATCTCGGATGAGATGCTTATTGTTGGATGCGATATAGGCAGTGAAACTCATTATATCAGAGCAATTGATACCAGAGGAAGGGAACTTAGCAGAGGAGCTTTTGAATTCAGCAATTCATCAGAAGGTTTTGCCAGTGCAAAGGCGTGGGTGCTGAACCTTGCAGCAGAGAATGATAAAAAACAGATTGTGCTGGGTCTTGAACCAACAGGTCACTACTGGTTTGCAATCGCTGCATGGATGGTTTCGAATGGAATCAGCGTTGTTCAGGTAAATCCATATGCTGTTAAGCAGAGCAAAGAGATTGAAGATAACAGCCAACTTAAGGATGACAGAAAAGATCCTAAAATAATTGTGAACCTTGTAAAAGATGGAAACTATGGAATGCCGTATCTTCCGGAGGCTATTTATGCAGATATGAGAAGACTCTCTATGTTCCGGGATCAGCTTACTGAGGACAGAATCAGAAATATCAACCGTCTCCACCGTGAAATGAAGATATACTTTCCAGAATATATGGACGCTTTTGGGAAGATTGATGGTGCATTTGCGCTGGAGGTACTGAAGGTGGCTCCGATTCCTTCCGATATCGTTGCACTGGAAGCAGAGGGAGTGAAAAGTCTCTGGCATGAAGCAAAACTTCGTGGACGTGGTTACAGCAGAGCCGGAGCAATCGTGGACTATGCAAAAAGAAGTGTAGGACTGACCGATGGAACAGATGCCGGAAGGGAAGCAATCAGGTGGTTTGCAGAGCAGATCATAAAACTGGATGAACAACTGGCTGAGGTAGAAAATGTGCTGCATCAGAAATGCATGGAAATACCGCATGCAGAGAACATCCTTGAAATCAATGGAGTTGGGGAAAACATCCTTGCAGGAATTCTTGCGGAGATGGGAGACATCAGCAGATTCGATGATGTAAAGGAAATCCAGAAGCTAAGTGGAATGGGACTGGTAGCCTGCAGTTCCGGCAAGCATAAAGGGCAGACAAAAATCAGTCACAGAGGACGCAAACGACTGAGATACTGGCTGTTTCAGGCTGCCAAATCAGCAGTGTCACATGCCCCTGAATTTAAAGAGCTGCATGTGTACTATACAACAAGAAGCGTCAATCCGCTTAAAAAGATGCAGTCACTCATTGTGATAGCCTGCAAAATACTGAGAATTATTTATACGATTCTGAATACCGGAACCAGGTATGATCCGGAGAAGATGCTGAAAGATATCCGACATCCACAGAGAGTCACAGTAGAGGCAGCTGCATAGAAAAGAAAGTATTACATTTCCAGAGCCTTGCCGAGTTTCCGGCATGACGGGAGCTGGGCAGGGTTCTGGATAAGGAACCTGTAAATGATGGAGTTTGAGACAGAACTGCATCTGCATCAAGGCCAACAGAGGTATGCAACGGTATCGCGTCCACTGAGTTAATCAGTACTGCTGTAAACGAAGTTAGGTCAGTAACTAATCAAACAAAAACAAGAGCTGTAGCTGGTAACGGTTTTTTCCGTGGGGCAAGACCCCGTCTAGGAGCTTGGCTGGCACTCGGTGTATGAATAGATGGGACGAAGGAAGTTGGGAGACGATCCCCATAGACACGGAAGGTTCATCATCATAGTTTAACAGAGGGAAAATAGTCTTTATAAAGCAAACAGAATGGATGCTTTAAAAGCTATACCCAATTTTAAGCTATTCGGTACTTGATACTACGACATTCATCACCATCGGCTCTGTTTTAGAGGTAAATAAAATACGTCAAAGCCAGTAAAATCAATAGATTTAGGCTTGACAGAATAGGAAGGAAGATGTTCACATGGGAAAAATCAAAGTAGGAGTAGCAGGTTACGGCACCATCGGACAGCGCCTGGCAGACGGCGTTTATCTTCAGGAGGATATGGAGCTGGTCGGCGTTGCTGATTTCGCCCCCACGCTGGCAGTGCGTGCACTGAAAGAGAAGGGGATGCCCTATGATTTGTATCTGGTTGACGGAGCTGACAAATCCGCATTTGACAAGTATGACATTCCGGTGAGCGGAGCGTTTCATGACCTGGTAGACAAAGTAGATATTATGCTTGACTCCGCGCCGGCGGGTGTGGGAGCCAAGAACAAAGAGATTTATCTTGAGAAAGGGAAAAAGGCCATCTTTCAGGGCGGGGAGAAGAACAGTGTGGCGGACGTATTCTTTCACGGGTATGCGAATTATGAACAGGGCGTAAATAAGGACTATTTAAAGCTTACATCCTGTAATACCACGGGTCTGATTCGTTCTGTTGACTGCCTGGACCGAGCATATGGAATCGAGAAAGTGGCAATTACGATTGTCCGCCGTGTGGCTGATCCGGGAGATTATCACCGTGGGCTTACAAATGCCCTGCAGGTGGACAAAGCGCCGACCCACCAGGCGGTTGATCTGATGACGATTATGCCGCATATCCATGCCACGGGGATTCTGGTACATACGCCGGTAACGCATGGACATTTCATAACGGTTCTGGCTACCGGAAAACAGAAGATTACGAAGGAAATGGCGCTGGAAGTATTTCGGAAACATCCGCGTATCCGTGTGGTGACGCTGGATGAGGGATTTCTGGGCAATGCTTCGCTTTTCAAGTATGCCCGTGATCTTGGCAATGTAAGGGGCGACATGTATGAAATTGGACTCTGGGAAGACAGCATTGTGGAAAGCGGCAATGACATCATGTATGGCATCCATATTCCCCAGGAGTCAGTCACCATTCCGGAGACCATCGACGCTATCCGCGCGGCCTGCGGCATGCAGTTAACTTCAAAGGAAGGCACTGCAGTGACGAACCAGTACCTGAACATTGGCAGATTTCAGTGATTTTAGATAAAAGCTGATTTTATGGGGGAAATATGCGTTTTGGAATAAAGACATTGGATGAGTTTGAGTTGGAGGGCAAGACGGTACTCTGCCGCGTGGATATCAATCAGCCGGTAGATAAGGCCATGAATACCTTAAAGAGTATCAACCGAATCAAAGGGTGCGTACCTACCGTCAGAGAGATGGCGGACAGAGGCGCGAAGGTTGTGCTGATGGCTCATCAGGGAAGTGATATTGAGTACAAGAATTTTTATACCACACAGCCTCACGCAAAGGTTTTGGCCGAGCTTTTAGGACGTCCGGTCCGATTTATAGATGATGTGTGCGGTCCGGCTGCCCGGGAAGCCATCAGGGATTTGAAGGCAGGGGAGATTCTGCTTCTGGATAATGTCCGGTTTGTGGCAGAGGAGCAGACGCTTTTTGAGATGAAGTTAAATCTGTCCCATGAGGAGCAGGCAGAGACGCTCCTGGTGCGCAAGCTGGCCCCGCTGGGTGATTTCTATGTGTGTGACGCTTTCGCGGCGGCCCACCGCGACCAACCTTCTCTGTGCGGGTTCGAGCAGGTGATGCCCTCGGCTATGGGCAGGTTGTTTGAAAAAGAATATTGTGCAGTCTCGCGGGTTATGGAAAGTCCTGAGAGGCCTTGTGTTTTCGTGCTGGGGGGCGCAAAGATTTCCGACGCGTTCCTGATGATGGAGACAGCCCTAAGCCGGGGGATTTCCGATAAAATTCTGACAGGGGGACTGGTGGCCAACATCCTGCTGGCCTCCGCAGGGAAGGAAATCGGCAAAGGCAGTATGGACTTTATCCAAAAGTCCAATTATGGAGAGTGGATTGACAGGGCAAAAACCATCTATGAAAAATACCAGGATAAAATCGCGCTTCCCTGTGACCTGGCCTATGTGGAGTACAAAGAGCGCAAAGAGGCGGATGTGGGGCGTATCCCCTCCCATGCGACGCTTGTGGATATCGGCCAGAAAACCTGCGAAGAATACCAGAAGATTATCCTGGAGGCAAAGACGGTGTGTGTGAACGGTCCCATGGGGATCTTTGAGGAGGAACTTACGCAGTACGGGACGAAGACCGTGTGGAAGGCTCTCGCCAAATCAGAGGCCTATACGCTGATCGGCGGCGGTGACAGTGTCACGGCCACGGAGAAATATGAATTGATGGACCAGATGTCTTATATCTGCACAGCGGGCGGAGCGTTGATTCGTTTTCTGTCCGGGGAGGAGCTTCCGGTTGTGAGAGCGCTGCGCCACGGAGCCGGGATATAGGAATAGGAGAGACGTATGAAATTAGAATTTGGTTTTGGCGCGGGAATCCAGACTGTTGAAGTTCCGGATGAAAATGTGATGGAAGTGCTCCATGCAAACCAGGTGGAGCATGGGCTGACAGGAGAGGATGAGGTGCGCCGGGCGCTTCTTGCCCCCATCGGGGCGCCTCTTTTGAAGGATGTGGTAAAGCCAAAAGAGAAGATTGCAATCGTTACCAGCGATATTACCAGACCCATGCCTACATATGTGGTGATGCCTCCTCTTTTGGATGCCCTTTTCGAGGCAGGCGTAAGGCGGGAGGATATTACTTTGGTATTTGCTCTGGGGAGCCACAGAAAGCACACGCCTGCGGAGATGAAAAAACTGGCGGGGGCCAGAGCGTACGAAGAAATCCTCTGTATAGACGGGGATTCTTCCGACTGCGTACATATGGGAGTGACTTCCCGCGGCACGCCGGTGGATATCGTGCGGGTGGTTGCCGAGGCGGACAGAAGAATCTGCCTGGGGAATATCGAATATCACTATTTTGCAGGTTACAGCGGAGGGGCTAAGGCAATTATGCCCGGTGTGTCTACCCGTGAAGCCATTCAGTCAAATCACAGCCAGATGGTGAAGCCGCAGGCGTGTGCGGGGAGGCTTTCGGGGAATCCGGTGCGGGAAGACATTGAAGAGGCAGGGGCGATTTGTGGAATCGACTATATTGTGAACGTGGTGCTGGATGAAAACAAAAAGGTGATTATGGCGGCTGCCGGGGACGCAGTAAAAGCCCACCGGGAAGCCTGCAGGTTTCTGGATGGAATCTACCGAAAGGAGATTCCCAGGAAGGCGGACATTGTCCTGGTATCCCAGGGGGGAGCGCCGAAAGACCTGAATCTGTATCAGACGCAGAAAGCATTGGATAACGCCAAGCATGCTGTCCGAAAAGGGGGAATCATCATTCTGATAGGCTCCTGTAAGGAAGGGCTGGGCGAGAGTGTGTTTGAGGAGTGGATGACCCAATCGCCGGACGCGCCTTCCATGATAACCAGAATTCAGGAGAATTTTCAGCTTGGCGGCCACAAGGCGGCAGCCATTGCTATGATGCTGGAAAATGCAGATGTTTTTTTGGTATCGGAATTGCCGGATGATTTGGTGCGAAAGATTTTTCTTGAGCCAAAAACATCTGCCCAGGAAGCACTTAACTGTGCTTTTGAAAGGCTGGGGAAGGACGCCAAGGTTCTGGCAATGCCCTATGGCGGCTCCACGCTTCCTTGCGTCGCAGATTAAGAAGGAGTGATAAACAATGGACTATGCAAAAGAATCTTTAAAACTTCATGAGGATTGGAAGGGAAAAATAGAAGTCGTATCAAGAGTTCCTGTGGCAACGAAGGATGATCTGTCTCTGGCCTATACACCCGGGGTTGCGCAGCCATGTGTGGAGATTCAAAAAGATGCGGACAAGAGTTATGTGTACACGAGACGCCACAATATGTGTCTTGTTGTCACGGACGGAACAGCAGTTTTGGGCCTGGGGGATATCGGGCCGGAAGCCGGGATACCGGTTATGGAAGGAAAATGTGTACTGTTTAAGGCTTTTGGCGATGTAGATGCCTTTCCACTGTGTATTAAGAGTAAGGATGTAGACGAGATTGTCGACACAATCTATCGCATATCCGGCAGTTTCGGAGGCGTGAACCTGGAAGATATCTCGGCTCCAAGGTGCTTTGAGATTGAGAGGAAGCTGAAGGAAAAGTGTGACATCCCTATTTTCCATGACGACCAGCATGGAACGGCAGTCATCACCCTGGCGGGTATCACTAATGCCCTGAAGCTGACGGGTAAGAAGTTAGAGGAAGTCAGGTTTGTCATAAACGGCGCGGGCGCGGCGGCCATCTCCATTACGCGGCTGCTTCTTAGCGCAGGCGGAAGGCACATGGTTCTCTGTGACAGAAGAGGTGCCATCTATGAAGGGCGCACGGAGGGCATGAATCCTGTCAAGGAAGAGATTGCAAAACAGACCAATTTAGAGAAAAAGGCCGGGACTCTGGCGGATATGCTGGCCGGGGCCGACGTTTTTATCGGTGTGAGCGTTCCAGGCGTTGTGACAACAGAGATGGTAAAGACCATGAACAAAGACGCTATTATCTTTGCATGTGCCAACCCTACGCCGGAGATTTTTCCGGATGACGCGAAGGCAGGAGGCGCAAGGGTCATAGCGACGGGAAGGAGTGATTATCCTAATCAGTGCAACAACGTGCTGGCCTTCCCAGGCATTTTTCGGGGAACCTTCGATGTGCGCGCCAGTGATATCAATGATGAGATGAAGATTGCTGCCGCGAGAGCCATCGCGGGCCTAATCAGCGACGAGGAGCTAAGGGAGGAATACATCCTTCCGGCAGCTTTTGACCCCCGTGTGGGGAAGGCTGTTGCCTCGGCAGTGGCAGAGGCAGCCAGAAAATCTGGTGTGGCCAGAATATAAATCATGGAAAGCAATCTGGTGATATGTCAAGATGATTTTTGAAAAGATTTTGATATGTTTTTCGGAAAAAGGGTAACTTTAATAGACCTATGAGAAAACACAGGTTAAAAACAGTTATTCATTTGATGTATCCAGCGATACACCGGAGTACAGTTGGTTTCTGGCCAGCAATCCATAAACCAAGCGAACGAATTTACGTGAAGTCAGCGCGAGTGCTCTTTTGTGTTGATGCTTCGGAACTTCGTTGTACTTTTTTCGATAGTACGCTCCATACGCAACATTATGTTTTCTCATACTGTTGGAGGCTTCGCCAAGATAGTATCTGAGATAACGATTACCAGCTTTGCTCATAGGAGTGTCTTCACCATCGAAGTTACCTGATTGGTTTGACTTCCACGCGAGCCCGGCATACTTAGCAAGAGCATCCGATGAATGGAAAGCAGAAATGTCGCCTATTTCAGCTACAATGCCACCTGCAAAGACAGGACCAATGCCATCTATGGATTGAAGAATAATAAAAGCATTCGGATTTAATCCTTTGATTTCTCTTTCGATGGCGGTATCTATAAGCTTGATTTCTTTCTTAAAAGTTTCAATACAGTTGAAAGAACTAGCGATAGATACATTTAATGGTTCATAAAGAGCCTTATCTAAGCGATAAGAATCTCTGGCTGCTTTCCTGAGTAATTCTGCAGTCCTGCTAATGTCTTTGATACGATTGCGACTTTTCTCTGCGAGAAAACTTATAAGATCTTCTTCAGATGAATCCATAATCTCCTCAGGAGATAAGTATTCAGTCAATACACTGGAAGAGGTTGCTCCGTAAATGTCGCAGAAAGGCTGGTCATCACCTTCTAACATCTGCAGTTCACTGAACTTGAGATACAGGTTAGAAACCAGGTAGGTTTTCTCTCTGGTCATGCATTCAACAAGATGCAAACGATGCCTTGTGAGGCGTTTAAGAGCCAAAAACTGGCTTCCACGCCAAGGCTCAGTTTCGATATTCCCTGCACGTGCATAATCAGCAATAACAAAGGCATCAATGAGATCAGACTTACCTAATCCGATATAAGACTTTTTGTAATTAGCTGTGCACTTGGGATTGAGCACAAAAACATAAGGCTTGAAATGCATCAGTTCCTCGCAGGAAGAGAGAAAGTTTGCGATGTGAATGCTGTAAACAGAGGTAGATTCCAGAGCAGCAACAATCGTATTAAGATCAGGGTGTTCTTTTAAGCACGCAAGAATCTTCTGCGCTAATTCTTCAGCCCCCGGCTGATTGTTAGCAAAAGAAGAGTTAATGTATTTATTTTTATAAAAATCCAAAGAGCAAACGTAATTGGATTTTGAACTGACGTCAATACCGACGTAAAGCGTAGATAATGGGTTAATCTTTAACATGATATCACCCGCCTTTCCGATTAAGTATTCTTGGAATCTAAAGCCAAAGGTTTATCCTGGGAATCATATGCTGACCGAAACCTCGCGTAATAAGCATGCACCCTGGCAGCTCTTTTGCTGGTGCTGTACGCCAGGGGATGAAACATCTGTGTAAGCGGAATGTGACATATGAATCAGGCTGCAGGCTTTCGCAGGCAGACACCGGAGACCGGGCTGAAAGGAGGCAAAGCAGAGCCTCTAGACATCAGACTCTGCTGATATCATACCACAGAATAACCTATGTAACTAATAACCAATGTAGATGAGATGGAAAGGTATTATCCCAGGTGTCTCAGCTCATCTATAAATCTATAGAAAAGATAAGTGCATAACCATCAATTTCTACTGGCTATACACTTATTATACGAGGAGATATGAAATGGACGCCGAAATGCAGAAAAGTTTACAGAAGTTTGCAACACAAATCCGGATTGGCACTGTTGAGGCCATTAAATCCCGTGGATTCGGACATATTGGCGGAGCACTCAGCATATGCGACGCGCTGGCTGTGCTCTATGGTTCCCAGATGAGAGTGGATCCTGGGAATCCAAAGATGCCACAGAGAGATAAACTGGTGTGCTCAAAAGGCCATGCCGGTCCGTCCATATACGCGACGCTGGCGCTAAAGGGTTTCTATCCCTATGAGGAGATTCAGACACTGAACCAGCCTGGCACCAGATTTCCCAGCCATTGTGATTTCCGCAAAACACCCGGCGTGGACATGACAACCGGGTCCCTGGGGCAGGGTACGTCTCTAGCTGTGGGTATTGCGCTGGCAGACAAACTTAAGAAACACGATTGCCGCACCTTTTTAATCGTGGGAGACGGAGAGCTCAATGAAGGGCAGTGTTGGGAGGCGTTTATGTTTGCTGCTGCGAAGAAATTGTCCAACCTGGTTGTCCTGATTGACTGGAACAAGAAGCAGCTGGACGGCTATACAGAGAATGTTCTTCGCAATGAGGATTTAGATAGCAAGATGGCAGCGTTTGGATTTGAGACTGCGAAAGTTGACGGCAATCATGTGGGGGCTGTGTACGAAGCGCTGGAAAGGACGAGAGAGGGCAAAGATAAGCCTTTTGCCATTGTGCTGGACACCACAAAAGGATATGGGGTGACAGAAATAGAGGAGACAATGAACAATCACAGCATGGCAGTGGACGAAGGAAAGTTTGACGGATGGATTAGCGGGCTGCGTGCCAAGTTGGCTGAAATGGAATAGGCAAGGGAGGTGAAAAGATGAAGATCGTATATAATGGTGAGATGGAAGAGCGGCCTCCCAAGGAAGTCCTGGGAAAAGAGATACCGGCGCTGGCAGCAAAGGATGCGGATGTCATCTATCTGGACGCTGACTTGATGAGTTGTATCGGAACAGCAAAATGGGCTGAGGAAAACCCGGACAGAGCCGTCAACTGCGGAATTGCAGAGGGCAATATGATTGGGATTGCGGCGGGGCTGGCGTCCCAGGGATTCAAGCCTATCTGCCATACATTCGGACCGTTTGCTTCAAGGCGCTGTTATGACCAGGTATTTCTGTCCGCTGGATATGCGGGGAATGATATTACGGTAATCGGTACAGACCCTGGCATCTGCGCTGCTTTTAACGGGGGGACACATATGCCCTTTGAGGATATGGCGTTGTACCGTGCGCTCCCCACAGCAACGGTGATTGACATTGCGGACGGGAATCAGCTTGTGAGCGTTCTGAACCAAGTTTCGGACAGGAAGGGTGTGAAATATATCCGGTGTGGGCGTAAGGCCTATGCAAAAATATATGCTGACGGGGAAGAAACTCCTATTGGGGAGGGGATTACCTTAAGAGAGGGAAAGGACGTTGTCGTGTTTGCAACCGGCATTATGCTCCATGAGGCATTGACGGCAGCCGGGGAGCTGGCGAAGGAAGGCATTGAAACCGCGGTTGTGGATATGTTTACCGTAAAGCCTCTTGACCGGGCGTGTGTCGTGAAATATGCGGAGCAGACGGGGGCTGTGGTGACCGCGGAGAACCACAACAAAATCGGAGGGCTTTACAGCGCTGTAACGGAAGCGCTTGCGGCAGAGGAGCCTGTGCCTGTCGAGTATGTGGCGGTGGAGGACGTATACGGAGAGGTTGGTCCCCAGGACTATCTGCGGACCAGATTTGACCTTACGTCAGACCATATTATAAGGAAGGTTAAGAAAGTCCTTTTACGCAAAACAAAATAAAGAATATTTCCAAAGGAGCAAAAAGATGTTAGATAAAAATAGAGTATCATTGGGGATTGCGCCTATTGGTTGGACAAATGACGATATGCCTGATCTTGGAAAAGAAAATACATTTGAACAGACAGTCAGCGAGATGGCGCTGGCAGGTTTTCAGGGGACAGAGGTGGGGAGCCATTACCCTGCGGACCCGGCGGTATTGAAGAAAGCACTGGATTTAAGAGGGCTTACCGTATGTAATCAATGGTTTTCCTCTTTTTTGATAAGCAGACCCTATGAGGAGACTGAGCAGGCATTTATCCGGCAGTGTGACTTTCTGAAAAAGGTTGGGGCGAACTGTATCGGCGTGTCGGAACAGAGCTACAGCACACAGGGGATGCTGGATTATCCCATCTGGGAAGGAAAGTATGTCATGGACGACCAGGAATGGGAGAGGCTTTCGTGCGGTTTAAACAGACTGGGGAAGATTGCAAAAGAAAAGGAAATGGTTCTTACATTCCACCACCATATGGGAACCGTCGTGCAGACAGAGGAGGAGATTGACCGCTTCATGGATGCGGTGGACCCTGCTTTGGTGTACCTGCTTTTTGACAGCGGGCACCTTTCTTTCGCCGGTATTGACCCGGAGAGGATACTGCGTAGGTACGTAGACCGTGTGCGCCATGTACACTTAAAGGACTTGCGCAAATCGCTGGTAGAGCAGTCAAAAAGAGAGAGATGGAGCTTTTTAAAAGGGGTGCGCGCCGGAACCTTTACGGTGCCTGGCGACGGAGATGTGGATTTTGGACCTATATTTCAGATTTTAGAGGAGGCGGCCTATGAAGGGTGGGTCGTGGTGGAAGCAGAGCAGGACCCTGGGAAAGCAAATCCTTTGGAGTATGCGATAAAGGCCAGAGAATATATTGCAGAGCATACGGGTCTGTAGCTGAAATAACGAATTAAAATGGCATAAGTCATTTTAAAATATTTAATTATCATAGCCAAAACCATAGGATGCTATGATAGGAAAGGAGAAATTATGAAAAAGAAACTGATGGCAATTCTGGTTATCGGCGCAATGATGTTATCGCTGGTAGCATGTGGGGGTTCCGACGGTGAGAAGACAGACGGAGGAGACGGAGGAGATACGCAGGCATCTGATTCCGGCGGAGGCGACGGAAAGTACAATATTTCTGTTATTCTGAAAACGACTTCATCTGAGTATTGGGGCTATGTTGTGGCAGGCGCTGAGGCGTACATGGCGGAAAATCCGGATGTCACGGTGGAGGTAAAGGGTGCAACTTCAGAGACTGCTTACGATGAGCAGCTCAATATGATTGAGACGGATCTGAGTTTGGACACGATTGACGGATATGTGATTGCTCCATTGCAGGCGGACACGGTTACAACACTGATTGCCGGATGTGAGAAACCAATCGTAGCTGTGGATACGGACATTGACGCTCCGGAAGTTCTGTCTTTTGTTGGAACAGGTAATGAAAATGCAGGCGCGCTTGGCGGCAAGGCTGCTGTAGAGGCCGCAAAGGCAGCCGGATGGAATGAGATTAAGGCGATTGAAATCGCAGGCGTTCAGGGCGATTCCACCAATGAGTCGCGTATGAGCGGATATAAGAAAGGGATTGAGGAAGCCGGAGGAGAATTCCTCGCCGACGAAATTCAGTATGCGAACGCAGTGGCCGACCAGGCAGTGAACTGTATGGAGGCAATTATGCAGAGTCATCCCGAAGGCATTGCCATCATCTGTGCAAACAATGACGACATGGCTATGGCCGCTGCCCGTACCGCTGCAGGCAATGAGGCGTACAAGGATACCATCTTCCTCGGATTTGACGGGATTCAGTCTGCCTGCAATTCTATCCTGGAGGGTGAGCTGACCATGTCCGTTTGCCAGCAGGGTTATAACATGGGTTATGAGGCGGTTGACGCAGTTGTGCGCGCTTTAAACGGCGAGACTCTGGACGAATTTATTGACGCCGGAGCTACGGTTGTGGATGAGTCTAGCGCTCAGGAAAGATTGGATGAGTTGAAAGGTTATCTTGAATAGTCTGTCTCAGGTCAGATACGGATGAAATCCTGAACACCTCGCCCGGCGTAGACGGGCGGGGTGCATTATTATAGTGCGCCCGGCGGGTGCACGTTCTAACGAGTGCAAGTCTCGAATCCGCCCGGCAGTGGGAAGGATATAGCTGAACACCAAGGTTCTTGCCGCGAGGTTTAAGAGGGCTGAAGGAAGGTGTCGGCAAACCTCTGCCCCAACGAACAGAAACCATTTATAGGCTAAAGCAGGAGGATAAGGCTGCTATACAAGTCGAAGTCCGATAACTGCACGGAATCCTGCATAGTAGAGATGGTGGGGACATGGAGGGAAAGAACGTGTGAGTACCCGGGGAGATTTCACGGATGTGTTAGAACAATATAACATTTGTAGATACGGAGTAAAGCTTGCTGTGAGAGGTCAGCAGAGGTCATAGTACCGGAGAGCTATAGATGTTCCGGGAAGGACTGAACAATAGGACAATATGAAGTGACCCCACATTTGTAGCAACGTGGATTTACCTGTATACTAAGTTTTGGAAAAAACAATGGTAACAGGGATTACCGCATACAAAAGGAGGTCACCTTATGAAAAGAATACTACGAATTGGAATGGATGTCCATAGCACAAATTACACTTTATGCGCCATTGAGCCGAGATTTGACGGGAATGACATCATCTATGCAAATGTGAAAGTAACGCCGGATCCGGACAATATCGTACAGTTTATCGAAAAAATAAAATCAAAGATAAAAGATGAATGCGATATTCTGTGCGGCTATGAGGCGGGATGCTTGGGATTTTCCCTGTATCATGAACTGGTAAAAAAAGGAATCCGATGCGTGATCCTTGCGCCGACCACAATGCTGACACAGCAGGGGAAGAGGATTAAAACAGACAAGAGGGATGCGCTTATGATAGCCCAGTGCCTGGCATATGGAGGATATCATGCAGTGCACATCCCGACGGATAAAGATGATGATGTACGCCCATGAATGGATTACCGGGAGCCCTGACACCAACACGGACTTTTGGACGGACAACCTGTTTGATACCATCTTACGCAGCGATAATCTAAACGCTGCTTACAAGAAGGTGAAAGCCAACAAAGGGTCTGGTGGAATTGACGGAATGCAGGTAGATGAACTTCTACCCTACTTGAGAAACCATCAGGGCGAGTTGGTAGAGCAGCTGCGGAAAGGGAAATACAAACCAAATCCAGTCCGGCGGGTAGAGATACCTAAAGAGGAGAAAGGAAAAGTAAGAAAACTGGGAGTGCCCAAGGTGGTGGACAGGGTGATACAACAGGCAATCGCTCAGGAACTGCGCCTATCTTTGAAAAACAGTTTTCGGACAACAGTTTTGGCTTCCGGCCGGGAAGGGGAGCGCACGAAGCCCTCGGAAGATGTAAGGAATATGTGGACGTGGGATACGTGTATGTGGTCAGCATGGATTTACAGGCGTACTTTGACACGGTCAGTCACAGCAAGCTAATAGAGGTGCTGTCGAGGACGGTCAAAGACGGCAGAGTTATATCGCTGATACACAAATACCTGAACTCCGGAGTTATGGAGGACGGTAGCTTCCAAGCTACCAAGGAAGGGGTTCCCCAGGGAGGTCCATTGAGTCCACTATGTGGGAATATCATGCCGAATGAACTGGACAAGGAGCTGGAACGAAGAGGACATAAATTCGTGAGATACGCCGATAATTGTAATATTTTCTGCAAGAGTAAGAAGAGTGCGGAAAGAACCTTGAAGCATATCGTGCCGAACATCACAGAGAAACTATTCCTGAAAGGTAATCTCCAGAAAACAGTAGTTAGCCACGTAGGCAAAATCAAATACCTCGGCTATGGATTTTACAGAAATAAAGGGAAATGCAGGCTGAGGGTACACCCGAAATCAGTGGAAAAGATGAAAAACCGTCTAAGGGAACTCACAACCAGAGGGAACAAGTGGAGCAACTCGGAAAGAGAAGAGAAACTAAGGAAATACACAAATGGGTGGATTAACTATTTTCGCTATGCGGACATGAAGAGCCTGATGGAGCAAACGGACGAATGGTTACGCCACAGAATCCGGGCGGTGAACTGGAAACAATGGAAAAAGGTACGCACGAGGTACAGGATATTTAGAGCGCTACACTTACCAGAATGGAAGGCACATGAATTGGCTAACTGCCGAAAGGGAACATGGAGAGCGCGGGAATGCTTAACTCTGTATTAACCAAAACAATCATAGTAGACTGACTTGGATATCTGTCCGTGTCAGCCTACTATCAAAAGTTACGTGTAAACTATTGAACCGCCTTGGTACTGAACAGTATGCCAGGTGGTGTGGAAGGGGGACTAATCACCCCCCTATCCGATTGAGGAGGTGTTTCGATGAGTGAATATGTTGTGGAGCTTAAAAACTGTAGGAAGGTATTTCCAGGCGTTGTGGCTCTTGACAATATGCAGCTTGCAGTAAAGCCGGGGGAGATTCTTGGGCTGATTGGCGAAAACGGGGCGGGAAAATCCACGCTGATTAAGGTTCTGACCGGCGTGTATAAACCGGATGCAGGAGAAATCTATGTGGACGGAGAGAAAAAAACTTTTGCAAACCCAAATGAATCTGCCGGGGCAGGCATTGCCTGTGTGTACCAGGAGTTGAATATCGAGAAGCTGCTGAGTATTACGGATAATATTTTCATCAATAAATGGATAAAAGGTCCGGGCGGTCTGCTGGACTATAAGACAATGCATCAAAAAGCAAAGGAAATCATGGCCTCACTGGGCCAAGAGGTAGAACCGGAAAAGCCCGCCGGCACTTTTGGGATGGGAATCCAGCAGATGATGGAGATTGCGAAGGCGGTGATGATTGACACGAAGATGATTATCATGGACGAACCCACCTCATCCCTTGGGGAGCAGGAAGTGAAGCAGCTTATGAAAACCTGCCGGAACTTAAGGGATAGGGGAATCGGTATTGTTTTCGTATCCCACAAGCTGGAGGAACTGTTTGAACTGTGCGATCGTGTGACCGTGATTCGCGACGGCCAGTATATTGACACCCGTGATATCAATGACTGGGACCGTGACTCTCTCATCGGAGCTATGGTGGGGCGTACGCTTGATAATCTCTTCCCCAAGGAATTCGGAACAAAAGGGGAGGTAGCCCTTAAGGTGGAAGGTCTGGAGTCAAGCGGCGTGCTGCACAATGTCAGTTTTGAAGCTTACAACGGTCAAATTCTGGGATTTGCCGGGCTGGTAGGGGCCGGGCGGACGGAGACGATGCGGGCCATATTCGGAGCGGATCCAATTAACGGCGGCAGGATATACGTGCACGGCAGGGAAGTGAAAATTAAAAATCCCGCCCATGCAATCAAGGCGGGCATTGCTTTTCTTACTGAGGACAGGAAAGGTCAGGGACTGGTATTGCAAGAGGCGGTAAAACACAACCTGATTCTTGCCCATCTGAAGGGATTCGTATCCAGTTTACTGCTGAATAAGAAGAAGATTGATAAGGTGAGTGAGAGCAATATCGAAGCTCTGCGCATTAAGACGCCTACGATAGATGAGAGGGTTGGCCAGCTCTCCGGCGGAAACCAGCAGAAAGTGGTAATTGGCAAATGGATTAACACAAAGGCGGATATTTATATCTTTGACGAGCCGACCCGCGGTATTGATGTGGGCGCTAAGATTGAAGTATATAATGTGATGAATCAGTTGGTAAAGGAAGGAAAATGTGTCGTCATGGTTTCCTCTGAACTTCCTGAGATTCTGGGTATGAGCGACAGGGTCATCGTCATGCGCAGGGGAAGAATCACAGGGGAGATGGAGGCCGGAAGCGATGAGTTTAATCAGGAAAGTATCATGAAAGCGGCATGGGGAAGGTAGGTAAAGAATACGATGAAGAAAAAATTCAGTGGTTTTGTATCAATAGCTGGCACTTTGGGTGCACTGATTATTCTGTGCATTATATGGACCATTACCAGCGACAAGTTTTTAAGTTATAGTAATTTTATGTCCATTCTAAAACAGGCTTCTTTCAATGCTCTTTTATCCACAGGAATGCTTTTCTGTCTGATTACGGCAGGAATTGACCTTTCCGTGGGAGCGAACGCCACATTCTGTGCATGCCTCATGGGTATGATGGTGAAGATGCAGGTGAACAATGCGGTCTTTATGATTGTTGTCGCTCTGTTGGCAGGTACGTTAATCGGCTTTATCAACGGGTCGCTGCTGACGCGTCTGCACCTGCCGCATCCCTTCGTGTCAACCCTTGGTATGAAGAACTTGCTGTGGGGCGCTGCTCTTGTAGTCACAAGCTCTCAGATGGTGAATGGCTTCCCGCAGGGCGTCATGGCGCTGGGCACGAAAACGGTGGGCGGTTTTCCGGTCAGCTTTATCATGGTTATCATTATTTACATTATTCTCCATGTTCTTCTGACACGGACTGCTCTTGGGCGTTCGATATACTGTGCCGGGGGAAATATGGAGGCGACGCGCCTGTCAGGGATCAATTCGGCGAACGTTCTGACTTTCTGCTATACGCTGTCAGGATTTATGGCAGCCCTTGCAGGGATCGTATCCGTTGGGCGGTCCGGTATCTGTAACGGTGTAAACGCGACACAGCCCTATGATACGGACGCCATCGCTGCCTGTGTTATCGGCGGCGCTTCTTTCATGGGCGGCAAGGGTACGATGCTGGGGGCCATGCTTGGCGCGCTGATTATAGCGACTCTGCGGAATGGATTCACTCTTCTGGCCTTTGATTCTGCGGTGCAGAATATGGTGCTAGGCCTGGTGATTATTGTGGCTGTCCTTCTGGATATCACCCGTGAGCGGATGGAGGCAAAAAGTAGACAGATGGCGGCAGCTAAAAATTAAGCCATAATATAGGAATACATTTTAGATTGGAGGATGAAGATGGAAAAACTTCGTATCGGCATTGCGGGGCTGGGACGTCTGGGCAAGGTCCACGCAAATAATATTGCGAATAAGATACCGAATGCTAAGTTGGTAGCTGCCTGCTCAATTGCCCTGCCGGAGCTTACGTACGCCGAAAAAGAGCTGGGAGTTACCCGGACGTATTCTGATTACCGAAAGATGCTTCAGGATGAAGATGTTGACGCTGTTGTGGTTGTCACCACTTCGTCGGAGCACTGCTGGCAGATTGCCGCTGCATTGGACGCCGGAAAACACGTATTTTCGGATAAACCGCTGGGGGTTACGCTGGAAGAATGCAAGATGGCACAGGAAGCGGTAGAGAGGAATCCTCATTTGACATTTATGCTGGGGTTTATGCGCCGGTCTGATCCCTCCTATGCTTATGCAAAGGAAAAGATTGACGCAGGTGCCATCGGCACGCCTTACATGGTAAAGGCCACGGGCATAGACCCGGAGTCGGCAGTGGAGGGGTCAATCCGTTTTGCGAAGACTTCCGGCGGTATTTTTCTGGATATGGCGATTCATGATATTGATCTGATGCGCTGGTTTCTAGGCGCGGAAGCAACGTCGGTGTACGCTCTGGGAACTACGTTTAAGCATCTGGAATTCAAGGACGCCGGGGATGATGAGACTGGCGTGGCGATCTATCAGTTTGAGAATGGAGCTGTCGGTTCGATCCATGTGGGGCGCACCGCACCTCATGGCTATCATGTTGAGACAGAGATTATTGGAACGGAGGGCTCCATCCGTGTCAGCCCTGTTCCTGCGAAAAACCTGTCCGTACTCTATAATGGACAGGGAGTCCTGACGGAGTGTGTAGAGAATTTTGGGACGCGGTTTGACGACGCCTATCGCCTGGAGATGGAAGAATTTGTAGACTGTGTGCTGTCAGGACGTAAACCTGGCGTCACGGTGTACGACGGTACTATGTCTACACGGATTGGATTTGCCACTACAAAAGCCTGGAAAACCGGGCAGATCGTCAGAATATGATATACCCTTGTTCATCGAGGGTAAGGAAGTAAGAGAATACCCTGCGGGCTTAGGAGCATTTGACAGGGTATTCTTTTCTATTCTATAATAGTGTCAATGGATAACGTTTTAGTAAAAGGGAGGAAGTATGAAGAATCGAGAGAAGGCGCATGAGATATTGATGAAATATATGAAGGGTGAGAATTACATTACGCATTCTTATTCGGTGGAGGCGATTATGAAAGGGCTTGCGAAACGCCTGGCCCCAAATGACGTAGAGTACTGGGGAATCGTAGGGCTTCTTCATGACCTGGATGAGGAGCAGTGTGACTGGTAGCATGACATGAGCGTGCATGGGCCTACTTCCGTAGAGATTCTGAAGAAAGAAGGAATTGATGATAAGGTGTTGTTTGACGCTATCTGCGCCCACAACCCCAAAAGCGGTGTGAAGGCCAGGACGAACATTCAATATGCCATTCTTTCAGCAGACCCTATGAGCGGATTTGTGAAGGCGGTAGCCCAGATTTACCCGGATAAGAGGATTGCCAGTGTAAAGCATAAGTCTGTGATGAAGCGTTTCAATGAACTTCGGTTTGCGTCGGGCGCGAACAGAGATTATATGGAAGCAATTGAATTTACCGGATTAAGCCTGGATGACCTGCTTGATGTTGCGCTGGAAGAGATGGGTGCCATTTCGGGCGTGCTGGGATTATAATGGCTGCGTTTGGTTTGTGAAACTTTAGGAAAACGGAGATAAAAGGCCAAAAAACAGGTGGAATTGTCAAGAAAAGTGTAGTCGTATAAACTCACTAAATTTTCTCTGACAGCTATGCTGCAAGAAGAACTTCCTCCTGCAGCTTTCTGTATATAGCAGGAGGATACCCTCCCGGATTTGAGGTATATATTCTCTTCTGATTATAGTAAGTGAATACATATCGAAAGATAATACTTTTTACATCTTCACGTTTCATTTTATACGTTGGCATCCGATAGAGAAGTTCTTTCTTTAATGTTGCGAAGAAACTTTCCATCCGGGAATTATCATAACAATGCGCTACACCGCTAAGACTTTGTCTAACACCAGCCTGAGTTAATGCCTCTCTGAAAGCATCGCTGGTATACTGACTACCCCTGTCAGAATGCAGGATTACACCTTCAAGATCATATCTTTTTGAGACAACTGCAACTGTATCGATACATAGTTCCTTTTTCATGTTGTCTCTCATGATGAGAGAAAGTATTTCTCCATTATAGCAATCCAGTATCGGTGAGATGTAGAGTCTCCCGTTTGGACACTGAATCTGAGAAACATCTGTCAGAAGTTTCTTCAGGGGCTGGTTTGCAGAAAAATCCTGCTTGATCAGATTTTCTTTTTCCTGAACCTCTGTTGTAGCATGGGTAAGACCTTGCGGTTTCCGATGCGGTCTGTGAAGCCAGCCATGTTCCCACATGATGCGGGTAATCCTTCGGATTCCAGCTTTTAATCCCTTCATGGCTAATGCCAACTGCATGCGAGGTACACCATAATTATCATTATATGGAGATTCCTTCGGAATGGCTTCTATGGCTGCCAAAAGAATCGTATCCTTGCCAGGTTTTCCGATATTTTTCTTATATTTGTAATAACCGGATACACTGACGCTGAGGATCTTACACACAAGTTTTATTGTCCATCGTTTATCATGACGTTCATAGATAAAACGGTAGCGCTGATGTGCTCTTACTTCTTTCGGCGTTGTGCGAAAAAACCAAGAGCTTCCTGTAGGATTTCATTTGCATGTTTTAACTCAGTGTTTTCTTTTTCAAGTTCGAGAATACGCTGTTCTTTAGAGTCAGCTGCCATCCTCTTATGCCCGCTGCCTACATAAGTATCAGAGCCGTATTTTTTCGATTGTTTCTCCAACCGGAAAGAGTGTAGTACGGGATCCCGAGTTGAGCCGCTGCGGCTTTTACTCCAATTTCATCAGAAAGCTTAACCGCTTCTTCTTTGAATTTTTTCTCACCTTCCTATGTTTTGATAATAACATATATTTGGTGCGTTTTACGACTCTACTTAAAAGTTACCACTCCAATCCGGCTATTGCCGAATAGAGGTTCTTTTCTATTATGAATATGTACCATTTAAAAAAACTGTTCAAGAGGCGCTCTTTCCACCTCCACATTGCCAGCTTTTTCAGATTCATGGCAACATATTTCAGCCTTACCCACATATTGGTGTGGTATAAAAAAGTTGACAGCTTATTCTCAAGGATTTCATAATAAAATCATGAGAATAAGGAGGTACTCAAAGTGGCACGTAAATATGACCATGAATACAAAGTACAGGCAGTAAAGCTGGCGAAAGAAATCGGTGGCGCTAAGGCTGCTAAAGAATTAGGGATCCCCCGAAGGGACTATCCACACATGGCTTAAAGCAGTTAGAGCCGGCAGGCTGGATATCGGGGAAGGCTCCCATACTCCTGCCAGCGCCATGAGCCTGTCAGAAGAAATTACAATGCTGCGTAAGCGTCTCAAAGAGCAGGATAAGAAAATCCGCCGCTTAAAGGAAGAAAACGAGTTCCTGGAGGAAGCCAGTGCTTTTTTCGCCGCCAGCCATCGGAAGTCAGCAAAAACCAGAGAATGATCTTTCTGGCTCTCAAGACAGAGGATGGCAGATTCAAAAGGAAAATTGCATTTTATTGCCGTATGCTTGGGGTCAGCAGGCAAGGCTTCTATAAATATCTTGCCAATAAGGATCGCCCGTGGAAGTATCAGGATCTGGCTGAGGCCATGAAAGAAATCGTCAGCGAGGACGAATGCAACGATACTTACGGACGGGTCCGGATGTACCAGGCACTGCTGCTGAAGCAGCCGGAGGGAGTTCCTATTCCCAGTGAGCGTACCGTGTAGCGGGTCATGGAGCAGATTGGCCTGAGCCATCGCCCCAAGAGGGAACCGAACGGGATTACAAAAGCCGACCGGGAAGCCATGAAATCCGATGACCTGCTGAAACGGGAGTTCCATTGGGAGGCTCCATTGGAAAAGTGTGTCACCGATATCACGGAGATTAAGGCGTCCGATGGGAAACTGTATGTATCCGCGATTTTCGACTGCTTTGATCTTGGCGTTCTCGGCCTGGCAATGGAAACGAACATGAAGGCGGAGCTGTGTGTCCATACTTTGGAGAACGCTCTCACCGCTTATCCGGCCCTGGAAGGCGCTATTATCTATAGTGACCGCGGAACGCAGTATACCAGCGAAGCCTACCGCAAATCAATCCGGGAACACCATATCCGCCAAAGCATGAACAGTACCGGTGGACGCTACCACGATAACGCACGCTGTGAAAGTATGTGGGCCAGGATGAAGACCGAACTTCTCTATGACCGCTATAATACAGAGCAGATGACGGTAGAAGAATTAAAGGTACTCATCTGGAGATATTTCCTTAGCTACTGGAACAATCGGAGAATCTGCTCTGCCAATGGCGGCCTTCCTCCTATGATAAAACGCAAACAGTATTATGAGGCTTTGGAACTGGCAGCATAGTCCGTGATATCTTTGAGAAAAATTTGTCAACTAATATTGACAATATCACAGTGTGCCACTCTGGACATACTTTGTTTCATATGGTGCTTTTTCAGACGGTTGTAAAACGCCTGACTTGTATATTGAAAGCCTCTGTCTGAATGAAAAAGCGGATGTGCATCCGGTTCTGTGGCTACCGCCTGGTCAAATGTATCCATTACAAGAGCAATATCATTATGATCGCCGGTTTTAAATGCAACGATCCTGCGGTCACACAGATCAAGGATCGCACTCAGATAAATTTTGTGAACTTCTACCCCAGTATAATATTTGAATTCAGTTATATCCGTCAGCCATTTCTCATTGGGACTGTCTGCATGGAATTCCCGATGAAGATAATTCTTTGCAATATGGGTAGGATTCCTGTCTGTTTTTGTACAGCTCTTCGGCTTCCATTTGATAGATGACTGGACTCCGATCTTACGACAGATCCGCAGGATTCGTTTATCATTAACAAGCGTCCCATAATTTACAGCCAGTTCATCACGGATACGCCGATATCCCATATCTGGATGAGACTGATGTATTTCCCTGATAAGATCCGCAATCTGTTCATTTTTGCGCTCACTTTCACTCTTTGGATGCTTCAGCCAACGGTAATAGGCAGAACGGCTAATTCCGAGGTATCGGCACATTTGTCTGACCGGATATCCGTTCGTTTCAGCTAATTCACTGACTGCCTGGTATTCGCATAATGTATGTATTAGAGAAAGCGACTCCCCCTTTCCAATTCCCTTACTTTTTTTAACAGGTCATTCTCCATCTGTAAATCTCTATTTTTACGCTCCAGCTCTGCAATGCGGTCCCGCAGTTCTTCTTCTGGTGTACGGCTTGACTGGGAGGCGGCACGTCTTCCGCGTCTGTCTTCCAATCCTGCATTCCCCATCTTTTCATATCGCTCTACCCAGTTTCGTACCTGTTGATAAGAACAGCTATATTTCAGAGCCATTGCGCCATAATTCCGGTCATGGAAAAGACAGTCTTTCACTATGCAGAGCCTTTCTTCCAGTGTCATTTTTCTGGCTTTCTTCATGATGCTACCTCCGGTAAGTTCTTTTAATTCCTTACCCTCATTATACACCCTGATCCAATTCATGAGTTGAGAATGCTGCCGGATTCTAAATCTTACACATATTTCATCCAAAGATCCCTCTCCAGAAAGGTAAGCGTGTACCGCCTGCAATTTTAACTCTTTGGAATACCGCCTGTTTGTTTGCGGTGCCAATAATCCTTCGGGACCTTCTGTCTTATAGATTCTGATCCAATCCTGAACACTCCGTTTGTTTACATCGCATACTTTGGCAGCGCCTTTTTGACTGATCTCTCCATTCAGATACTGTTCTACAATCTTTACTTTCTTTAGTGCATCAATTTTACTTTTTTTGGACATAAAATACCCACAAGTAGGTTTTTATATTTTAGTGTCCTACTTGAGGGTATCATATCAGTTGACGGGTGGTCGTGATTATTCATGAAGAATTAATGGAATATTAAGCTGTTCCGGTTGAGGTCACTGGTGAAATTTGTTATAATATGTTACGCGAGTGTTAAAAATAGATTAAGAAATGATTATTATGGAGGATAGATATGGTATTTGGAGGGATTCTGGCTGGTGGTATCGGTTCGAGGATGAATATGGCAGATATGCCGAAACAGTTTTTAAATCTCGGTGACAAGCCTATGGTAATCCATACGTTGGAAAAGTTTTTGCTATGCCCAAAGATTGAACAGATATATATAGGAGTACATCCGAATTGGGTGGTACACATGGAGGATCTGGTAGATAAATACATCCATATCCGGAAAGAATGTGTCCATATCGTATCTGGCGGGGGCGACCGCAATGCCACCATTATGAATATCGTGGATGCTGTTGAGAGGGATTACGGTGAGAGCGAAGAGCACTATATCATCACGCATGATTCTGTCCGTCCGTTTGTCACATCGCGGATAATCAACGATAATATAGAAGCGGTACTGAGCCATAATATATGTGATACCGTGATTGCGGCCACGGATACTATCGTCGTGTCAGAGGATGGAAATATGATTGCAGATATCCCCGTCAGGAGCAAGATGTACCAGGGACAGACGCCGCAGAGCTTTCAGGTGAATCTTCTGAAAAGACTATATGAGGCATTGGGGGAAGAGGAGAAAGCAGTTTTGACAGATGCATGTAAGATTGCGGTTGTGCAGAATGAACCGGTATATCTCGTCAAGGGAGAGCCTTCTAACCTGAAGATTACGACAGTGAGTGATTATAAAGTGGCGCAGGCTATGGTCGGAGGAAAAGTCGTTGATTAATTATGTATATCAGTTAGTAGCGCCTGGTACATTATCCGTCAAATACGAAGAGGCACAGTTCGGGAGCCAGGTCATCATCAAGCCGCGGTATATGTCGATCTGCCATGCGGACCAGAGATATTATACAGGGCAGCGTGAGCGCAGTATCCTTGACAGAAAGCTTCCGATGGCACTTATTCACGAGTGCTGCGGCGAAGTGCTGTTCGACCCGGCAGGAAAGCTTAAATCAGGAGAAGAAGTTGTGCTTATCCCGAACGTGCCGGGAGAACACAGCGATATCATATTAGAGAATTATGCAAAAGGTTCTGGCTTCCTGTCCAGCGGAAGGGATGGATTCCTGAGAGAATTTATCAGCCTGCCGGAAGACCGGCTCGTCCGTCATGACGGCATACCGCAGAAGCTGGCTTCAATCACAGAGTTTGTAAGCGTTGCCGCACACAGTATCCGGAGATTTGAATGCATTTCCCATGGAATCCGGAACAGGATAGGAGTCTGGGGAGACGGAAGCCTGTCGTTCATAGTGGCAAATCTGCTGAAACAGGCGTATCCGGGCAGTGAGATTATTGTCATAGGCAAGAATCCGGGAAAACTGTCTTACTTTACGTTTACGGACGAGACGATGCTGAGAGAGGAATTGCCTGCGTCGTTTGAGATAGACCACGCATTTGAATGCTGTGGCGGAGATGGGAGCTACTATGCGATAGAAGATATTATCAACCACATCAACCCACAGGGTACGGTGATGCTGATGGGAGTCAGTGAGAACCGCGTGGCAGTGAACACAAGAGACGTACTGGAGAAGGGGCTTGCGGTAATTGGAAGCAGCAGGTCGGGCAGAGCAGATTTTGAGCAGGCTGTGAGCTGGATGAAAAATGAGCGTTTTCAAAGGCGTCTGGATATGATAATATTTGAAGATGAGAAAGTCAGCTCTGTGGAAGATATCCACAGAGTATTCAGAATGGACAGAAATACACCGTTTAAGACCGTATTTGAATGGGGATTATAAGGAGACAGATAGCTTATGGCAGCAGTTAGCATTATTGTTCCGGTCTATAATGTAGAAAAATATCTGAACAAATGCGTGGATTCGATATTGGGACAGACGTTTGAAGCGTTCGAGCTTATACTCGTCAACGATGGTTCGACTGATGGCAGCCCGTCTATCTGCATGGACTACGCCGGCAGGGATGAACGGGTGCGTTATCTGACACAGGAAAACATGGGGCCTGGAAGGGCCAGGAATGTAGGTATTGCAGCAGCGGAGGGTAAGTATATCTTATTTGTCGACAGCGATGATTATATCGCCGTAAATATGGTAGAAATACTCTATAGAAACATTACATCCAGTGATGCTGACATGGCAACGTGCGGATTATATAACGTATACCAGAACAGATGTATTCCCCAGTATGAAGGTACCGAACAGTTTGTATGCGACACCGCTGAGGCATTCGGACTGCTCCTGATTGGGGAAAAAATACCGGGAAGCTCATGCAATAAGCTGATCAAAGCAGAGATTCTTAAGGACATAGGGTATCCGGAAGGTATCGTATATGAGGATGTCGGATTTCATACCGAACTGATGCAGACGGTACGGAGCGTTCACGTGGATACGACCCCCCTGTATTATTATGTGCATCGTGAAAACAGCATTACTACCAGGAAGTTTGACTCGGATGCGATGATGTTCATCTACGCCTATGAAGATACGCTTCGTGTCGTAGAGCAAAAATATCCGGCAATACTGCCGGAGGCCAGATTCAAGCTGATCTGGGCATATTTTGCGATACTGGACCGGATGCTACAGGAAGAACGGTACTGGAAGATACGGGAATACAGGCAGGTGAAACAGTATCTGAAAAGAAATACGATTCGCATAATGAGGAATCCATATTTCCATAAAGCCAGAAAAACAGGGGCAATTGCCCTTCTGCTGAATGTCCGGCTGTACCGCACATTGACGAGGATTAATGAAAAAAGGAGCAAAGGGCTGTTCTCATAGGTGATAAGAATGAAGAAGATTTGTTTTGTGGATTTTGATATGTCAGTAACCGGTGGGGTGGAACAGGTAACAGCTTCCTTAGCCAATGAGCTGAGCAGCATATATGAAACCTTTGTATATACTATTAATAAAGGCGGAGAGTCCGCCTATGAATTAGATGGAAGAGTGGTGTTCATAGAAGGGCTGACCGGTGAAAAGCGTCTACGTGGGATGATTCAGGGAACGTTCCGGCCTTTTATCCGTTTTGTAAAAGAGAATAAGATTGATGTTGTCATATTGATGGGCAATTATCCGGCCCTGGTTGCTTCTTTTACCCGCTTTTTTACAAAGGCGAGATATATCTACTGCGACCATGGGGGGCTGATGAACCAGTGGAAGCAGAAAGATATAACGGCCATCCGCTTCTGGGATGCGCTGACGTCCCATAAAGTCATCGTCCTGACGGAAAAGACAAGGCGGGATTATATATCCAGATTCCATCTTAAGCCCGGAAAAGTAAGATGCATCTATAATTGGATCGAGGATAAAGTAGTCCATGCAAAAAAGAGATACGATACCGAGTCGAAGAAGATATTATCTGTCGGCCGGTTCGGAAAAGAAAAAGGGTATGATATGCTCGTAGAAGTGGCGAAGGCCGTGCTGCCTGCCCACCCTGACTGGCAGTGGCACGTGTTTGGCACCGGCGAGACATTTGAGGAGACGGCAGCCAAAGTATCGGAATACGCTCTGGGAGACCAGCTCATCCTGAAAGGAAATGTCAAAGATGCCTACAGGCTCTATTTGGATTATGCATTTCTTGTCCTGCCTTCATACCGTGAAGGGCTTCCGCTCGTATTGCTGGAAGCGGCGGCTGTCGGCCTTCCGATGGTGAGTTTTGATATCGAGACGGGTCCGAATGAGATTATCGAGGAAGGAAGGAACGGATTTCTGATACCGCCTTATGATCTGGCTAAGATGGAAAAAAAAATCGAAGAGCTGATGGCAGACAAGGATATACGCAGGGAGATGGCGGAATATGACGGTATGAAGGACAAGTTCAGTAAAGAAAATATCCTGAAAGAATGGATAGATGTGATTGAGGAGTAGTGATGAGAAGCAGACAAGCGATGAAGAACATGATTGCCAATATATTTCTGCAGGTAATCGTGTTTCTGTCAGGTATAGTTCTTCCGCGATTTTTTCTGGAAGCATATGGTTCCAGCATAAATGGCATGGTGACCTCGGTCAACCAGTTCCTCATATATCTTGGCCTTGCCGAGGCCGGTGTCGGGACGGCATCTGTCGTCGCGCTGTACGGACCGCTGGCAGAGGAAAATCAGAATGAGATCAATGGTATCCTGTCAGCGACGAGGAGGTTCTATAACAGGTCAGGCTATCTGTTCGGAGCTCTCGTGGCAGGATTCGTGTTCATATATCCGTACCTTATCACCCAACAGCTGAGTGCCTCTCTCGTGAGAACGATGATATTGATTCTGGCGAGCAGTACGTTGGTTGATTATTTTTGTCTTGGCAAATACAAAGTGCTGCTTACAGCAAACCAAAAGGGATATGTGATTGCTTATATACAGGCGCTCGGCACGACATTAAACATGGCAGTCACGATCCTGCTTATCTATAATCATGCTAATGTGCTTTTGGTAAAGGGAATCGCGACACTCGTGTATATACTGCGGTTCTTTCTGGTAAAAGCATATGTCAGACGCTGGTATAAAGAAGTGGACTTTCAGGCGGAGCCGAAGATGGACGGCCTGAAGCAGCGGGGGGCAGCGCTGCTGCACCAGATTGTTGGCGTTATCGTGAACAATACGGACGTGGTGCTGCTGACGATATGCCTCGGGAGCCGGTCGCTCATAGAAGTGAGCGTATATGGAATCTATAATATGGTCATATATGCTATGAACCTGCTGCTCACTTCATTTTCGAATGGATTGACGGCGGGGTTTGGAGAAGTGATATCCAAAGGGGAAAAGGATGTGTTAAAGGACAGTTTCTCCAATTATGAATATATGTATATGATTATACTGATGTGTGTGTGTACCTGTATGGGCGTTCTGCTTCTGCCGTTTGTTTCCATCTATACACTGCATGTGACGGATGCCAACTATATAAGGCCAGTCTCGGCTATGTTGTTTACCCTCATCATATTTCTGCAGAATGTCAGGATACCGGGACTCACAATCATATGTGCCGCAGGGCATTTCAAAGAGACGAGAGGGCAGGCTGTCTTAGAAGCTGTCATTAATATCGTAGTGTCCCTTTCGCTCGTATGGAAGTTCGGGATGAACGGTGTGCTGTTCGGCACCGTATGTTCTTATGCATACCGTTCGGTGGAGATTGTATTGTACAACAGAAAGTATCTCGTAGAAGGGACGGGAATCATCTCGTTGAAGAGAATTGCGCGCAATGTGCTTGCAGTCGTCATCATCGTGTGTCTGCTGATGAACATCGTGCCACAGCAGATGACTTCGTTTTTGACCTGGGGCATCTATGCGGTCATCACAGGAGGCATATCTTTGGCAGTGCTGCTCGGGCTGAACTATGTATGTGAGCCGGCAGAATTTAAAAAAGTAGTACAGAGAATGAAAAGTATAGGAAGACAGAGAGGATAATGACGATATGTTTGATTATTTGATAGTAGGTTCAGGATTATTTGGCTCGATATTTGCCAGTGAAGCCAGGAAAAAAGGATATAGCTGCCTGGTTGTTGAAAAGAGAAGCCATGTAGGTGGCAACATCTATACAAAAGAGGTGGAAGGAATCCAGGTACATGAATATGGGGCGCATATCTTCCATACGAGCAATAAAGAAGTGTGGGAGTATATCCGTCAGTTTGCCGAATTCAACAGGTATACGAACAGCCCGATTGCATATTATAAAGGTGAGATATATAACATGCCGTTTAATATGAATACATTTAACAAAATGTGGGGTGTCGTCACACCGGAACAGGCACGGAAGAAGATAGCAGAGCAGATTGAGAAGTATGGAGTGGCCGAACCGAAGAATCTGGAAGAACAGGCTATCAACCTTGTCGGAAAAGATATATATGAGAAGCTGGTGAAGGGGTATACAGAGAAGCAGTGGGGCCGCAGGGCAACAGAGCTTCCGCCTGAGATAATCAGAAGGCTTCCGGTACGGATGACTTATGACAACAATTACTTTAATGACTGCTACCAGGGCATTCCAATCGGAGGATATACACAGATAATAGAGAAGATGCTGGATGGAATTGAGGTACGGCTGGATACGGATTATCTGGAAGAGAAAGAAGAGCTGGACAGCATATGCGGCAAAATCATATATACAGGTCCTATCGATGCCTATTACAATTATAAATACGGGGAGCTCGAGTACCGTTCTGTACGGTTCGAGACGGAAGTGCTTGATGAGGAGAACCATCAGGGGAACGCGGTTGTGAATTATACGGAATATGAGGTTCCTTATACGAGAATCATCGAGCATAAGCATTTTGAGTTTGGCACACAACCGAAGACGGTCGTATCAAAAGAGTATTCAGCTCCATGGAAACGGGGGGATGAGCCATACTACCCGGTCAATAACGAGCGCAACAATCAACTGTATGAGAAGTATGCATCGGAAGCAGCGCGGGAGGAGAAGGTCACCTTTGGCGGCAGGCTTGGAAAATATAAATATTATGATATGCACCATATCGTTGCCGAAGCGCTTGCCTGTGCAAGGGAAAACCTGTAAAATTTTTGAACATCAGTAGTCTGGCAGGCAGAAGTTGCGGATTGTTCCATAATATAGTAATATAATGTAGGATTAATGAGCAAAATGTAAAAAGGGAACGGATTATGGCGAAAAATAAAAAGTCTCTGAAGGCCGAGAAAGCAATCAAGGCAAAGAGAAAGAAGAAACAGAGAAGAAGACGCAGGGCTGTCGTGCTGGTAGTGGAAGTCATCATTCTGCTTCTGCTATCAGGCGTGGCATACGCAATGATGAAGTTTGATAAGCTGCAGGCGGTTAATATCGACAAGAAGGACCTTGAGCTTAATGAGGGCGTGGAAGAGAAAGAAGGATACACGACGATAGCGCTCTTCGGCGGCGACTCCAGAGATGGACAGCTGGAAGAGGGAACACACGCAGATACGATTATCGTAGCCTCGATCAACAACAAGACGAAAGAGATAAGGCTTGCCTCTATCTACCGGGATACACTTCTGCAGCAGAAGAACATGGGCTATAACAAGGCAAATCATGCGTATTTTGCGGGGGGGCCGGCAGAATCTATCAGTATGTTGAATAAAAACCTGGATCTCGATATACAAGATTACGTGACGGTTGATTTTAAAGCGCTTGTTGACACGATAGACCTGCTGGACGGCCTTGATATTGATATCAAGCAGGAAGAAGTCCAGTATATGAATGAATACCTTCAGGAGACGGCAGATGTTGCAGGAACGGACGCTGAATTCATAAATGAGCCGGGAGAGCAGCATCTGGATGGGACGCAGGCAGTTACATATGCGCGTATCCGTTCCACGGCCGGTGGTGACTATACCCGTACAGAGCGGCAGAGGCTGGTGATTGAGAAGATATTTGAAAAAGTGATGCATACAGATCTGTCCACTATCAATAAGATTATCGATACGGTATTTGAACAGGTATCTACAAGCTTTTCGCTGAAGGAACTGATTGGCCTTGCATCGGATGTCACAAAATACAAGCTTGGAGAAAATACAGGATTTCCTTTTGATGTAGAAGACGGTCTCACATACCAGAATGCGGGAAGCGTAGTCATCGCCCTCGGCCTTGCTGAAAATGTGAAGCAGCTGCATGAGTTCCTGTATCCGGATGAGGAAGCCCAGGACGTATCAGAGACGGTCCGTAATATATCGGACGAGATATCTTACTTAACCGGCGTCGTAAGGCCGGCGTCGCTGGATCAGGGCAACGGCAGTGGAGACGGCGTAGATGGAGACGGCAGCACCGGAACCGGCGGCAATGCGAATGGCGGATATGACTCCGGAACGGACGGCGCAGGAGGGATGTACGGCAACACAGACGGTTCCGGTACGTATGAGTAGAAACATTTTTTGTAAAATCCGGTCGGATGTGATAGAATATTTCTAGTATTGATGATTTGAATCGAAGGAGAAAGAGGATAAAAACATGAAGATATTAAAGAAGATCAGCATAATATTATTAAGTCTGTGCTTATGTGTCCCTTGTTTTTCAATGGTTGCCCAGGCGGCGGACGGGCGTATCTCATTTAGCGACCCGGAGACGGCGGTCGGGGATATGGTAGATGTGAAATGTGTGGTCAAGTCGACGAGCGGCAGCCTCGGCAATATAGAGGTAAAGCTGACCTATGACAGCTCGGCGCTCAGATTCGACGCCGGAGACGGGGTAGAGGCTGACGGCGACGGCTCCCTTACCTGTACCGGTTCCGGCGGGTCAGAGGAAGCGACGTTCAACATGAAGTTCCAGGCGTTAAAAGAAGGTGACACGAGCATCAGCGTGGCTGGTGCAACGATAGCTTCCAGTGGCGGCGGAACTCTTACTCTGGATCAGGGAAGCTCAACGGTCAAGATAGCGGAAGGCGACCCTTCCAAGATTACAGACACAGGCAGCACATCAGGCGCTGATGACATCGAAGTGGACGTAAACGGGACAGCATACAAATTATCCGATAATTTTGCGGAAGCCGATATTCCGGCTGGCTATACGAAGACAGAAGTGCAGTTTGAGGGCCAGGCCCGCCAGATGGTGACTCAGGAAGCAAGCGGAATTACGCTTGGCTACCTTCTGGACGGGGAAGGGAAAGGCGACTTCTTCCTTTACAATGCAGACGACGCAACTTTTTCTCCTTTTGAGCAGATAAATATCTCAGACACGACATCTATAGCGCTTCTCAGTGAGAAAGCCGGCAAGAAACTGCCAAAGACATTCCAGGAAGTGACCTTGACGCTGAACGGAAAAGATTTCCCCGCATGGCAGAATACGGAAAAAGACGGGTTCTATGTCGTGTATGCCGTGAACAGCAACGGGGATAAAGGGTATTACCAGTATGACGACAGCGAGGGAACATATCAGCGCTATGAAGCTTCCGGCAGCACGGAAGAGAAGACAGATGATTCCCTGATGGGCAAGATTGGACGTTTTATCGACAAGAATATCCAGATGATGGTCCTCATAGCGGGTCTCGGCGTGATTATCGTCCTTATCCTCATTATCGTTCTGGCGGTGAAGCTCCACAACCGCAATGCCGAATTAGATGACCTGTATGACGAATACGGGATTGATGAAGAGGAGGAACCGGAGAGAAACAAGCCGGCGGTGAAAGAGAAGTCGGCGACAAGGTCCGGGCTCAAAAAGAAGAAAGACGAAGACAACTTCGATGATTTTGACGAGGACGACTTTGAAGAAGACGATTTGGACGACGATTCCTACGATGATGACGACTTTGACGACTATGAAGACGACCTGATGGATGAAGACGACTTTGAACCATATGATGATTCATATGACGTTGAGATAGACGATTTGGACGACTTGCTCGGAGAGCCGAAAACGAAGAAACGTGGACACGAGGAGACAGACGATTTGTTTAAGGTGGATTTTATAGATTTAGATTAACAGACCGCGTATCCTATACATCCCGCAGAACCTTACAGGAACTGCGGGGTGTTTTTTTGCAGATTTATATGCAATTGCGTTATAAAGGATGGCAATATAGTGATAGCGGTATGGTTCGTTTGTGATAGAATAATAAAATCTTCATATTGTACAATCATAATGGGCGCAGTATGCGTTTTCAGCAGGAGATACAGTGCGTCAGAGCCGGAAAGGAGATGGATGATTGTACATGGAAAAGAAGAAGATACAGATTGACAAAGAGGGGAAAGAACTGCGTCAGCCGCTGGACGGTAAGTTCCCCATATCCGCGGAGTTCCAGAAGCTGTCGTACTATGCATACGGCGTATGTATCTGTCACTGGCATCCGGAGATGGAACTGCTCATCGTGACGGAAGGGGTGCTGGAGCAGCAGGTAGGTGAAGAGATACATAAGATAAGCGAGAATGAAGGAATCTTCATAAACAGCCACATCATGCATGGTACGAGGATGGTGGATCATGAAGATTGCAGTTACCGGGTCATCCGGTTTGAGCCCGCCTTGCTTGGCGGGGGCACAAGGGGCCTCATATACGAGAAGTATGTGAAGACGCTGCAGTCGCTGAAGGATCTCCGTTACCGCATTCTCCGCCCGGAAGACATGCAGCAGAGAAGGATGGTGGACCTGATATACAAGATTACAGACACTTATGTCAAAAGGGAAGTCTGCTATGAGCTGGAAGTCCAGGGACTCATGCTGGAGCTGTGGGGGCTGCTCTTTAAGCTTATAGGCAATGTAGAAGAAAATGAGATACAGATGAACAGAGAGATGTATAAGATTCAGGACGCGCTCGCCTACATACAGATGTACTATAAGAATCCACTGACACTGGAAGAGATTGCGGAGGCTTGCATGATGAGCAAGAGCTCATGCTGCCGCCTGTTTAAGAAGGTATTCCGACAGAGCCCGATGGAGTATGTCACATCGTACCGGATACAGCAGAGCTTTATGCTTATAGCGGACGGAAGATGCTCCATAACAGAGATTGCATATGAGTCCGGATTTACGAACAGCAGCTATTTTACGGAGATGTTCCGCAAAGTGACTGGCATGACTCCGACGCAATATAAAAAGGAAGTGTGCCGGAGATAGATAAGAGGCATTAAGGTGTAAAAAAGACAGTAAATTACGCCTTAATGCCATTTTTATGCGTCAATAGCGTGTTTTTACAAACTCTGTTATAAAAAATGAAAACTATGTTATATCATACAAACAATTATAAAAATATAATAAGAGCTACAGAAAGACAATTTGTCTGTTGAGAAAACAGGAAAATGTCATGTTTTGCATAACTGCGGGCTGAGCAAGATTGTACAATTTGAATGAAAAATGATGAAGTCAGGAGGTGGGGCTACATGATTGCAGCGGCAGGGGTGCATCAGAAACGCGGAGATGAAAAAGTTTATTAAAGGAGGAGACGTATGTCAAAAAGATTAAAAAGCACAACGATAATATTGGTGATTGTTTCTATGCTCCTGTGTGCATGTTCTTCTGAAGGCGGCGAAGACAAAGGGGCGGGTCAGGCAGACGAAAAGACGGAGAGCGGTGATAAGAAGGATAAGATTACAGTCGGGGCTACGCTGAGCGACTTTACTATCAGCTTCCAGGCAGCCATGTATAATGAACTGTTAGACGCACAGAAAGAATACGACAATATTGAATTCATCCTTCAGGACGGAGCATCGGATTCGGCGCTGCAGGTCAACCAGATAGAGACATTCATCACACAGAAGGTGGACGCAATTCTCATCAATGCCGTGAGCGACGCGGTGGAGCCGTCGCTGAAGAAGGCGATGGAAGCAGGGATTCCGGTATTTGCGGTAAACAGGTCCATCTCCGATGAAAATGCGTACAGCTATTTTATCGGTGCCAACGACACGCTCAGCGGGGAGCAGATGGCTAACTGCCTGCTCGATATGATAGAAAAGGAAAAGATGGACAGCTGTAATATCATCTATATACAAGGCGTTATCGGCGCTACATACCAGACGCTGCGCCAGGGCGGATTTGACAGCATCATGGATGAAAAAGGATATGATATGGGAGTCAACATACTAGAAAGGATTCCATGCAAGCACGATAAAGAGACGGTCATCAGTTCCATCCAGAATATGCTGAACAAATATCCTGCAGGAGAGATAGACGCCATCGTATGTGAAGGGCCGGACGACGCGGTAGGCGCGCTTCAGGCCGTGCAGTCTGCAGGACGCACGGAACTGGTGGGCAAGATTGTCGGCATGGACATGCCTACGGAAGTGTGGGATGCAATCAAGGCAGACAAGATATACGGTACCGTTCTGCAAGATCCGGCAGAACAGTGTGAGGTAGGCATCAAGACGATCGAGACCTATTTCTTCGGAGATAAAGACTCTCTTACGGAGAAGTTCATCGAGACAGATCTGCCGATGGTAACGGCTGAGAATGTCAATGACGTGACACCATCCTGGTAAGGGACAGAAAGGGCGTGGAACATACATGGGAATAGAAGAAGCGGAAAAAAAGAAAAGATTCAAAATGAAGCGGGAATACAATATGCTCCTTGTGCTCGTCGTCATGCTGATTGTATGTGCATTCATATCGCCGACATTCCGTACGGTTCAGAACCTGATCAACCTGCTCGGGCATAATGCAGTCTATGGGCTGCTGTCGGTGGGGATGGCCTTTGTCATCATTACAGGAGGTGTCGACCTGTCGGTCGGTTCTGTCTGTGCATTGTCAGGGGTACTGTCCGCCTATGCATTCATAGGCTATGGATTTATAGCAGGTGTGGCGGCAGGGCTGGCAATCGGTATCGCATGTGGCCTGGTCAATGGTGTTCTTCAGACTGTGGTTGGAATGAATCATTTTGTCGCCACCCTGGGTATGATGACGATTGCCCGGGGGGCAGTATACATCATCACAAGCGGATTTAACATATACGGCATACCGGAGGAATATGGCGTCGTGGGCATGGGATATCTCGGTCCTGTCCCGGTGGCGGGCATCATCTGGCTTGCCTGCGTCGTAGCCGCATTCTTCGTATTGAAGTACACGAGATTCGGACAGTACGTATATGCCATCGGGGGCAATATGAACGCCGCATGGCTGTCAGGAATCAACACCCGTCTCGTGAAGACGATCGTGTATGTAGTGTGCGGCTTTTTCGCCGGGCTTGCAGGGGTCGTGCTGTCGTGCCGGACGCTTCTGGCGGCGGCCAATGCCGCGGATACATATGAGCTTACAGCCATCTCGGCCTGTATCGTGGGAGGCCTGTCTCTGGACGGTGGCAGAGGCAATGTATGGGGGTCTGTAGTGGGAGTGCTCATCCTCGGACTCATCCTGAACATCATGCAGCTTACGAGCGTCTCAAGCTACTGGCAGGACGCGGTAAAGGGTATTATCATTATCGGCGCCGTGGCGGTGGACTGCATGTCTAAGCTCAAGAGAGACTGAGGTGGCATATGATGAGAGAAAATGTCTTGGAGATGAAACATATATCAAAGGACTTCAGCGGGGTTACCGTACTGGAGGAGATAGACTTTACACTCAAAAGAGGAGAGGTACATGCCCTCGTAGGCGCCAACGGCGCCGGGAAGTCTACGCTGATGAAGATCATCAACGGTATCTGGGTGAGGTACTCAGGCGAAGTATTCTTAAATGGAGAGAAGGTGCGGTTTAAGAACCCTGTCGATGCCGCGAAGCGGGGAATCGGCATGATACACCAGGAGCTGGATCTGACACCGAACCTGACCGTTGCGGAAAATATATATCTTGGCAGGGAGACGTGCCGCGGCCTCATGATGGACAAGAGGAAGATGACCGCAGAGGTACAGAGGCTGCTGGATGAGCTTCAATTTGATGTGGAAGCAGGGGAGAAGGTAAGCAGCCTTCCGACAGCCAAACAGCAGCTCGTGCTCATCGCCAGAACTGTCTCGATGGAGGCAAGCCTTATCATCATGGATGAGCCCACATCCTCTCTCTCCATCTCGGAGATAGACAACCTGTTCCGGGTAATCAAGGAACTGAAAGGGAGGGGAATCAGTATCATCTATATCTCTCATTTCTTGGAAGAGATCTTTAAGATAGCCGACCGGGTAACTGTGTTGAGGAACGGAAGGCTCATCGGGACAAAGCCGGCAGGAGAGACAGATATAGGAGAAGTCATCTCCATGATGGTGGGCGAAAAGCACCAGCATGACAAGAAGTATATAAGAGAGAGGCCATCCGGGGAAATACGGCTGGAAGTGGGCCGGATGAGCCAGATGAGAGGGCAGGTGCGTGATATTGCGTTCAAGGTACACAGAGGCGAAATTCTGGGTATTGCAGGTGTCTTAGGCTCTGGCAGGACGGAGATCGGGAAGATGATATTCGGCGCCATGAAAAAGAAGCCGGGATATAAGATATACCTGAACGGCGAAGCATGCGGCATGAGAAGTCCGAAAGAGGCGGTTAACCACGGAATGGCATTCGTCTCAGAAAACCGGAAGACGGAGGGGCTCATCATGACGGCGTCTCTTCTGAGCAATATTGCCCTCGTGCCGCTGGCGAGACAGAAAACTCCCTGGGTGAACCACCGGAGACTGGAAAAGATGGCGGCTGACATGGGAAGCAGGATGAGCCTTAAGTATTCCTCTATGGGACAGACAGCAGATTCTCTGTCTGGAGGGAACCAGCAGAAGATTGTGCTGAGCAAATGGCTGGCGACAGATATCAGCCTCCTCATACTGGACCAGCCGACGCGGGGCATCGATGTGGGAGCTAAGAATGAGATCTATGTGCTGGCAGATGAACTTGCAAGGAAAGGCACGTCTATCATATACATCTCTGATGAGCTGGAAGAACTGTACAATCTTTGCGACCGTATCCTGGTCATCAAAAAAGGGCAGATTGTCGCAGATATGGACAACTATGAAAGGCAGGTTACGAAGGCAGAACTGTTTGAGAAGATGATAACTGACAGAGAAGGAGAAGCGGTGGATCTGCTGGACTGACGCGGATGTAGAGAGGAGAGACAGGAGGGTATGAAGATGAGAGGACTGAGGCTTAGCGGAACGTGGAAACCCCGTAAAGGGTATATGCCGACAAAGAGGGAAGAAGAGGACCAAAGAGCGCTGTGTACAAAAAATATATGGTATGAACCGAGGCTGGAGGTAGTGGAGGCAGAAGTGCCGGAGCCTGCTGACGACGAAGTGCTTATGGAAGTCGGAGCCTGTGGAATATGTGGTTCTGATACGTGCTTTGCGGACACGGATGAGGAAGGGTATCTGGACTATGTAGGTCATACTCGGCTTCCGGTTATATTTGGACATGAGTTTGCCGGGAAGGTAGTCAGGACGGGAAAGGAAGTGACCCGGTTCCGGGAAGGCGACCTTGTGACGGCAGAGACAATGAACTGGTGCGGCAAGTGCATGCCGTGCAGAAAAGGAATGTTCAACCAGTGCGAGAATCTGGAGGAGATTGGTTTTTCACTTGACGGAGGATTCGGAGAATATCTGGTGGCTAAGGAAAAATACTGCCTCGATATCAATAAGTTCCGTGACATATACGGAAGCGAGGAGAAGGCGTTGGAAGCCGGAGCGCTCATTGAACCGACAGCAGTGGCATATAACGGAATATTCGTCCGTGCAGGTGGATTTCTACCGGGAAGCTTTGTGGCAGTATTTGGCGCCGGACCCATAGGCCTCAGTGCCATACAGCTAGCAAAAGCGGCCGGAGCAGCCAAAGTAATCGTATTTGAGTATTCGAAGCCGCGCCTAAAGCTGGCTGCAGAGGCCGGTGCGACTGATATGTGTGATTTAGGAGCAATCGCAGGTGACGGAAGCAGTCCGGCGAAAGTCATGCGGGAACTGACAGAAGGAAGAGGAATACATATGGCTGTAGAATGCACGGCCTTCTGCAATAAGAATATCCCCCAGATTCAGCAGGCACTTGCGGTCGGGGGAAAGGTGGTGCAGATCGGGCATCACGCTGGCAGGACGGAGATATTCGGACAATATTTCCAGAAGAGCGGCGCCTCTCTGTACGGGAGCAACGGAAGTTCAGGGCATGGGATATGGGAGAATGTGATTCGCCTCGTTGCTTCGGGGCAGATAGACCCGAGCCGGATGATTGAGAGATGCTTCACACTGGATGAGGCCATAGAAGGGCTGAGAGAGGCAAAGACCGGCAGTGGCGGCAAATATCTCATAACACCGAACCGCTGATGGCAGGGAGAGAAGACGGAGGTATAAGAATATGAAAGCATTACAGGTAGATGGGACGTGGAAGCCGAAGCCGGACTATGAGCCGACGGAAAGAGAAATGCATGACAGACGTGCTGTCAGCGGAGACCGTATCTATTACCGGCCAAAGATAAGGTACGTGGACATCCCGGTGCCGGAACCGGAAGAGGACGAAGTACTGATGAGAGTCGGGGGAGTCGGGGTATGCGGTTCTGATACGACATTTCTCGGGGAAGATAATCAGTACTATTCCCGCTATGCAGGGCACTGTAAGCTGCCGTGCGTCATCGGTCACGAATTTGCCGGTGAGATTGTGAAGGTGGGCAAGGCTGTCACCATGTTTCAAAAAGGAGACCTGGTGACGGCAGAGACGATGAACTGGTGCGGCGAATGCGAGGCGTGCCGCGCAGGAATGTACAACCAGTGCGAGAATCTGGAAGAGATTGGCTTTACGCTGGACGGAGGATATGCGGAATATCTCGTTGCAAAAGAGAAATTCTGCTTTGATATCTCATCTCTCGTGGACATATACGGCTCCAAGGAGAAAGCGCTGCATGTCGGGGCGTTGATTGAGCCGCTGGCGGTGGCGTACAATGGAATATTCGTCAGAGGAGGAGGATTCCGCCCGGGCAGCGACATCGTGATATTTGGAGCGGGTCCTATCGGCTTGTCGGCTCTGGCGCTTGTGAAAGCGGCAGGCGCAGGGAAGATCATCGTGTTTGAAAAGTCGGCTCCGAGGATGGAGCTGGCGGAGCATATGGGTGCGACGCATGTATATGACATCGACAAGCTGTATGAGAATGGTTCGGGACCTGGCCGGAAGGTACGCGAACTGACGGATGGCAAGGGGGCGGAAGTCTTTATCGAGGCGACAGAATTCCAGCGCTATAACATACCGGAGATAGAGATGGCACTGGCGGTGGGAGCAAAGATAGTGCAGACCGGCATCTCGTCAAGGCCGATGGAGATGAATGTGGAGAGGCTTCAGATTGCTGGGGCTTCCTACTACGGGACGATAGGGAGTGCGGGACATGGCATCTGGCAGGATGTCATCCGGCTTATCGCCCAGGGGAGAGTGGATCCGGCTGTCTATATGAATCCACGTATCTATACGCTGGATGAGGCGCTTGAAGCGATTCAGGATGCGGCAAAGTGTACGGCAGGCAAGAATGTGGTAGACCCAAGCCTGAGTATTTGAGAAAAGAGGGAACAGATGAAAAAATTAAAGATAGGCCTGATAGGAATCGGCTATATCGGGTGCGCACATGTCACGGCGATACGCCGGTGCGGCAATGCGGTCCTGTACGCGGTAGCGGATACGAACAGGGGACTGTTGGAGAAGAAGAAGGAAGAGCTTGGACTGGAAAGGATATATGACAATGTAGAAGCGCTGATAGAGGATCCGGAGGTCGACGTGATTCATAACTGTACGCCGAACCATCTGCATCTTGAGCTGAACAAGAAGATTATCCGGGCAGGAAAGCATATCTTCAGTGAGAAGCCGGTAGCGGCATCGGCAGAAGAGTCGGCAGAACTGCTGGAGGTGCTGGAGGAACACCCGGATACCGTAGCGGGAGTAAACCATAACTACCGTATGAATGTCATGGTCCAGGATATGAAGCACCGGGTGGCGGCCGGTGAGATTGGCACGCCGAGGCTCGTCTACGGCTCTTATCTTCTCGACTGGCTCCTCTATGACACGGATTATGACTGGAGGCTGGAAAAGAAGTATGCGGGGGCTTCCCGTGCTGTGGCGGACATAGGCACGCACTGGATGGATACGGCTCAGACCGTGGTCGGCTCGAAGATTACAGAGGTATTTGCCAGTCTTGAAACTGTCCTTCCCGTGAGGAAAAGACCGGTAAAAAATCCGGAGACACAAGCCTTAACGTATGAAGAATATGAGATAGACACGGAAGATTACGGCGCGGTCTTTGCGCGTTTTGAAAGCGGGGCGTTCGGGCTGTTCCATGTAAGCCAGATTTCACCCGGGAAAAAGTGTCATCTGGATCTGACGGTTGACGGAGCAAGCGCCTCCCTGTACTGGAATCAGGAGGAGGCGGACCGCCTGTGGGTCGGACACAGAGAAAAAGGGAATGAATACATTTTCCGCGATCCTAAGATGCTGCCGGCCGAGGCGCTTCCCTATACTTATATGCCGGCAGGGCATCCGGAAGGATGGAATGACGCTGTATACAACAACATCCATGCTTTTTACAGCTATATTCTGGATGGGAAGAAGCGTGCACAGGATACGCCTGATTTTGCCACATTTGAAGAATGCCACTATCTGAACAGGCTTACGGAGGCGATTCTTAAGAGCAGCCGCACGAAGCAGTGGATCAGACTGGCAGAAGAGTAGAGGAGGAGCGCTCATGAAACTAGGATTGTGTACCGGAACATATTCAGACCTGTCTCTTGACGAGGTATGCCGGCTGGCTGTGGAGTATGGGTATGAGATGCTGGAGATAGAGACCTTCGAGAAGAACAACCTCCACTTCGATATACATACGATTTTTGACGGGGACAACGGGAAGAAATATAAGAAGAAAATAAAAGATTACGGCCTTGAGATAGCATCTCTTGGCAACCATCCCGAGAGCCAGCTCGTAATGGGACCGTATGGAAAAGATACAGACGACATCTATCACGGCACGAAGGAAGAGAAGATAAGGTTCGGCACGGAAGCTGTCATCCGGGCTGCACAGGCAGCGAACGAGCTGGAGATACCGGTCGTCGTCGGGTTCACCGGATGTGAGAACTTCGGCCGTGTGTGCCAGTGGCCGGATGCCGGGGCGTGGGAACGGGAGGAGGAGATATTTGCGCAGCGCTGGGGGAAGATACTTGATAAATACGATGAGTATGGAGTGAAATTTGCTCATGAGCCGCATCCGAACGAGATGGTCTATGATATAGAGACAGCGCAAAGAAGCGTAGAGCTGCTCGGAAGCCATAAGTCGTGGGGCTTCAACTTTGATCCTGCGAATATGATGATGTATGGTATCGATGTGGAAGCCTTCATCGATCTGATCGGAGACCGTATCTATGGAGTACATGCCAAGGATGCCCAGATTGTGAAGCACAATGTAGGACGCTCCGGCTTGAACCCCCGTGGGAATTACCGGAGGATTGACAGGGGGTTCCGCTTCCGCATACCCGGGTGGGGCGACGTGAACTGGGAGAATATTGTTACAGAACTGGCGATGGTAGGTTATTTTGGAGCACTCAACTTTGAACACGAAGACATAACGATGAGCCGCAGGGACGGGATGAAAAAGACGGCAGCATATCTGAAGCCGCTCTTGATAGAAGCTCCGTTTGAAGGGCGGAGTGACCTGAACTTCAGATTCTGACATGCAAGATGAGAGGAGCAGACATATGGACAGGAAAGTAACAGCCGCTGTAATCGGACTTGGGAGAATCGGCAGGACACATGCGGAGATTCTCGCCGGACGTGTCGCCAATGTGACCGTAAAATATGTGGCAGATATACACCTGAATGATGAGATGAAAAAGTGGGCCTGCAAGCTTGGCATTGAAAATGTAGTGGAAGACCCGGATATCTGCTTTGCCGACATGGAGGTGGACGCAGTATATATCTGCACGAGTACGGATACGCATTCGGAATATATCGTGAAAGCCGCAAGGGCCGGCAAGCACATCTTCAGCGAGAAGCCCCTCGACTCTGATCTTACGCGGCTTGGAAGGGCGCTTAGAGAAGTGGAGGCGGCAGGAGTCCTGTTCCAGACCGGCTTCATGCGCCGGTTCGACAGGAACCACAGCAAGGCAAGACGGCTCATACTGTCCGGTGATTACGGTAAAGCTCAGATGATACGGATTTCCTGCAGAGACACGAGGCAGAGCCCGTACGAATACCTTAAAGTATCCGGCGGCATATTCTTCGACATGATGATTCATGATTTTGACATGGTCAGATTCTTGTCAGGAAGCGATGCGGAGGAAATCTATGCGACAGGAGGCGTATATGTAGATGATAGGCTTGCAGAGATACCGGATGTGGATACGGCTGCTGCAGTAATCCATATGAAGAATGGCATGATGGCGGTGATCGACAATGGGCGGCAGTGCTGGTACGGGCATGACCAGCGGTCGGAAATATTCTGTACCGCTGGCACGATACAGGTGATGAACGAGAGGGAGGACACGGTAGTGGTGAAAAAGGGTGACGGTATCGTATATCCAAAACCGCCCGATTTTTTCATCGAGCGCTATTATGATGCATATATAGCCGAGAACGAGTCTTTTGTGGACAGTATCCTGTACGGCACACCTGTATCCGTGACGGCGTCTGACGGCGTGGAGCCAATCAGGATGGCCAAGGCCGCCCAGATGTCGCTGGAGCAGAGACGTCCGGTGAAGCTTTGCGAGATTTTGGAGTGCTGAAAATGGTGAGGACTCTGCAAATCAAAGTGATATATAAAATAATATAAGGAAAATATGGTATCGGGAACATCCCGGCCTTTTGATATACTAAATGTCAAAAGGCCGGGATAATTTGTTGTAATATTGGAATTAAATTTGTTAAACAAAAGACAAACATATCTGAAAAATAATTTATAAAAAGTAAGAAATGGAAAAAATATGATAAATATATTATATTATGTACGCTTTGATAACAATATAATCATATTATCAGATATGTAGTGGCCTTGCAAAGCAGTACAGAGGGAGGCATATCATGGATAAAAAGATGATTATTACAGACAAGAACCAGAGGGAACTCAAACAGATGCTGGACGGTAAATTTCCCATCGCAGTCGAAAGAATATCGCTCTCTTCATATGCGGGAGGCTATTTCGGACACCACTGGCATCCAGAACTTGAGTTTGAGGCTGTGACGGAAGGGCCGCTGGAATATCAGGTAAATGGACATGTCTTTGAATTACATGCGGGAGAAGGCATATTCATCAACTCGAATACGCTGCACTGGGCCAGGAATCTTGGTGAAGGAGGAGGGGGATTCCAGACGCTCCGTTTTTCTCCTTCGCTTCTGGGAGGGATAAGCGGAAGCCTCATATATGAGATGTATATTCATTCCATACTGGCCAATGACCGGCTGGCATATCTGAAGCTGTCTCCAGACGTCAAGTGGCAGAAAAAAATCATCAGGCTGATTACCGATACGGTGGAGGTGGACAGGCTGCGCAGGGAAGGGTACCGCCTGGAGATACTGAGCAATCTCTTCGGCATCTGGAATATGCTATACAGCAATGCTGCCCACATGGCCAGAGACAGCGACAGGCAGGTGTTGAATATGGAGCGGATAAAGAAGTCGATAGCGTATATTGAACACAATTATCAGAATCAGATAACACTTGATGAGATTGCAGGTGCAAGCGCAATAAGCAAAAGCGAGTGCTGCCGCATGTTCCGCAGATATCTGCGGCAGAGCCCGATGAATTATGTCATATCTTACCGTATCAATCAGAGCATATCCCTGATTGCCGAGAACAAGTATTCCATGACAGAAGTGGCCCAGCAGGTCGGGATATCGAACAGCAGCTATTTTACAAAGACATTTATCAAAATGACGGGTATGACGCCGTCACAGTACAGAAGAAACGTACTGAAAATACAATAAAAATCATACATACAGAGAGGAGGCGGAGGGAACTTGGAAAATCTGGCTTTAGAAATGAGGCACATATCGAAACGCTTTTATGGCGTACAGGTTCTGCACGATGTGAATCTGGAAGTAAAGGCGGGCGAAGTGCACGTGCTGCTCGGCGAAAACGGCGCGGGTAAATCTACGCTGATAAAGATTCTGTCAGGCGCTTACGAGAAAGAGGAGGGGGAGATATTGCTCGGTGGAGAACGGCTTGACGTCTCATCGCCCAGGGATGCCATAGACCGCGGAATCAGCGTAATCTACCAGGAATTCAATCTGAATCCATACGTGCCGGTATATGAGAACATCTTTCTCGGCAAAGAGTTTACGAAGGGCATACTCGTAGACAGAAAGAGGATGATGGAAGAATGTTCCATCGTATTGAAACGACTGGGGGTAGAAATAGATTCGGCCGCACTTGTGAAAGATTTGAGCGTCGCCCAGAAGCAGATGGTAGAGATAGCGAAAGCGCTGGCCGCTGAAGTCAAGATACTCGTGCTGGACGAACCTACGGCTGCTATCACAGACCGGGAGACGAAGAAGCTGTTTGAGGTTATCGCAGCATTGAAACAGGACGGTATCGGCATCATATACATTTCTCACAGGATGTCGGAGCTGTTTGAAATCGGAGACCGGTGTACCGTACTCCGGGACGGGAAGTACGTGGCGCTGCTTGAACTGGCGAAGACGGATGTGGATGAGTTGACCAAGCTGATGGTGAACAGGAATATTACATTTGAACATAGGAAGAATCCATATATTCAAAAAGATTACTGTGCCCTGGAAGTAGACGGGCTCTGCTACCGCAATCTTCTGAAAGATGTCTCGTTCCGGTTACATAAAGGGGAGATACTCGGCGTCTCCGGCCTTGTGGGTTCAGGGAGAAGCGAGATGGCAAAATGTATCGTAGGAGCGTATAAGAGGGATAAGGGAAAGATAACGTGTAAAAACGGAGCACGCAGGCTTATGCGACACAGCATAGAAGATGCCATTGAAAATGGTATCGTCTACCTGAGCGAAGACAGGAAAGACGAAGGGCTGATGCTCTGTCATTCTATAGCGGACAACATCGTGCTTCCCAACCTGTCCCAGTTTGGCAGACATATACTGAAGACAAAAGATATTCCCGGATATACAGAAAAATATATGAAAAAGCTGAATATCAAGGCTACAGGGCACGGTCAGGAGGCCAGGAGGCTGTCAGGGGGCAACCAGCAGAAGGTCGTAATCGCCAAATGGGTCGCCAATGAAGCGGACGTATATATGATAGACGAGCCGACAAGAGGAATCGACGTAGGCGCTCGGGAAGAAATCTATCATATCATCCTGGAGCTTGTCAAAGGAGGAGCTTCTGTCTTGATGATATCTTCTGATCTGGCAGAGATCATGAAGATGAGCGACAGGATAATGGTGATGCACGATGGTGAGATAGCGGCAGTCCTTGACAATACAGAGGAACTGACCCAGAAAGATGTATTAGAATACGCATTACACGGAGGGAAAAAATATGGGCAGTAATGGAAAGACAGAACGGATAAAGAAAAGGGACAAGCTCTCGGTTTTCGCCCTGTATATCGGGATGGCAGCCATTATAATTGTATTCACGCTGCTCTGCCGCCTCAAAGGCATTAATTATCTCAGCTGGACGAACATAACGAACATCATCGTCCAGTCATCCATCATAGGAGTCATGGCCATCGGCGCCTCCTGCGTCATCCTGACCGGGGGAATCGATCTGTCAAGCGGCAGTATGCTCGCATTTGACGGTATGGTGTGCGCGCTGCTGACCGTCAGGTACGGGGTGCCTCTGCCGGTGGCTATGCTGCTCACTGTACTTACAGGCTGCCTGCTTGGCATGCTTGCAGGAATCGGAATCAGCTATGGCAAGCTTCCCGCATTTATAATGACGCTTGGAGTCATGCAGATAGCACAGGGAGGAGCGCTGGCGTTAAATGGAGGACAGCCGGTCTCCGGACTTCCGGGAGAACTGAATCAGTTTGCCAAGACGACGATTCTTGGAATTCCGGCATTTGTGTACTGCCTTCTGCTGCTGTATGCGGTCATGGTGTTCGTGATGAGGAAGACGAAGTTCGGGAGGCACGTCTATTCACTCGGGGGAAATGCACAGGCCGCCAGACTGTCAGGCATTAATGTAAAGCGTGTGGAGATTACGGTATATACGCTGGCAGGCCTGTTCTCAGCAATAGCGGCGCTCATGCTCATCGCCCGGCTGGCATATGCGTCGCCCACCTCAGGGGACGGATATGAGATGGATGCAATCGCCTCGTGCGTCATCGGGGGCATCGCACTGTCAGGAGGCCAGGGAAAGCTCGGGAATACGCTCATAGGAGCATTGATACTGACAATCTTAAAGAACGGGCTGCAGATGCTGGATGTCTCGTCTTATTACCAGCAGATTATCACAGGGATTGTAATCGTGGGCGCTGTACTCATGGACAAGGCAGAAGAAAGAAGAGCAGAGTAGAGCCTGCCCCTTTACAATAAACAGGCAATAGCGGAAACAATTACAAAAGGAGGAAAGAGAATGAAAAAACGAAGAGACAGAGTCCTGGCAGCAGTTCTGGCGGCTATACTCGTATTAGGGCTGGCCGGCTGTGGAACGATGGATGATGGAAAAGGAAAGAGCGAGAAAAAAGAAGCAGTGAAAAAAGACAGTTATAAGATAGCAATCGTACCAAACAGCCTCAACGACCCTTATATGATCATGTTGTCTAACGCGGCCAAAAAGCAGTGTGATGAGTTGGGGATGGAAGGAGTCGTACAGTCCACAAGTTCCGGAAGTCTGACGGACGTGGCAGGACAGACAGAACTGATTGAGAATATTATCGCGAACGGAACATATGACGGAATCGTCGTGGCAGCCATGTCCATGGACGGCATCAATGTGTCTGTAAAGGCATGCCAGGACGCAGGCATCCCTGTCGTCATGATGGACAATAACGCGGACCAGGACGCGCTCGAGAAAGACGGATATGAAAGAATCCCGTTCGTGGGGACGGACAATTACAATGCGGCAGCCGCCACCGGAAAGTGGATGAAGGAGACATACCCCGAGGGCACAAAGCTTGCAAAGATTAACGGGGAGGAAGGCAATGACAACGGTAATAAGCGTAAAAAGGGAATTGACGATGGCCTGGAGGGATGGTGTGACGTGGTGGCTGAGCAGTCGACGGACTGGTCCGTAGATGAAGGCTACATTGCGGCGCAGAACATCCTGATGGCGAATCCCGAAGTCGAGGTGTTCTGGTGTGCCTGTGACGCAATCGGTATCGGCTGCGTACGAGCACTGGAGGAAGCCGGTGTGCTCGACAAGATAGACGTCATCGGTTTCGACGGAACCGTGGATGGGCTGGAGCTGGTAAAGAATGGATATGAGATAGCGAATACGGCCCAGGCGCCGGACGTGATGGGACGAGAAGCCATCAATGTCCTGATTGATGTGATAGAGGGTGGATCTCCTGAGATGGTGACAGACAGCGGATATGAGATTATCACAAAAGAGACGGCAGAAGAGACGATAGAAAAGCTGAAAGAGTATCTGTAAAAACAGGAATCAGATATGCATCAAAGCAAAGAAAAGAGGCTCTATTATGATTGATTTTACAGACAGGAATGTATTTGTGACAGGCGCCGCGAGTGGTATGGGCAAAGCCTGTGTCCTGCAGTTTGCAAGGTGCGGCGCCAATGTGGCAATGGCGGATATTGACGAAGGACGTCTGAGGGAGGCCAAAAAAGAAGCGGAGGCATATGGCACAAAGGTAGAAAGCTATGTCCTTGATGTGTCAGATGAGCAGCAGGTCGATGAAGTGCTGAATCTTGCATGGGATGAGTTCGGCGGATTTGCTGTCCTGGTCCATGCTGCGGGGATTGTGATTCTGGGACTTCTCCATGAACTGGGGAGAGAAAAATGGGATCGGACTATGTCTGTCAATCTGGAAGGCACCTATCTTGTAAATTATAAGATGACAGATCTCATGATGGAACGAAGATATGGAAAGATTATCAATTTTTCATCGATTGCAGGCAAGATTGGAGAAAGCTATAATGCCGCATACTCAGCTTCCAAAGGCGGCGTATCTCTCTTTACGCAGAGCCTGGCGCTTGAGATGGCTCCTTACAATATAATGGTCAATGCCGTGGCACCCGGAAAGATAATGACAGAGCAGACTGCTGGGGCAGCCAGATGGTGGGCCAAAAGGCGTAATATTACACCGGAGCAGTTTATCGCGGAAGTGGCAGATTCTGTACCTGTGAAGCGGTTTGGGACGCCCGAGGAGGTGGCGGACTGTGTCCTGTTTCTTGGAAGCGACATGTCCAGCTATATCACTGGGCAGACCGTTACGGTGGCAGGTGGGCAGACCTTGATATGAACAGAGGAGAAAAGGAGTAGAAGATGGAAAGGCTTATCAGTTATGGCATATGCGAATGGGTGCTTCCGACCAGGCTGCGCGGACCGTCCGCAGTCAGGACAGCCTATGACCTGGGGCTTCATGGAATCTCGCTGGAGCTTGGCAGTGCGGAGGAAGGTTTTCCACTTGCAGATGACTATATAATTCAGTTATATCAAGAGGAACAGGACCGTTATAATATTGCCTTTCCTGCGCTTGCATGTAATATGACAGACCATTTTGCAATGACGACGCCGAGGGGGACGCCAGGGCGGGATATGGTAGAGCACGCTCTTCGCCTGAGCATAAGTGCGGCAGAAAAATTAAGGATCTCGGTCGTACAGATACCAAGCTTCCTATCCAGCGCCATCCGGTCGGAAGAAGAGCTTTGGCAGGCGGCGGAATGCCTCAGGTACGCTTGCGACCTGGCGTCCGGTTCAGGAATCATCATAGGTACGGAGAACTGCCTGACAACAGAGTGGCAGATGAGGGAGATGGAACTGGTCGCAAGAGACAACTTCAAAGTGTATTTTGACACGCAGAATTATCTTCTCCAGACAGGCGCATATGCGCCTGATGTGGCAGAGCAGCTCTTTCCATATATCGTCCAGGTCCATCTCAAAGACGGCATCGGACAAGGTGGCAATACGCTTATCGGCGCGGGGGAAAGTGATGCGCTAAAGTCAGTGGACAGACTGATGGAACGGGGATATTCGGGATGGATGATCTTTGAGAATAATTATTTTACGCCTCCGCTGGCCGGTGGTGGAAGAGACTCATATGAACTGATAAAGGAGGACCTGACCGCCGTCAGTAAATATGTGGAAGACTGCCGCGGGAGATACAGTTTCCAAAGAGGAGCTGAAGAGACTTAGAAGCTGCAGGAAGTAAAGTAACAGAGGAGGAGAGACTGGCATGAAGCTTGGGCTGTGTACAGGTACATATTCGGATCTGCCGCTCGATGAAGTGTGCAAAATGGCGGCAGAGTATGGATATGAGACGCTGGAGATAGAGACATTTGTAAAGGACAACCTTCATATGGATGTCCGTACGATACTGGACAAAGATAATATAAGACGGTATAAAGAGAAAATAAGAGAATATGGTCTGGAAATCTCTTCACTTGGCAACCATCCGGAGAGCCAGCTCGTCATGGGGCCGTACGGGAAAGATACGGATGACATCTACAGCGGTACGAAGGAAGAGAAGATCAAGTACGGTACAGAGGCGGTCATCCGGGCGGCGCAGATTGCCAATGAGATGGAGATTCCTGTCGTGGTGGGCTTTACAGGCTGTGAGAATTTTGGCCGGGTATGCCAATGGCCGGACGCAAAGGCGTGGGAACGGGAAGAAGAGATATTTGCCGAACGATGGGGGCCTATATTGAAAAAATATGAGGAGTACGGAGTCAGATACGCCCATGAACCTCATCCGAATCAGATGGTATATGATATAGAGACTGCCCGGCGAAGCGTAGAGCTGTTCGGAGGCTGCCGCGCGTGGGGATTCAATTTTGATCCGGCCAATATGATGATGTACGGTATCGATGTAGAGGCTTTTATCGATCTTCTCGGAGACCGGATCTATGGCGTGCACGCCAAGGATGCCCAGATAGTGGAACAAAACGTAGGACGTTCTGGGCTGAATCCAAGCGGAAATTACCGTAGGATTGACAGAGGATTCCGTTTCCGCATACCGGGATGGGGAAACATAAGCTGGGAGAACGTAATTACAGAGCTGGCCATGGTAGGCTATTTTGGCTCCCTCAACTTTGAACATGAAGACATCACGATGAGCCGCCTGGATGGAATAAGAAAGACCTCGGCCTATCTGAAGCCTATGCTCATCGGGGCGCCGTTTGAGGGAAGAAATGACCTGAACTTCCGCTTTTGATAAGGGCGGGAGCAGCAAGAAGATAATATGGTAAATAATGGAAACTGAGGGTTTTTGTCCTTCTAGTATAATTTATATCAGAAGAACAAAGACCCTCGTCCTGTCATTTTATCATGTTTTTCTTATATTCTCTTGGAGAACAGTGCATGTACTTGCGGAAGACCTCAGAATAATAGCTGGAGCCGGAAAACCCGACCTGGTTGGCAATCTCCGTAATCGTGCATGTATCAGATACGAGAAGGGAGAGGCTTTTCTGTATCCGGTAGCGGAGCAGGTATTCAAATGGCGTCTGGTGCAGCGTCTTCTTGAAGATGCGGCAGAATTCGCTCTTGCTCGTATGGCACGACTCTGCCATCTCATCCAGCGTTATCGGTTCAGTATAGTTGCTGTGGATGAATATGATGGCATTCTTGAGACGTGATATCTGCTTGGCCTCAGACAGCCCCGCTCCCGCAGAATTCTCTCTCTGCCTGAACTCTTCATATAAGACGGCCCACAGCTCGCACAGGCGGCTTTTGATATGCAGCTCATGACAGACAGGCCTGTCCGTGTAATAGGCGGCCATTTCCTTCATGATAGCCTGGAAAGTGGCGTTTGCTTTTGTCCCCTCTTGTAAGACGCAGGAAGAGAAATTATCGGTGTTCAGCATAGGGAACGTATAATTCGTATCAATAGCACTCTTTTCGTAGCCATATATGAGGGACGGATTAAAAGTGGATACGATATACCTGCAGTCGTTATGTTCATACATGCATCCGGAGTGCAGAGCATTGGAATTGACAAAGAGGCAGTCTCCTTTTACAAGATGGTAGTGGTTCTGGTTGACCTGGTAAGTCATCGTTCCTTCAAGAATGCACGCAATCTCAAGTTCCGGATGCCAGTGGCAGTTGAAGCGGCCAAACTGGTATGCGGATAAAGTCACATTGATCAGATAGAACGGAAAACCGTAGTCGCCGTGGGGATTCAACTCTAACATGTTCTTATCGGTAATAATCTCACGAATCATAACATACCTCCAACTGCATAATATTGTTATTTTAAACAGGAATATAATTATAGAACAAAAAAACATTTGTTGGTACAATTATACTACAAAATAGAGTAAAATACAAATAAAACAGATAAAATATACAAAAATGTAATTGTATTAAGTTGAATTATGGATATTGACACAAAAAAGCAACTTAAGAATATAGTTATAGAATAAGCAGTTTTGTTATAGATTATCTGTTTTATAGTAAAGGTCACCTGTAAATTTAATAACAAAGGAGGAGATTAAAATGAAGAAGTTGAGGATTGGCTGCATCGGGGTTGGGCGCCTCGGGTACCAGCATGCGGAAAACGTAGCTTACCGGATTCCAAATGCAGAGCTGGCCGCTGTATGTGACATCAATATGGATCGTGCAGAAGAAGCGGCCAGGCAGCTCGGTGCGGCAGAGTACTACGGAGATTACAACGAGATGTTGGAAAAGTCGAACATCGACGCGGTGATGATTACGAACACTTCAAGCGAGCACTGTGCCTGTATCAAAGCGGCATGTGCCGCCCACAAGCACATCTATTGTGAAAAACCGACAGGACTTACGATAGAAGAGCTTGACGAGATTGACAAGGCTGTGGAGATGAATCCCGGCAGGACGATTCAGGTAGGATTTATGCGCCGTTTCGACCGTTCTTATCAGGATGCAAAGAGGAGGGTGGACAGCGGTGATATAGGAAAAATCATAAAGATAAGAAGCATCACGCGAGATCCGGCCTGCCAGAGAGAAGATTATGTCCGTTTTGGTCCTGGAGCCGGAGGGATGTTCTTTGACATGAGCGTACATGATTTTGACCTTGTGCGCTGGTTTGCAGGAGGGGAAGTCAAAACCATGTATGCGATAGGTGGCATCTATGAATTTACAGAGTTTGAGGCGTTCAATGATATAGACAACTGTTCCGTGCTCATGCAGTTTGACAACGGTGTAATGGCCGAGGTAGAAGGTTCGAAACAAGGGGTGTGCGGATATGATGTATGGATGGAAATCGTAGGGACTAAGGGGACGTTGCTTGTGAATTCAGGTACGACTTCTTATGTGACGCAGAAGGATGAATACGGGATGAGGAACGAGTGCCAGCCGTGGTTCAGAGAGCGTTTTGAGGAAGCTTACCTGCGGGAGGTGGCTGCATTTGTGGACAAGGCTCTCATCGGGGAGGCGTCCAGGGTTGATACAGGCGATGCAAGGAAGGCTGTAGAGATGGCGTTCATGGCGCAGAAATCATATGATGATGGAAAGATTATGTGTGCTCAGTAGTAGAGCGGAAAGGGAAAAAGTATGAAAAAGAAAATAGTATCAATTATTTTAGTATTAACAATGATATTGAGCCTGGCAGCATGTGGAAGTAAAGAAAAGAAAGAAGACACAAAGGAAACAGGAGAGTCGTCGGGCAAATCCAAGAAGATAGCTTACTGCATCAACAGCTCCACGGACACTTTTGAGGTATATGTATATGAAGGAGCTAAAAAATATTGTGAGGAGAAGGGAATAGAGCTTGTACTCGTGGACGGTGAAGACGACACAGCCACGCAGCTCAGCAAGATGGACTCCATATGTGAAAGTGGTGTGGACGGCGTCATTCTCGTACCAGTCGATACGAATGGAGATGGTTCGGAGTACAGGAAGATAGCAGATGAATATGAAGTTCCTCTTGTCTCAGCAGTGCGCCAGTGCCAGTCTGCCTGGGTCATGGTGTCGACAGACTCATCAGAAGCAGGAAAGATGCAGGGAGAATATATCGTAGAAAATTACGGAGAGAAACTGGATGTGGCATTGCTTGTAGGTATACTTGGCTCAGAGGATATGACTAAGAGGACAGAATCTCTGAAGGGAGTGCTCTCAAAATATCCGGATATCAATATCGTGTTTGAAGACTGTGCCAACTGGAACAGAGATGAAGGTATGGCGATTGCCGAAAACTGGATACAGAGCAAGAAGAATATCGATGTCGTAGTGGCCAACAACGATGAGATGGCAATCGGAGCCGGTCTTGCTCTGGAGGCATCGGATATGCTGGAAGATGTGGCGGTCATTGGCATCGACGCCCAGGAAAACGGCCTGGCTGCGATGGAAGACGGAATCTTGACAGGCTCTGTATTCCAGCCCGCAGGAGAACAGGGCAAGACTGCGGTAGAGACAGTCCTGGACTGCATCGACGGGAAATATACCGGAGAGAAGACAGAGTGGGTGCAGATTAATTTTGAAATGGTGACACAGGATAACTTTAAAGAATATATGCAATAGTGGCAGCATAAAAAGCGGACGGGCATGTTCATGTAGCTGACGATACGGCAGAGGATATGCCCGTCTGTCGGTAAGAAATACTGCCATTAAAAACGGAAAGAAATCGGTGGATGATATATGGATAAAAATAAATATATTCTTGAGATGAAGGAGATTACAAAAGAATTTCCGGGCGTGCTGGCTTTAGACAAAGTATCTCTGAAAGTAAGAGAAGGAGAGGTACATGCGCTGCTCGGAGAGAATGGTGCAGGTAAGTCGACACTGATGAAAGTGCTAATGTCAATCTATCCGCCAGATGCAGGTGAAGTCTACTTTATGAATGAGAAGCGAAGCGGCCATCTCTCGGTGAAGAAGGTGCTCGAGGACGGCATCTCGATGATACATCAGGAGCTGGCGGCAGTTCCGGAGATGACGATAGCGGATAATGTGTACATGAACCGTATGCCTCATAAGGGGGTGTTCGTCGATGAAAAGACGATGAACGAGGAGACGCTTAAGCTGTTTTGCTCCATCGGTCTTGAAATAGATCCGAAGTGGAAGATGAAGGAACTGACGACGAGTTACGTACAGATGGTGGAGATTGCACGAGCCGTATCTGCAGGGGCGAAGCTCATCATTATGGATGAGCCTACATCTGCGATTACAGAACAAGAAGTAGATATGCTGTTTCAGGTTATCCGCAAGCTGAGAGAAGAAAAAAAGTCTATCATCTATATCACGCATAAGATGGATGAGATATTCCAGATAGCAGATACGGTCACTGTTCTGCGGGACGGCCAGAGTGTAGCCAGCAGCATACCGATAGGTGAGCTGGATTACCAGTCTTTGATTGGGCTTATGGTAGGGCGGGAAATTACACAAATGTTTCCGGAGAATACGGCAGTACCCGGAGAGGTCGCTATGAAGGTAGAACATCTTAGCAAAGCCGGAGAATTCCAGGACATTTCTTTTGAGGTACGAAGAGGAGAGATACTTGGAATCGCAGGGATGATGGGTGCCGGAAGATCCGAGCTGATGTCGGCTGTATTTGGGATAACGAAACCGGATTCGGGTGAGATTACCGTTCACGGCGAGAAACTCAGACAGGGAGATCCGAGAGAATCGATACGCAGAGGGATGGCTATGCTCACGGAAGACCGGAAAGGGACAGGCCTGTTCCTCGGTATGAGCATTACGGACAATATCGTAATGCCCAGCTTAAGACAGGTGAAGAAAGCTCTTTTCCTGTCCAGGAAAAGGATGGATGAGATAGCAGACGGGCAGGTCAAGTCACTGCTGATCAAGACAGCCGGACTGGGCGTCCAGTCGAAGAATCTGTCCGGAGGCAATCAACAGAAAGTGCTGCTCGGCAGATGGCTGTGCCGTCAGCCGGAGATATTGATTGTGGATGAGCCTACGCGTGGAATTGACGTAGGCGCAAAATATGAGATACATAAGATTCTGTGCGATCTGGCTAAGAGTGGCAAGGCAGTCATCATGATATCCTCTGAGATGCCCGAAGTCGTAGGCATCAGTTCCCGCGTTCTCGTCATATCAAGCGGCAGGATTACAGGTGAACTGACGGGGGATGAAATCAAGCAGGAAAATATTATGGAATATGCAGCAAAGCTGGAAAAAGAGCCGAAAGGAATGGTAAAAGATGAAGAACTTATCTAGAGGAATCACGGGACGAATCGGGAAATTCGGCACGCTGTTAGTCCTTTTGCTTATTATTGTCATACTGAGCATCGCGGAGCCTAACTTCCTGTCCCTCAAAAATTTTACAAATATAATGCGACAGGTATCTGTGACAGGTATTATCTCTTTTGGTATGACGATGGTCATCATAACCGGTGGAATTGATTTGTCACCTGGCTCAACGCTCGCATTTGCCGGAATGGTGATAGCCATCTTCGCGAGTGCAGGTAATAACATAGCAGCCGCGCTGTCTGGTATCGGAATTGCCCTTCTGTGTGGTGTCATCAACGGAGGTGTCATCGCAGTGACAGGAATCCCGCCGTTTATCATGACACTTGGCATGCAGCTGATGGCGCGGGGGGCCGCTAATATCGTGACCGGAGGGTTTCCAATCACGAATCTGAACGATACTTTTAGACAGATAGGCGGAGGGAGTGTCGGTATCATACCGATACCGATTATCATATATGCCGTCCTGGCAGTCTTAAGCCATCTTATACTGGCCAAGACCGCCTTTGGAAAGTCCGTATATGCGATAGGGGGCAATAAAGAAGCTGCTCATCTGTGTGGCATCAATGTAAAGCTGATAACATTTTTAGTATATGCATATATGGGAATCATGACCGGTATCGCGGCAATCATCCTGACTTCCCGCGTCAATGCAGGCAATGCATCAGTAGGAGTCAATTATGAATTCGACGCCATTATTGCCACCGTTATCGGAGGTACGAGCCTGGCGGGAGGCGTTGGCACTATCTTTGGATGTATCATCGGTGCGCTCGTCGTCGGATGCATAGACAGCGGTCTTACGATGCTTGGTGTATCCGCTTTCTATCAGCAGATATTCAAGGGAGCATTGATTATCGTATCTGTAATACTCGACACTTACCGCAGTAAAGCGGTCAAGATTAGGAAATAGCCTCTTTTGAAAGGCAGGTGTACAGAAGATGAAAGGATTGTTCTTTGCCGGAAACGGGAGATATGAAGTGAAAGAGACGAAGATGCCGGAGCTCAAAAGCGAAGAGGATGTGCTGATTCGTGTAGAAGCTGCTGCAATCTGCGGTACAGATATACATATATTGGAAGTCCCGCCCGGACATCCGGCAGCAGAAGGAGCGATTTTAGGGCATGAGTTCAGCGGGCAGATAGAGAAGGCTGGAAGCAAGGTGGCAGATGTAAAGCCTGGTGACCGGGTGGTTGTGGACCCTTCCTTATTCTGCGGCAAATGTTACTACTGCCGACATGGGCAGCCGAATATGTGTATGCACAACACGTGTCTCGGGGTATTTCTCGACGGCGGTTTTGCGCAGTATTGCGTCGCTCCACAGAGCTGCCTCTATAAAGTATCGCCGGACACGCCGGCAGAGACGGCGGTGCATCTTGACCCGGCAGGCTGTGTGCTGACTTCTCTTGGCAAGCTGAATCCACAGGTCGGGGAAAATGCTCTTATACTTGGAGCCGGCCCTGTCGGGCTGTATTTCATCATGATGCTGAAACGCATGGGAATGGGCAAGATTATTGTAAGTGAGCCATCCTCCTACCGGAGACAGTATGCATATAAGTTTGGTGCGGATCTTGCTATAGACCCGTCATCAGAACCGCTTGAACAGATTCTTAAGGAACACACGGTGGACGGCGCGGACTTTTCGGTAGACACGGTCGGTACATTGATAAACGATGCGGTCAGCTATACGAGAAAAGGCGGAAGGATACTTTTGTTTGGCATGAATTCCAATGCTTGGCAGACGATATGCCAGAATACGATTACACGAAAGGATCTTACAATCATGGGCAATTATGCGTCCCGTTTCAAATTTGACGATACGCTCAGAATCTTAGAGAAAGGCCTGCTTCCGGTTGAGGATATGGTAACCCACAGAGTTTCGCTTGAAGAGTTTCAAAGTGGAATCGATGCGCTGAAAAGCGGCAGGGCAATCAAAGTGCTCGTCGATCCGTGGAAATAGACGCATGAGGTGGTAAATATGAGAAAAGTCAGGATTGGAGTGGCAGGCCTTGGGCGTATGGGCAGGTTCCACGCCGAGGATATTGCATACCGGATGAAGGATGCGGACCTGACGGCAGTCTGCTGCAGGAGCGAAGACAGGGCCCGACAGATGCAGCAGGAATTAGGGGCTTCATATGCGTTCAGCAGTTATGAAGAGATGCTGGATTGTGAAGAGCTAGACGCGGTTGTCATCTGCACGGCTTCTGAAAAGCACTGTGAACAGGTCATAAAGGCGATAGAAGCAGGAATACACGTCTTCTGTGAAAAGCCGCTTGGGCTTACATCGAAAGAGTGTCTGACCGTTGAAGAAGCCGCACTGGAAAATAAGAATATCGTCGTCCAGGCTGGATTTATGACTCGCTATGACATGGCGTACAGGAAGGCCCGCGGCATGATTGCCGAAGGCAGGATAGGAAGGCCGGTATACTTTCGCTCTTATCGGATGGACGCGGTGGAACACATACAGAGCAGCATTGACTTTGCCGTCAGAAGCGGCGGGCTGTTCTTTGACGTGGCGGTGCATGACTTCGACCTGGCCAGGTGGATGCTTGACGATGAGCTGGTGTCCGTATATGCGATGGGCGGATGCTACAGATACAGAGCGTTCGAAGCTACCTCTGATTGTGACAATGGCATTGTGACGATGCAGTTCAGAAGCGGTGCGATGGGAACGATTCTGTCAGGAAGGACATGTGCCCACGGATTTCGTGTGGAGACAGAGATTATCGGTACACACGGAACAGTATATATAGGTGAGGGGAATGGGCAGCCGATAGTATATCTATACGATGAACGCGGTGTGGACATTCAGTTTGCAAGACAGTTCATCGACAGGTTCGGGGCGGCATTTCTGGAGGAGAAGAAGGAGTTTGTCCGCTGTATACAAGAAGGAACGAGCCCGGAGGTTACAGTGTACGATGCTGTAGCCGCAACTAAGGCAGCAGAGGCTGCGGATGAGTCTTATAAAACAAAAGATTATAAAATGTTAGATGATTGGGGGAATTAGAACATGAAAGCATTACAGGCAGATGCACAGTGGAAACCGAGGGAAGGCTATAAGCCGACAGAAAGAGAGAGCAGGGACAAAAGAGCAAGCATGGGCAGCGATCTTTTCTACCATCCGTCACTTAAGCTTGTCGATATACCTGTGCCGGAACCAAAAGACGATGAAGTGCTTCTGAAGGTAGGAGGGGCGGCGGTATGTGGCTCTGACACGATGTTTCTCGGTGCGGATGAAGACGATTACCTGTATTACTGTGGGCACTGCAGGCTGCCGGTCGTAATCGGACATGAATTTTCCGGTGAGATTGTGCAGGTCGGGAAGAACGTCAAGAACTTTAAAAAAGGCGACCTCGTCGTGGCAGAGACGATGAACTGGTGCGGGGAATGTGCCGCATGCAGGGCAGGGCTTGTCAACCAGTGCGAGAATCTGGAAGAGATCGGGTTCACGCTGGACGGCGGATATGCGGAATATCTCGTTGCTAAGGAAAAATTCTGCTTCCACGTCGGCGATCTTGTATCTGTGTATGGGAGCAAAGAGCGGGCGCTTGAAGTGGCTGCTATGGTAGAGCCTACTGCTGTGGCCTATAACGGAATGTTCGTCCGGGGCGGTGGATTCCGCCCGGGAGGTAATGTCGCTGTCTTTGGGGCAGGACCTATCGGTCTGTCGGCGACATCTCTTGCAAAGGCGGCAGGTGCGGCAAAGATTATCACTTTTGAAAAAGAACCATTACGTATGAAGCTGGCCAGGGAAGTGGGTGCAGATTACGTGTTCAATCCAGATGCGCTCTACGCCGCAGGTACAAGTCCGAGTGAAAAGGTGCTGGAACTGACGGAAGGGATAGGCGTGGAGATGGCGGTGGAGGCGACCCACCATCAGGCAGAGACGATTCCTGAGATTGAACAGATGGTTGCGGTCGGCGGAACGATTGCACAGATTGGGATATCTCCGGTAAGAACGCCAATCATGTCCACATATCTCCAGAAGAAGGGCGTGAACTACCACTGCTCTATCGGGAGTTCCGGGCATGATATATGGCCCCATGTCATACGGCTCATTGCCAGCAGGCGTATCGATCCCGGCAAGTTCCTGACAAAGTGTTACAGCCTGGATGAGGCTATCGAGGCGATTGAGGCGGCGGAGAGACTGGAAGGCGGAAAATTTGTGATAACCCCTAACTGGTAATTAAGGAAAGAAAGAGAGGCTATATTATGTTGAATATTAAATACGGTGCACTGGATTTTGCGCTTCCGGGACAGCTCGTCGGTAATATCAGGCTTGCCCATGAGATAGGACTGGACGGATTGGAACTGGGCTTCCTGAGATATCAGGAGAGGGGCTTTATGCTCGGACAGAAATGGTTCAGAGACTATTATCTGGAAGAAGGAGATAAGTATGGGATTGCATTTCCGTCTATGGCGGTGTGCGAGTTCGATTTCTGCGGGCTGAAGCATCCGGCTACGACGGAAAAAGGAAAACGGGTGAGGGAAATCATCGACCTGGCCATTGACACGGCGTCATATATGAAGATGGAGATGGTCATGATGCCAAGCTTCTGTGACGGATATATTGAGACGGAGGAGGACATGAATGTCACGGCCGAAGCGCTCACCTATGCATGCAAGGAAGCGGCAAAGCAGGGTATTACGATTGCGACGGAGAATCTGCTGACGATAGAAAAGAACCTGGAGCTGTTCGACAAGGTAGGACAGCCGAACTTTTCCTGCCTGTATGATTCGCAGAATTACCGTGTCTGGAAGAACTGGTCACAGCCGGAGATGTTAAGAAAACTGGCGCGAAACAACATCCTCTATCCAGAGATACATGTCAAAGACGGTATCGGGCAAAGCGGAAGTTCCGCATATCTCGGAGAAGGGGATACCGACTTTGAAGGGACGATGGCGGTTCTCCACGAGATAGACTACAGCGGATGGATTCATCTGGAGAACTTCTATGACAGGATGCCGCTGTGTGATACGGCAGATACATATATCGACGTGGCGAAGAAGGATCTGGAGATACTGAAGGAAGCGTGCAGGTAAGCAGTATTCATGCAAGGAGGGATGCATAGTGAAAAAAGTAAAGTTTGGTCTGTGCGAATGGAGCTCTCCTGTTCAGGGGCCTTATGTGTGCAGGTTTACAAAGGATATGGGGCTTGACGCGGTGGAACTGGCGCAGGGAGATTATGAGCGCAGTTTTCCCTTATCCAACCCGTATATCCAGGATATATATCTGGAAGAGGCGGCGAGGAACGGCATCGCGCTGACCGCCATTGCCGTAAACTGTCTGGATTATTATGGGATGACGAAGCCCGACGGTTCCATGCAGAAAAAGGTAGCTTTGCTGGCTATCGAAAAAGCGGTGGAGGCGGCAAAGAGGATGAGACTCCCGCTCGTACAGATACCGGCGTTCGGAGAGAGTGCCATTCATTCGGAAGAAGATTTCAGAAGTGTGGCAGCTTGTCTTGCATATGCCTGCCGCCTGGCTGCGGAGGATGGAATCACGGTGGCCTCTGAAAATGCCCTGTCTGCGGAGGAAGACTTAAGGCTGCTCGAAGAAGTGGCATGCCCGAACCTGAAGATATATATGGATACACAGAATCCATATATCAATAAAGGATATTCTGCTCCAGAGATGATATATGCTCTTGGAGACAAGATCTGCGAAGTGCATGTAAAGGATGGTAAAGAAGGAGAACTGAGCGCAGCCCTGCTCGGACAGGGTGTGACTTCCTACTATGAGTCGGTAAAAGCGCTCTGTGATATCGGCTATACCGGATACGTTCACCTTGAGAACTTTTATGAACGGCAGCCGATGAACCATTGCGATAAAGATGCAGTAGATCTGCTCAGAAAGGATATCGCGATACTGAAAGAATCATTCCGGGAGTATAACGGTGATACATAGGAAAGGTGGGGGAAGAGTTGGGAACCGGGCAGAAAGTAACACTATGTGAGATGAAGCAGATTACCAAATGTTTCGATAAAGTGACAGCGATAAAAGATATTGATTTTGAAATCTACGCTGGAGAGGTTCACGCGCTGATGGGAGAAAACGGTGCCGGGAAAAGTACACTGATGAAGATTTTATATGGATATTATAGCAGGACATCCGGAGACGTAAAGGTATCGGGAAAGGAAGTGCACTTTAACTCTACCCACGATGCAGAGGCGGCAGGGATAGGTATGGTACCACAGGAGATCGACCTGTTTCCAGAACTGACCGTGACGGAGAATCTCTTTGTCGGAAGGAAGCGGCCGAGAAAAAGATGGGGCGGTTTTGACACCGGAAAGATGCAGGAAGAGGCAAGAGAGGTATTTGAAAAGCTGGATGTCAATCTGGATGTGGCATCTCAGGTAAAGCATCTTTCCGTGGCAAACTGTCAGATGATAGAGATTGCCAGAGCGCTCATCCGGCAGGCCAAGGTCATCATCTTTGATGAACCGACCGCCTCTCTGACCGATCGCGAAACCGAGCGTCTTTTTAAAGTAATCCAGGAGTTGAAAGAAGCGGGAGTGGGTGTTGTCTATATCTCCCACCGGCTGGAAGAGATTTTCCGTATCTGCGACAGAATCACGGTGCTTCGGGATGGAAGATGGGTTGCCTCAGATGTAATCTCTGAATTCAGCCAGGACAAGCTGGTGAAGCTGATGGTAGGCCGCCCGCTGTCACAGCTCTTTACAAGGGGAAAGAGCAGGATAGGCAAGACTGTCCTGTCCGTAGAGGGATTATCGTCAGATGGAAGGTTTGCTGATGTCAGCTTTGAGATACGCGAGGGCGAAGTAGTAGGCATGGCCGGACTCATAGGGGCAGGGCGCAGTGAGATTGGACAGGCACTGTTCGGGGTGCTTCCGGTGACCTCCGGAAATGTAAAGATACACGGGGAAGAAGTGCATATCAAATCGCCGGAGGACGCGATGAGGAAAAAAATCGTCTATCTGCCGGAAGAGCGGAGATCTCAGGGGCTGATTCTGCCGATGAGCATCGGGAGCAACATCTCACTGGCGTCGCTTGGCAGCCTGACAAAATATGGTTTCATCAATTATAAGAAAGAGAAAGAGATTTCAGACAGATATATCCACACCTTAAGCATACGCGGCGCATCTGTCGATAAACCGGTAAGCCAGCTGTCAGGAGGCAATCAGCAGAAAGTCGTAGTGTCAAAGATAATGGTAAGAGAGCCGGAGATACTCATACTGGATGAGCCGACAAGAGGTATCGATATCGGCGCAAAATCAGAGATATACAAATTGATTGACGAACTGGCAGGCCAGGGAAAAGCCATTCTGCTCATATCATCAGAGCTCCCGGAAGTGCTGTCCATGTCGGACCGTATTCTTGTCATGCATGAAGGAAAGCTGACCGGAGAGTTTGACAAAGAGGAGGCCACACAGGAGAAGATAGGTCTGGCCGCCTCCGGAGTGGCTGACGGCAGACAGATAGATTCGGATTAAATCAGGGAGGAATGGAGACTATGGAAAAGAAAAAAAGTATAAACGCCACAGTTATAAGGCTGCTCCTTCGTCCGTCGACACCGTCGCTTGTATTCTCTTTTATTCTGCTTCTGGCCTTTTCTGCGGCTGCGAGTGGTTTTATGACTTTTGACAATATTCAGGCGATACTCGTACAGACTGTGGTCATCGGCATTATGGCTATCGCCCTTAATTTTGTCATATTACTCGGAGAGATTGATATATCGGTCGGATCGCAGCTCGCCGTCTGTGCATATGCATTCGGCTACGTCGTTACCTGGACGGACTCGCTGCTTCTTGGTCTTCTGGCGGCTATGGCCGGAGGGGGAATGCTCGGGCTTATCAACGGCCTTCTTGTAGCGAAGCTGAATCTTTCGTCCTTTATCGTGACGCTGGCCACGCAGAACGTGCTGCGGGGGATCCTGCTTGTGTATGCGGGCGGCGGGGCGATGAACCTGACGGCGGAGCACCGGGCGCTAGGTATCGGCACATTTCTTGGAATCAACAATTCCGTATACGTATTTCTCCTCGTGTTTGCCGTCTGTGCCGTATTGAGCAGGCATACGACATGGGGGAGGGACGTATATGCAATCGGCGGGAACAGAGGGGCGGCCGGGATGGCAGGACTTCCCGTTGCCAGTACATATATAAGAGCTTACGTCCTGCTCGGAGTATGCTGCGGACTTACAGGGGGGATCTTCCTCTGTCAGATCGGACAGCTGCAGGCGGCGATAGCAAATGGCTACGAGATGCGTGTCATTGCGGCGGTGGCAATCGGGGGAACATCCATGGCAGGGGGAAGAGGTTCAGCGCTGTCGCCACTTGTCGGGTCAATACTGATTGGAATCATATTGAACGGAATGTCGGTGATGGCAGTGCCTTCAACATTTGAATCACTTGTATTAGGAGCAATTATATTATTAGCTGTTGCAGTAGATGCAGCGCGGCATAAGGTGGTGGATAAGCATTATGAATAAATTTCAGACATTTATAAGAAAAGAGCCAGCCCGTATCTGCATGCTTTTGCTCATTATCGTCGTGGAATGTGTCGTATTTTCAAGCACTGGTTATTTTTTTACGGCCAGCAATATCTTTGATGCACTCAGGGCATCGGTAGAAATCGGGCTGGCGGCGCTTGGAATGACTTTCGTCATTATGACGACGGGAATCGATTTGTCTGTCGGTTCGCTGCTGGCGCTCGTCTCAGTGACAATCGGATTCACGTATCAGGCAGGGTGCCCTTTCTTCCTTTCCCTGATACTTGGGATTGTGGTAGGCATCGCAGGCGGAGCTTTTAACGGGGTGCTCATTGTATATGGAAAGCTGCACCCGTTTGTAGTGACGCTTGGAACGTTCTCTTTCTACAGGGGAATCGCCTATGCAGCCACAGACGCAGGCGCGGTATCTGTGTTCCCTGATGCCTATGCCTACGCAGGAAGAGCATATATACTGGGAGTCGTTCCGATTCAGGTCGTCGTGTTTATCGTACTGACGGTACTCGTCTGGATACTGAGCAAGAAGACGCCGTTTGGGACATATGTCACTGCAATGGGATATAACGAAGAGGCAGCGAAATTCTCAGGCGTGCAGGTCAGAAAATTTAAAATGCTCGTATATATACTTATCGGATTCCTCGTAGCCGTGGCAGCCATTATCTATACTTCAAGAGTATCCACTGCAAGAGGGAATGCGGCAATCGGCATGGAGCTGAATGTTATAGCGGCCGTCGTCCTTGGAGGGACGGACATAAAAGGCGGTAAAGGAACTATTATAGGAACATTTCTGGGTGTTGTCATACTGGCATTCCTGAAAAATGGCCTGGCAATGCTGTCCATCCGGGGCGACTGGGCCTTGTGTGTGACAGGCGTCGTCCTTTTGCTCGGTATCTTATTGAACCGTGCGTTGGAGGTCAGACAAGAGTAAGAACTATACTGCTGCCGGCAGTATAAATAAACAGAAAAAAAGGAGAAGATAATATGAGAAAAAGAATGTTATCAGCCGTATTAGCGGCAATGCTGCTCGTCTGTGGTCTCGCTGGATGTACGACGAAGAAAGCAGAGGATACGTCCAAGGATGCGAAAGACGGCACAAAAGGTGAAGAGAAGGTGACGATTGGGATGTGCCCGAAGTTCACGAGTGACCCATATATGGTAGCGGCCGGAGAAGGGGCGCAGGAGGCCTGCGACGAGCTCGGATATACGCTCGACTTTAACGGGCCGGTCAACGCAGATATCGCGGCACAGTCCGATATCATCGACCAGTGGACGCAGAAGAAATATACCGCCATCACCATATCGGCCAATGATGCGGATGCACTTTCCCCTGCTATGAAAGCAGCTATGGATGCAGGCATCTATACTTCGGCATGGGATGCAGACGTGAATGCAGATTCCAGAGAATTATTCCTGAATCAGGTCACGTTTGAAGGCATGGGCAAGACGATGGTGGACATGATGGTAGAGGAAGCAGGCGATTCCGGTGATTTTCTTGTAGTGACGGCGGTGCTTACGGCGCCGAACCAGAACGCATGGATTGAAGAGATGAAGAAATACATGGAAGCCAACTATCCTGACATGAGGATTGCAGATATCCTGGCCGGTGATGAGGATCTTGCAAAGAGCAGGGACGTCACGCTAAACTATTTGAGGAGTCATCCGGAGACGAAAGGTGTCTTTGCCGTGACTGGTATGGCAAGCCCGGGAGTATGCGAGGCGATTGAGCAGCTTGACCTTGTAGGGAAAGTTGCCGTTACGGGACTTGGCGTTCCAAGCCTTATCAAAGACTACTTAAAGAAAGGAACAATCAAGCAATGCTGCCTGTGGAGTCCGTATGACATCGGTTACGGGGCGATGTACCTGGCTAAGACACAGATAGACGGGAAAGTAGATGAGGCAAAGGAGCAGGGCTATATCGAAGCGGGAAGACTTGGAAAGCTTGAGATAATAGATAAAGATAAAGGCATCGTACTGCTGGGAGAACCGCTCATATTTACGAAGGATAATGTAGATGACTATAATTTCTGATTCTGCGGCATCAGGAGCTGGAAAGAAGGGAAGAAGATGCAGAAAACATTAAACTTTGCACTCATAGGCCACATGTTCATGGGGCGGGCACACAGCCACGCGCTCAATGATGTCACCATGTTTATGAAAGATCTGGGCATACGGCCGGTACTGAAGACGATATGTGGAGTCGGAGAAGGCCTGGAGGATACGAGGGAACGATTCCACTGGGAAAAATGTGAGACGGACTGGCACAAGGTTGTCACGGATCCGGAAATTGATGTGGTCAGTATTGCGGTTCCTGGCTTTCTCCACAAAGAGATTGCTGTGGAGGCAGCCAGAAATGGAAAGCATATCCTGAGCGAAAAGCCTCTTGCCCGCAATTATAAGGAAGCGTATGAGATGTATGAAGCCGCCAGGGACAATAAAGTCCTGAATATGGTGAATTTCAACTACCGGAGGATTCCGGCAGTGGCGCTGGCAAAGCAGTTGATTGAAGAAGGGCAGCTTGGTGAGATCGTAAGCTACAAAGGGTTCTACCAGCAGGACTGGGCGTTGTTCGGGGCACCGATGTCATGGAGATATAAAAGCGAGATGGTCGGCAAAGGGCCGCTGGAGATGGGGATACATATCACTGACATGGCAAGATGGCTTGTGGGCGATATCGATGAAGTCGTATCTGTCATGAAGACAGTCGTAAAGGAACGAAAGGCGGCAGACGGCAGCACGGAGGCTGTTACCAATGATGACAACACCGTGTGGCTGGCCAGGTTCAAAGATGGATTCATGGGGATGTTCGAGGCATCGAGAGCTCATATGGGAAGAAAGAACTACCAGTGGTTCGAAATCAACGGGACGAAAGGTTCTCTGCGCTTTGAACTGGAGAGGATGAACGAACTGAATGTATACCTGAATAATGACTGCGAGGACCGCAGAGGCTTCCGGAATATCATCGTGACAGAAGAGATGCATCAATATATGAAGAACTGGTGGCCGACCGGACATATGCTCGGATGGGAACACACGGTACTGCATCAATATTATGAATTTCTCAAGGCAGTGGAAGATGGAAGTATGCCAAGCCCAGGCTTTGAGGACGGAATGGAGGCACAGAAGGTACTGGATGCCGTTGTCAAGTCCGCAGAAGAAAACAGATGGGTCTCAGTAGATGAGATAGAAAGATGATGCCTACCAGACATTAGAGAGAAGGAGAGGATGACATGCACTTATCATTAATGACAGACAGTCTCGGGAAACTTTCTTTTGAAGAGATGCTCGATACGGCTGCGATGATTGGAATAGAGACGCTGGAGATTCCGACAGGCGGATATTCCAACGCGCCTCATATGGATATCGACAGGCTGCTGGAAAGTAAAGAGGCAAGAGAGAACTACATGAAAGCAATTGAGAGCAGAGGGCTGAAGCTGGAAGTGCTCAACTGCAACGGGAATCAGCTGTCCCCGGATGCGCAGGGAGAAAAAGACGCGACTCTTGTAGAGAAGACGTTCCGGCTTGCCGAACTGCTCGGAGTGGAGAAGATAGCGATGATGTCGGGGCTGCCGGGCGGCGGTCCTGAGGCAAAGTATTCCAACTGGGTCATCTGCTGCTGGCCGCCTGTTATGCTGGAGATGCTGGATTACCAATGGAACGAGGTCGGGATACCATACTGGGAAAAGACAGCAAGGCTTGCAGAAAGCCACGGAATCAAAAAGATTGCGCTGGAGGTACATCCGACACAGATTGTCTATAATGTGCCGACTCTGCTGAGGCTGAGGAATGCGATAGGACCGATAATCGGTGCCAATCTGGATCCAAGCCATCTGTTCTTCATGGGGATGGATCCGATAGAGGCGGCGAAGGCGCTAGGGGCAAAACAGGCCATCCACCATGTACATGCGAAGGACACGCATATTGAAAAGGATGTCAAAGACCTGAACGGCTGCCATGAGACGGCTGCCTATCTGAGCAATCCGGCGTATGAACGTTCCTGGACATACTGTGCGCTGGGATACGGTCATGACGTGTTCTGGTGGAAGCGTTATCTCATGACGCTTCTGCAGTTCGGCTATGACGGGCCGCTGAGCCTGGAGATTGAAGATGTGGTCATGCCAAGCGTAATCGCGACGGCCAAGTCGGCAGATTTGCTGAAAGAGGCTATGCCCCGCGATTATACGAGGGATTTCCCGCGGCATCTGCTGGAAATCAAAGGGCTGGGGTTTGATATCTGACAGATGATACGGACCGTGTCAATAACATAGTATAGAAAGGCTTTCCGGGCCGGCCATATTGTATTCTTCCTGAACGTGGCAGTTTGAAGAAGGATACAATATGGCTTTTATATTTTTATATAATAACGAGTTGACTTTTTTATATTTTTATATAATAATTTATATATAGAAAGCAGATGCTGCCTGATACTGTCAAGTAGTATCTATTATCGGGAGGAGGGATGCCGATGGAGATTCGGCTGTTAAGGGAGCGTAAAAAAGAGCTTGGGCTGACGAATGAGCAGCTTGCACGGATGTCAGGAGTCTCGCTTGGTACGGTTAACAAGATATTCAGCGGTGCGACCAGATCCCCGCAGAACGACACGATGAATGCGCTAACAGCTGCGCTCGGTCTTGACTTTGACCAGTACCGTCCCAGTTCACGGGCAGATATGATATGTGAGCCCGTACCAGCTTATGACGTATTAAAGCCGAACGGCACATACACGGCGGAGGATTATTACGACCTTCCGAATGACGTAAGAGCTGAATTGCTGGACGGCTACCTTATCTTCATGGAGGCGCCTTCCGTGCGGCATCAGGAGATTGTCGGGGAATTATTTTATAACATCCGCCATCATATCAAGGGGCGGGGAGGTCCCTGCAAAGTGCTTCTCGCACCGGTAGATGTCAGGATTGACGATGACGACAGGTCGATGCTCCAGCCAGATCTTATCGTCGTCTGTGACGGAGATAAAAGTGATGGCAGGCGGATTAACGGAGCGCCTGATCTGGTGGCAGAAGTCGTATCACCGGGCAGCCGCAAGAGGGACTATCTTGTCAAGCTGAACAAATACTGGACTTCCGGGGTGAGGGAATACTGGGTGGTCGACCCGGACAACGAGTCGGTTACGGTGTATGAATTTGGTGAAGGGGAAGAAAATTTCCGTATTCAGACGTATACATTCCAGGATAATATACCTGTCGGAATATTTGACGGCCTGTCGATTGATTTCTCCATTTTCGATATTTAATATGGGACGAGAAAGCCTTTTTCTGTTTATGCAGAGAGGGCTTTTTCTTTTTGCCAAAGTAAAGAATATTGTTATTTTATATAGCAATAAATTTATAGAAGTAATCCAGCTATATTGTTAATATATTAGTAAGTTAAATAGGCAAAACAGCAACTAAAAATAAACGATAATAAGAATATTGTTATAATACTTGCGAATTCTGTTATAACAATAGCGCAGAGAGGAGAAGGAAGATGAAAGAATTGCTGCAGGATTATAACCAGCTCAGAAAAAAGACAGAAGAGATACGCTACAACCTGACAGCCATGATGGCCTATGCGGGTTCGGGACATCCCGGCGGATCACTGTCTGTTCTGGAAGTGCTGACTACGCTGTATTACGGAGGGGTGATGCGCTGCGATGGTCAGAACCCGCTTGCAGAATACAGAGACCGGTTCGTCATGTCCAAAGGCCATGCAAGTCCGGCACTCTACGTAGTTTTGGCGGATTTGGGATACTTTCCCGCCGCGAAGCTGAAAGAGTTCGACGCGGACGACAGCATGCTGCCGAAGCACTGCAACCGGCTGAAGACTCCGGGGGTGGAGGCCTCGACAGGAGCGCTCGGACAGGGATTCTCCATGGCGCTCGGAATGGCGCTTGCCGGAAAGATGGATGGAAAAGAATATGATGTATACTGTGTTCTCGGGGACGGGGAATGCCAGTCGGGAGAAGTCTGGGAGGCAGCTATGGCGGCTGCCAAATATAATCTCGACAATTTCAAGGTAATCATCGACAATAACAGGCTTCAGATTGACGGCTTTACGGATGATATCATGCCGCTTGGCGACCTGAAGGCAAAGTGGGAAGCCTTTGGCTTTCATACGCAGGAATGCGACGGCCATGACCTGAAAGCGCTGAGGGAGTCTTTCGACAGAATGAATGAGACGAAAGGCTGTCCGCATGTTCTCATTGCCGACACGGTAAAGGGCAAAGGAGTGTCATACATGGAGAATGAAGCGGACTGGCACAGCAGGAAGATGACAAAGGCAGAAGGCGCAGCCGCATTAAGAGAAATTGAGCAGGCGTATGCAGAATACGGAGGAGATATCGATGAGAAGATCTTGTTCCTGGATGCAGAAGAGCTTGCAAGATTAAAAGATGCATAGGAGGTGAAGGAGATGGAGAAAGCAGCACAAAAAGAACGGACGCTCGTAAGCAAAGAGATATTCGGCAAATTGATCGTGGAACTTGGAAAAGAGAAGGAAGATATCATAGTGTGCGACACAGACCTGATGAGATGCTTCGGTACGAAAGCATTTTCGGAGGAATTTCCCGAACGTCATTTCAACTTCGGTATTGCAGAGCAGAACTGTATGGCAGCCGCCGCAGGTCTTGCCCTTTCCGGCAAAAACGTGTTTGCCAGTTCTTTTGCCAACTTCGCGTCGAAGCGTGCCTGCGACCAGGTGAGCATCGCGGTAGCTTACAATGAGGCTAATGTGAAAGTGTGCGGACTCTATGCGGGGCTGACGGCTGAGAAGAACGGAGGGACCCACATCGGCGTGGAAGACGTGGCATTGATGAGAAGCATACCCGGCATGTGCGTGGTAGAACCGGCGGACACGTATGAACTGGAAGCCATTACGAGATACATGGCGGATTATGAAGGTCCGGTCTACTTCCGGCAGCCGAAGATGTACCTGAGAAACGTCTATGAGGAAGTTCCGCATTTTGAACCGGGCAGAGGCGTGACGATGCGGGACGGCGGCAGCGTGGCTGTCTTTGCCTGCGGCATAACCGTGGCTATCGCCCTGGACGCGGCAGAGCTGCTGGCAGCAGAGGGAATCGATGTGCGGGTCATCAACATGCCGACTGTCAAGCCAATTGATAAAGATATCATCAAAAAAGCAGCGGCAGAGACGGACTATATACTGACATGTGAGAACCACAACATAATCGGAGGGCTTGGAAGCGCTGTGTCCGAGGTGCTCGCAGGGATGAAGACAAACGCCGTGCTGCGCATGATGGGGATTCAGGACACCTTCGGCGTGACGGCTTCACTTGGATATCAGCTTGGGAAGAACGGCCTTACGTCCGAGCATATGGCCGGAGAGATAAAAGGAATGCTGGCAGGCGTATAAACGGACTGCTGCACATAAAGAAGGAGGAAAAACGATGAAATCATTAGATGCTTTTATGTATGGACCAGAAGATCTGAGACTGGAAGAGGTCCAGGTGCCGGAACTGAAATCGACACAGATTCTTGTAAAAGTGCACGCGTCAGGTATATGCGGATCTGACGTGGAATGTTATCTCGGACATTCGAAAGAGGGGCGCTATGACCTCGGTCCTTATACGCCGGGACATGAGTGGTGCGGCGAAGTGGCAGCCGTCGGTTCCGATGTCATATCCCTCAAAGTGGGAGACCGTGTCACGGGAGAATGTGCGAATTCATGCAACCGGTGTGACATCTGCAAGGAGGGAATCAACAATTCCTACTGTACGAACTGGAATGAAGTCGGGTTCATGCCGTCCGCGCCTGGCGGCATGGGAGAATATCTCGTGGGCGAAGAACAGTTCTGCTATAGGATTCCGGATAACATGACGTATGTGGAAGGCGCCCTCGTGGAACCTTGCTCTGTAGCTTACTACAGTATCTACGGAAGGGACGGATACGTGGCCAGGACAGATGACTGCGTCATCTTCGGGGCGGGCGCCATCGGGCTCTTTGCAGCGACCATATGCAAGGCGGCCGGCGCAAAAGTCATCGTGGTGGAACCGATTGCATTCCGCAGGAAGATGGCGGAAGAGGTCGTCGGCGTTGATGTGACGATCGATCCGTTCGAGGAAGACGTGGAGCAAGTTGTGCTTGAACATACGGAAGGCAAAGGCGCAAGCTTTGTCGTGGAGTGCACCGGAAGCGATGCCGGTGTCAGCATGACGGTAGACGTCGCAAGACCTCATGCGAGGATCCGCTTTATCGGGCACTCTATCGGCCGGAAGATTCCGATAGAAATAGGAAAAGCAATCTGGAAGGGGCTGAATCTTCAGGGAAGCGCCGGACAGCCGTGGTTCTTCACGAAGACGATCAAGTTCATGGGACGGGTAAAGGATGAGATTGATTTCACAAGATTCATCACATCATATTATCCGTTGGAGAAGATTCAGGATGCATTCGACCGGGCCATCGAGCACAAAGATGAGGCGGTGAAGGTGATGGTTCTGGCCAATGAAGAAAAAGACAGGCTGGAAGAATACAGGAACAGATAATTAAAAGGAGGAAGAGAATATGGCAGACTATGGAAGCAACATATGGATTACGACAGAGCATCCGGCAATTACATTTGAGAATACGAAGGTCGGGCAGCTGAAGAAAAAGATATGGGATATGAGTGAGGAAGAAGTAGACCGGCTCTTGAAAGAACGTTACGAGATTCCGTCACCGTCAGAAATCGGTATCGCAGATACATATATCCAGACGACACCGAGGTGGAAGGTCGTCGAGAAGAGAAAGAAAAATGATGTGGTGCTCGTGCCGGTAGGGTGTACCGAATGCCACGGCATGCATACCGTATCTGCGCTCGATACGTTCCAGTGCCAGTCCATCGCAGAAGGCGTCCGCCGCGCGACGGCAAAAGACGGCTGCGAGGTGAATCTGGCATACAATCCTCTTCCATACGGAGCGCATCCATACCACCATCTCGGCATGCCGGGTACGGTTATGGTTCCGCAGAGGGTAGCGGTGGAGACGCTTGTCGCGACGATGCTTGGCCTGTGGAACGACGGTTTCCGCAAGCAGATCTATATCAACAACCACGGGCAGCTCTGGGTGCTGGAGACGGCACTTCATGAATTCCTGTACCGGTATCAGCTTCCATGTATCATCCAGGTGATGGACTGGCACCGCGCTATCCGCGAATTCTTCTACCCGGGAGCAAAAGAAGATATGGTTAAGACGCCGTTCGTACATGCAGACGAATGTGAGACTTCGGTGGGGATGCTCTGCTTTCCTGAAGGAATGGTGGACTTAAGCCATGCAGATGAGACGCATCCGAAGAGTTACTTTGAGCCGGGAAGATTCGACAATTCCACCGACAGCTTCCACAGGCCTCAGAGATGGAGCGAGACGGAGATGACTTCTCCGATTACGTATAAAGGTACGCCAGAGGGGGTAGTGGGAAGCCCTGCCATCGCCGAGGCGAGGAAGGCAAAGCGTCCGATACTGGCGGCATGTGAATATCTCACCTACTGTGTGGATGAACTGCTGGAGGCATTCCCTGCCGGCACGGTTCCGCCGACAGAGGAAGTGACACACCGCACGGAGGAAGAGATAGCTGCTTACTTAAAAGAACCTGGAAGCGAAGGCTGGCGTTCTGTCTACGGACTTCCGAGAGTCGGGATGGAATAAGCGGCGCCGGGATAGAAGAAGGTGAATGATATGAAGACAAAAGGCGCTCTTAGTGGTATTCGTATCCTGGATTTGAGCCGTGTCCTTGCAGGTCCGTTCTGCACGATGATGCTGGCAGATCTGGGAGCAGAAGTGATTAAGATAGAGATACCGGGCAAGGGAGATGACAGCCGCAGTTTCGGTCCTTTCGTGAACGGAGAGAGCGGATACTATATGAATGTAAACCGGAACAAGACGGGAATCACGTTAAATCTGAAGAAGCCGGAAGGAAAAGAGCTGTTTCTTGGCATGGTGGAGAAAGCTGACATCGTGGTGGAGAACTACCGTCCGGGTGTGATGGAGAAGCTTGGCCTTGGATATGAGGTGCTGAAAGAGAGGAACCCGAAGATCATATACGGGGCAGTGTCCGGTTTCGGGCATTACGGGCCGTATACGCAGCGCCCGGGCTATGATGTCATCGGACAGGCGAGCTGCGGACTTATGAGCGTGACCGGGTGGCCGGACGGCGGTCCGACAAGAGTCGGGACGGCGATGGCAGACAGCCTGGCGGGATATTCTCTCGCCATCGGCCTGCTGGCTGCGCTCCAATACAGGAACAGTACGGGCGTCGGCCAGAAAGTGGACATCGGTATGATGGATTCCGGTATCGCAAGCATGCAGATCATCTATCCAATCTATACGATGGGCGGCAGGCTTCCGGAACGGATAGGAAACCGCTATGAATCCAATTACCCTACGGATACGTTTGAGACGAAAGACGGTATGATGGTAATCGGGGCGGCGAACGACAAGCTCTGGGTGAAGCTGTGCGAAGTGATGGGCAGGCCTCAGCTGGCGCTGGACGAACGATATGATAAGAATCCGAAGCGTGTGGAGCGTTACATGGAGCTGCGCCCTGTCATACAGGAATGGACGAGTAATTTTACGACCAAGGATGCTGTGGAGCTGCTTCTTGAGAACGGCGTCCCTGCGTCGCCAATCAATAATCTGGCGCAGGTCGTGGAAGACCCTCATGCACAGGCCAGGGAAATGTTCGTACATGTGCAGCATCCGGTCGCCGGTGATACGGTATTGAACGGCTCGCAGTTCAAGATGACCGAGACGAATCCGCAGATTGACAGGCCTGCCCCGCTTCTCGGACAGCACAATGAAGAAGTGTACAGGGACCTGCTCGGCCTGTCTGCCGGTCAGTTAGAAGAGCTGGAGATGCAGGGGATAGTGTAAAGGAGATTCTTATGAGACTGCCGGAGAAGGTTAAGATTATAGAAGTTGGGCCAAGGGACGGTTTCCAGAATGTAAAGGATTTTATTGACACCGCCGATAAGAAGAGGATCATCGACAGCCTTGTGGATGCAGGGGTCAGAGATATGGAGATTACATCTTTCGTGCATCCGAAGGCCGTGCCGCAGATGGCGGATGCGATGGCGCTTGCGGCATCCGTGGACTATCCGGCTGAGAGGCTTCGCAAGATCGCTCTCACGCCGAATGCCAGAGGGGCAAGGAACGCCATGTCCTGCGGTGTAAAAGAAGTAAGCTATGTCATCTCTGCAAGCGAGGCTCACAATAAAGCAAATGTGAACAGGACGACAGAGGAGTCGGCAGAAGAGTTGAGGAACATTAGGGAGGCTGTGCCGGAGCTGAAGATAAGACTGGATATCGCGACAGCATTCGGCTGCCCCTATGCAGGTAAAGTGAGCCGGGAACAGGTATATAAGCTGATTGACACAGGAAGGGATGCGGGGATAGAAGAGTTTGTATTGTGTGATACGATTGGGATTGCCAATCCGAAGCAGACCGCCATGCTTGCCGCGGATGTGAGACAGAGCTATCCGGATGCCACGTTTACGTTCCATCTTCATAATACGAGAGGATTAGGGCTTGCCAATATCCTGGCTGCCATGCAGGAGGGCATAGATTCGTTCGAGTCTTCCATTGGGGGGCTCGGAGGATGCCCCTTCGCACCGGGAGCTGCAGGAAATGTGGCCACAGAAGATCTGGTGAACATGCTGGACTACATGGAGATAGCCCACGGCGTGTGCCAGGAGAAGCTGCTGAAGGCCGCGGCGCTTGTCAGGAAGACGGTACATGCCAATCTGACTGGCAATATGCTGAATGCATGCACGTATGACAACATATGACAGGCAACGTGGACGCTACATAAGGATATTAGAGAGAAAGAAGGAATGAATCATGTCTGAAAAGAGGAATGAGCACGAATATGTGAAGGGACTGGTGGAGCGGGCCAGAAAAGCCCAGGCTGTGGCAGATACATACAGCCAGGAACAGGTGGACCGGCTGTCGAGGGCCGTTGGATGGGCGCTCGTCCAGGAGGAAACCGTAGAGAGGATAGCAAAGTTCTGCCTTGAGGAGACGCGGATGGGGACCTATGAGGCGAAGCTTGGCAAGCTGTACAAAAAAGTGAGAGGCGTGCTGAGCGACATCAATCCCCAGAAGTCTGTCGGTGTGGTGGAAGAAGACAAGGAGACGGGAATCCGCAGGATTGCCAAGCCGGTCGGCGTCATCGGCTCTCTCATCCCTACGACGCAGCCGGAATTATGTCCGGCGACACAGGGGATGCTGGCGGTGAAAAGCCGCAATGCAATTATCTTCTCCCCTCATCCCAGAAGCCAGAAGACGACATATCTTGTGGCTGAAGTGATGCGGGATGTTCTGAAGCGCTACGGCGCGCCGGAGGACCTGATTGTCTGCGCGGAGCATCCGACGATGGAGATGAGCCGGGAGATTATGGAACAGGCAGACCTCGTCATCGCGACGGGCGGCGCAGGCATGGTGAAGGCTGCGTACAGTTCCGGTACCCCCGCCTATGGTGTGGGCGTGGGCAACGCGGTCGTAGTCATCGATGAGACGGCAGACTTAAAGGAGGCGGCACGTAACGTACATGTGAGCAAGGTGTTCGACTATGCGTCCGGCTGCTCATGCGAGAATGCTATCGTCGTACAGGAGGAGATCTATGACGCGTTTATCGAATGTCTGAAGGGAGAGGGAGCGTACCTTGTGGCGGAAGAAGACAAGCAGAAGCTTGAGAAGGCTTTGTGGCCACAGTTCCCGGAGAACCACATATTGAATCGGGACATCGTGACGCAGCCGGCGAAAAGAATCGCACAGATAGCAGGAATCGATGACGTACCGGATGACTGCGAGTTTATCCTCGTGGAAGAGTCTGGCAGAGGAGCGGAATACCCATTCTCAGGAGAGAAGCTGAGCGTCGTGCTGGCAGTATATAAGTATAAGGGATTTGACGAGGCCGTACAGATTGTAAATGAGATTCATGCGTACCAGGGAGCAGGACATTCCTGCGGCATCCAATCCAAGGATGAGGAACATATCCTTGCGCTTGCGCTGAACACGAAGACGACGCGGGTGATGGTGCGACAGCCTCAGAGCGTGGGCAACAGCGGAGACTGGAACAATGGAATGCCATTTACCGGTTCGCTTGGGTGTGGCACATGGGGCGGCAATATCGTATCAGAGAATATCACGCTGAAGCATTTCCTGAACAATACATGGCTGTCAGTTCCAATAAAAGGAACGATACCGTCAGATGAAGAACTGTTCGGAGATGTGATGAAGAATTAAAGCAGAATCAAAGCTGCGGTAAGACAGAGGAAGGAAAATGGGTCTGAAGGAGGGCATGCATAGATGGAAGTCAGAAAAAGCTTAAGATGTTCGATTGTCAGAGGCGGAACGAGCAAAGGAATATTTATCAGGGAAAATGAACTGCCGTCAGACCCTGAAGCAAGGGATGAGGTTATCAGGGCTGTGTTTGGCAGCCCTGATACGAGACAGATAGACGGGCTGGGAGGGGCTGACGTGCTCACAAGCAAGCTGGCCATCATCGGTCCTTCGTCCAGAAAAGACGCGGATGTAGATTATACGTTTGCCCAGGTCAGCTTTGATACCGATAAAGTGGATTACAGCGGAAACTGCGGGAACATATCCTCAGCAGTAGGGCCTTATGCCATCGACGAAGGGATGGTCCGTGCGGACGGACCGCTTGCAAAGGTGCGTATCCACATGAAGAATACCGGTAAGATTCTAACCGCCTATGTGCCGACGGAAGAAGGAAGGGCGATATGTGCAGGCGATTTCAGGATTGACGGGGTGCCAGGAACCGGGGCGAAGATTACGCTGGACTGGTCGGATACGGCAGGAGGGCTTACAGGAAAGCTTCTGCCTACCGGTAATGTGAGAGATGTAATCCAGGCAGAGGGACGCTCATATGAGGTCACGCTCATAGACGCGGGCAATCCGGTCGTATTTATCAAGGCAGAAGCCCTTGATATGAAAGGGACAGAGAGCCCGTATGAAATAGAACATAACGCATCTTTGATGCGATTGATAGAGAAGATAAGAGGCGAGGCGGCAGTGCGGTTCGGACTATGCGGCAGGCCGGAAGAGGCGGCTGCCAAAAGTCCGTATAACCCGTTTTTCTCCATCGTATCTGAACCGTCCAGCTATGTGGCGGTCAATGGCGAGAAGGTCGGCAAAGAGGAGATTGACGTGACAGCCAGACTATTGTTCATGCTGAAGATGCACAAGGCATATCCGATAACAGGTACCGTGGCCACGGCGGCGGCACTGCGCATACCCGGAAGTGTAGTGTATGACGTGCTGAAAGAAGAGGCAAAAGATAGGGCGCAGGTGTATATCGGCCATCCGTCAGGCAGGATACCTGTCGAATCTGAGGTGGATGTGGACACGGACAGAATCGAGCTGAAAAAGGCAGGCGTATACAGAACTGCGAGAAGGATAATGGACGGCATCGTATATCTGCCGGAAAGACATTACAGGTGATGCATATGGGAAAGACATTAGCAGAAAAGATGATTGCCAGAGCGGCAAAAGTTGCAGATGTGAAACCGGGCGATATCGTATGGGTGGATGTGGACCGGGCTATGATGGACGATATACTCGGCCCCCGTATCCAGATTGCGGAACAGCTGAAGGAACTCGGCAAGCCGGTATGGGACCCGGAAAAAGTCGTCATCATCTCAGACCATTATACGCCTCCGGCCAGCATACAGCAGGCGGAGATTGTGAAGTTTACAAGAGAGTGGGCGGCTTTAAACGGCATACGGAATTATTATGAGTTCGAGGGGCCGTGCCATCAGGTGATGGCAGAGACGGGCAATGTCAGGCCCGGAATGATAGTGCTCGGAACAGATTCCCACACTTGCATGGGTGGCGCGCTCAATGCATTTGCTAGTGGAGTAGGGTCTACAGAGATGCTTGGTATCCTCGCGACGGGGCGGACGTGGCTGAAAGTGCCCGAGTCAATCCGGGTCATATGGGAAGGCAGTATGTCATCCAATGTGATGGCAAAAGACCTGTCACTTCGTACTATAGGAACAATCGGTCACGCGGGAGCGACGTACATGTCTGTGGAATACCAGGGGAATACGATTCAGAAGCTCTCTATGGATGAACGCATGGCGGTAACGAACATGGCGGTTGAGATGGGGGCTAAGGCCGGACTTATGCCATTTGACAATACGACAAGGGAATATCTTGAAAGTCTTGGCATAGACGAATACGAACCGTGCTTCAGCGATGAAGATGCCACTTTCTGCCGGACATACCGGTTCCGGGCAGAGGAGTTGAGGCCACAGGTGGCCTGTCCCCATGAGGTGGACCGTGTGACAGATGTTGACAATGTGGGCGATGTAAAGATACAGCAGGCATATCTCGGATCCTGTACCGGCGGGCGGCTGAACGACCTGAAAATGGCGGCGCAGTATCTGAGAGGGAAAAAGGTGGCTTCAGGCGTGCGCCTTCTGGTATCCCCGGCTTCGAGAAATATATGGCGGGCGGCCGGAAGACTCGGTTATCTTGATGTAATCGCAGGGGCAGGAGGCATCATCATGGCGCCTACATGCGGGGTGTGCGTAGGGCTGCACAGCGGGCTTATCGCATCCGGAGAGACGTGCATCTCATCGAGCAACCGGAACTTTCTGGGACGTATGGGCAGCAGGGACGGCAAGATCTATCTCGGATCTCCGCTCACGGTGGCAGCAAGTGCTGTAGCAGGCAGTATAAGGTCTGCTGATGAACAGTGGCAGGGAGGACAGGCAATATGACAGAAGGAAATGCATTAAAGTATGGGAATAATATCAACACAGACATCATCTCCCCGCCCCAGTATATGGAGCTTCCGGTAGTTGAGGCAGCCAGATATGCCATGAGTGCGGTGGATCCGGATTTTTACAGGAAAGTGAAAAGGGGAGACATCTTTGTGGCGGGCAGCAACCTCGGTTCAGGTTCCAGCAGGGAGACTTCGCCGCTGACGCTGAAGCATCTCGGAATCAGCGTAGTGGCGGCCAAGTCATTTGCCCGGATCTTCTACCGGAATCTGATTAATGTTGGCATTCCTGCCATCGAGTGTAAAGACACGGATAAAATACGGGAAGGAGACCGGCTGAAGGTAGATGTGGAAGATGGATATATCTATAATCTGACGAGAGCGGAGCGGTATAAGTGCCAGAAGCTGCCGGGGCATCTGATGAAGATTATCGAGGCCGGAGGTCTGTTCCCGTATCTGAAAGAGGTGTGAGACGATGAATTATACGAAAGAATTGCTGGATAAATGCTGTGTAAAGTGCGGCGCAGATGAAGGAGTGTCCCCCATACCACAGGAGGGGGAGTTCGTCCGGGCAAAGCAGATAACAGATATCTCAGGCTTCAGCCACGGTGTAGGGACGTGCGGATTAAAACAGGGAGCGTGTAAGCTGTCACTGAATATCAAGGAGGGCGTGATAGAAGAAGCGCTTGTGGAAGTGCTTGGCTGCACCGGCATGACCCACTCGGCTGCAATGGCTTCTGAGATACTTACAGGCAAGACGATTCTGGAGGCGCTCAACACAGATCTTGTCTGTGACGCCATCAACGTAGCCATGCGGGAGATATTTCTCGCACTCGTGTACGGGCGGACACAGACATCTTACTCAGAAGGCGGCCTTGATATCGGAGCCGCGCTGGAAGATCTAGGGAGAGGGCTGAAGAGCCAGGTGGGAACCGCATATGCGACACAGCTTAAGGGGCCCCGCTATCTGGAGATGACGGAAGGTTATGTGACGAAGATGGCATTGGATGAGGAGCAGGAAATCATCGGCTATGAATATGTCAATGTCGGTCAGATGATGGAAGACATACGCCATGGCGTGCAGACGGATAAAGCGCTGGCGGATGCGACAGGTGTGAGTGGAAGGTACGAAGAGGCGGCCCGCTATATAGACCCGCGAAGGGAGTAGGTGACTGTGATGGTGAGATTTCAGAATATGGACAAGAAGATTGTCCAGATAGAAGCATTATTAAATAAATATGGCATCGAGAATCTGGAGATGGCAGAAGCCGTATGCCTGTCCCATGGACTGGATGTCCGTGCCATCGTAAGAAGCATCCAGCCTATCTGCTTTGACGATGCCTGCTGGGCATATACGACCGGTGTAGCGGCCGCATTGTCCTCCGGCGCTGCCACGGCCTCAGAAGCAGCTCTGGTCATAGGAGAAGCGCTTCAGGCTTTCTGTGTGGAAGGCTCGGTGGCTGATGAACGTCAGGTGGGTATCGGGCACGGTCGGCTGGCAGCCATGGTTCTGTCGGAGGAAGTCAAGTGCTTTGCATTTCTGGCGGGCCATGAATCGTTTGCAGCTGCAGAAGGAGCCATCGGCATCGTCCAGTCCGCAGACAAGGTGAGGAAGACGCCGCTGAAAGTGATATTGAACGGTCTGGGCAAGGACGCGGCCAGGATGATATCCAGAATGAACGGATTTACGTATGTGAAGACACGCTTTGACTATAAGACCGACGTGCTTTCCATTCTGGACGAAAAATCTTATTCGCGCGGTGAGCGGGCCCGCATACGGTGCTACGGCGCCGACGAGGTCAGAGAGGGCGTGGCGGTCATGGAGTGGGAGGACGTGGATGTGTCAATCTCTGGTAACGGGACGAATATGGTGCGATTTACCCATCTTGTCGCCGGAGCGTACAAGAAGAGATGTCTTGAGCGAAACAAGACTTACTTTGCCTGTGCTTCCGGGGGTGGAATCGGGAGGACACTCGGACCGGATGAGACGTCAGCAGGGCCGGCTTCCTATGGGTTGACAGATTCTATGAGCAGGATGTACGGAGACACGACATTTGCTGGTTCTTCTTCTGTACCGGCCCATGTGGCGATGATGGGATTTGTCGGGATGGGCAACAATCCGATGGTAGGGGCGACCGTCCGCCTCGCAGTGGCTGTCGGGGAGATCAGAAGCGGCAGCGGGACCACGGGAGGGATAGAAGGTGGATTATAAAGTGTTCTGCCAGCTTGACGGTCCGGTCTATGGAAGGCTGGATATGGAAGACGGGCAGGTCTATATGGAACGAATCATGAAAGCGGTGTTCCTCGGTGAACGAGAGGAGGAGACGCGGCATATCTATGATAAGATGCACGGGACCTTCTCAGGCTGCTGTTTCAGGGACAAGGAGCTTAAGATGGAATTCCCGGTGCAGGAATGGGAGCTGAATCCGATGCAGACGATGCACGGTGGGCTGATAACTACAGCGGTAGATATGACGTGTGGCCTGTTGGTCCGCTTTTACAAGCAGTCGGTGAGCGCCGCCACGGTACACCTGTCCGTAGACTTTTTAAGACCTCTGCGCCTCGGAGAAGTCTTTACCGTACGAGCGAGGATAAACAGGCAGGGCAGACGGATTCTGTTCCTGACAGCCGAGGTCGTGTCGTCGGACGGCGGACAGCCTGCAGCTACGGCATCCGGAACCTTCGTATAGCTTCAAATACCGTATGCTCCATTATGGACGTACACATACGGAGCATGCAGATATGACCAGGTGATGCTGACAGTTTGATAATACATGTATGAGAGGATAAGAGTATGAAGCAGAACGCATTTAAGAACTTGATGTCGCCTGTGCAGATAGGATCTGTCCAGGTGAAGAACAGAATCGTATTTCCGCCCATGAACACAAATCTATCTTCCGAGGACGGGTGTGTGACCCCTCAGATGGAAGAATACTATGTCAGGCGGGCAAAGGGAGGAGCCGGCCTCATTATCCTGGAGGCGGCAGGGATAGCCGCGGACACGCGCAACCACCCGCGGCAGCCGATGATATGTGACAGGAAGTATACGGCGTCATGGGCGAGGCTTGTGGAGAAGATCCACCGGTACCATGCAAAGGTCTCGGTTGAGCTGGTACACTATGGAAGCGAAGCATCCATACCGCCCCGGGTGTCCCCGTCAGGGCTGTCAAAGTATAAGGATAATCCTGGCAGGATTCTGAGCGTAGAGGAGATTCACCGCATCCAGGAACAGTTTGTGGCTGCTGCTACATATGCAAAGCAGGCGGGCATGGATGCCATTACGCTGCATGGATGCCATGGATATCTGATAGCGGAATTCCTGTCACCTGTGTTCAACAAAAGGACGGATGAATATGGTGGAAGTTTTGAGAACCGGAACCGGTTTCTTCTTGAAATCATAGAAAAGTGCCGGAAAGCACTTGGTCCAAGATTTCCTGTTATGGTGCGCTTCAGCGCCAATGAATTTGTAGAGGGGGGCAGGGAGCTTGAAGAGGCGGTGGCGCTTGCAAAGGTGCTTGCCGACAGCGGCGTGGCGGCAATTGACATCTCTGCGTCACAGCCGTCTGCCTATCTCATGACGACTCCGCCCTACTGTCTGCCTCAGGCAAAGGGTCTGCTTGTGCCATATTCCGAAGCTATCAAGCAGGCGGTGGATATCCCGGTGTTTACGGCTATCGGTATACGGGAGCCGGAATACGCGGAGCAGATTGTGTCCGAGGGGAAAGCAGACCTTGTCGCGCTTGGCCGGCCGCAGCTTGCGGACCCTGACTATGCCGCAAAGGTGGCCCTTGGAAAGCCGGACCGTATCCGCCACTGTCTGTCCTGTGAATACTGCCTTGACACGCTTGACGACGACAGGCAGATATGCTGCGCGGTTAATCCGGAGACGGGGCGGGAAGCAGAATTTTGCGGGCAGGGCAGCCTGTCTGTCCATGGATGTGGGTATGCCGCCCAGAGAAAAAAGGTCGTCGTAATCGGGGCCGGGCCTGCTGGGATGGAAGCCGCCAGGATGGCGGCGCTGAAAGGACATGAGGTGACGCTGTATGAGAAGCGGCTGAAGCCCGGAGGAACGCTGAACGCGGCGAAAGTGCCTCCCCACAAGGATATGATAGGCAGGCTCGTGGACTGGTACGGCCGGGAGCTTGCAGATCTCGGCGTAAAGATGCAGCTGGGCATGGATATGTCAGAAGAGGCTGTAGATGCTTTGGAACCTGACATCGTGTTTCTTGCCTGCGGCTCTCATTATATTAAGAGGATCAAGGGCAGCAGCCTGCCAAATGTCATCAATGCATACGAAGCGCTGACCGAACCAGACAGGGTAGGCAGAGACGTCGTCATCGTAGGCGGCGGTGCGTCCGGGGCAGAGGTGGCGGAATATTTCTCTGGCGAGCTTGTGGATATAGTATGCCTTGGTGCCACAGAGCTTGGGGGAGACTTGCGGTTTGAAGCCAAAGAACGCCCCGGGGCCGCGCCGGGGCGCAGGATTACCGTTGTAGAGATGCTTGATGGCATATGCAGCGATATGGACGTATTCTGTAAAGAGACCGTACTGTATACGCTTGCAAAGAATGGTGTGAGGCTTTGCCCCTCGTGCAGGGTGGAAGAGATTACAGATTCGCAAGTACGCATTTTCAACCTGAGAGAGGAGAGGGAGGAAGTGCTCCGGGCAGATACGGTCATCCTGGCCGGCGGGCTGAAGCCGAATGAATCTGAAGCATTCGCCGATAAGCCGTATATGGTTGTCCGGATAGGAGACGCCGTCCGGGCAGGCAAGATAAAAGACGCCGTCTACACTGCATATATGGAGGCAGAACGCATATAGCATCTGTTGGAAGGGCCATTTTGCCAGATACTGTAATTAATGCAAGTCTGGAACGGCAGCTTGTATCTGGCTGCCGGGCCTGCGGTGGTCAGAAGAGGACGGGGTACGGATTGAGGTATGATATGGATAGAACAGAAAGAAATAACCTGAAGATTACAGTGATGTTGTACGTTTTGATGTTTATCTATGCTGTCTTTACTACGATGACGGGGACACAGCTTCTCGTTCTTGTCAGAGAGTTTGGGCTTGACTTGGCGCAGGGAGGTATCTTTGCTGTAGTTGTCAATACAGGATGTACGTTGGGCATCCTGCTTTCTGCATGTTTCATAGACCGGTTTGACAGCAGGCATCTCGTGCTTATGTCTTATTTCCTGATGGGACTATTGCTGATTACGATTCGCTTTTTTATTTCTTACTATAGTTTTCTTATGCTGCTGCTCTTGATTGGCATCAGCATGAAATTTCTGGATGCATCTATCAACGCAGCTATCTCAAGGTTAAATACGGTCAACAGCGGCTTTTATATGAATCTGCTGCACTGCAGCTTTGGCATCGGCGCTTTCGCAGGGCCGGTTTTTACGACGATGCTGATGGAGCGCGGGACGGCATGGCGGGATACATATTTTTACCTGGGAATCATATGCGTCTTGTCGGGGCTGTTCTATTATGCCGTACAGAGAGGATATGCGCCAAAAGCTGCGGCCACGGCAGAAGAAGCCTGCAAGAAGAGCAGTGCCGGTGGCGGCAGGAGAGGACACGTCATGTGTGCCCGCGTATTCTGCCTGATGGCCATCCTGCTCTTTTACTGCGGACATCAGATGGGAATCAACAGCTGGCTGCCTGCCTATATGCAGGAATCGCTGCATCTGGCGCCGGCTGCTGCCAACCTGAGCGTGTCGGCATTCTGGGTCGGACTTATCTTCAGCCGTCTGTCCAGCGCGGTTTTGACGAGATACACAGGGGAAGAGCGGATATTGAAGGCCGGCCTTCTGATCGGCACGGCATGTCTGTCAGCAGGGATTGTCAGCAGAGTACCGGCGGTGACCGTAGCCGGAGTGGCCGGTGCCGGCCTTTTCTCCGGGGCGTGCATCCCGCTCGTGCTCACGATAGGATACAGGTGGTATCCGGCTGCCCTCGGAAAGATATCGACCGCCCTGTTCCTGTGCATTGCAGGCGGAGCGGTTATCTTCCCATGGCTTATGGGAATCAGCAGCAGAAGCTTCGACCTCTTCGGCGCCATGCTGCTGGATGTTATCTGTCTTGCCGCGGCAGCCGTCGCTGCGCTCATGCTGCTGCCGGGGAGAAAGATAAAAGAATAAGTAGTATGGGGTATCATACCTATCATATAAGCACCATACCCCATTTTATCTTAGCCATTTTTTTCTTTCTTCCTCCTCTTTCTCTTCATCAAGTTCTTGAACCTGCGCCTCACCTGTTCCTGAAAGCGCTTCAAGCATCTTGGCCATCTCATTTTGGGCTATGGGACCTGAACCCAGGGACAGGCACACCATCAGGACAAGAAAAAACTTATATACCCTTTCTTTCATTCAGTTTCTTTCAATCCTTTCTTAGCCACCGAAGCGGCCAATGTGGTCAGTTTAAGCTATATTGCATCTGGTTCCATATCTTGTAATGTCGGAAAAAACCGATTTATATAATTATACCAGAATAGACAGAAAAAATGTAGCATTGTCCGGGTTGTCCGGGGACGGGGTATTTTTAAAAATATCCCGTCCCCAATTTGAGCGCGAACATACTATGCTGTACTGAAATCACAGTTCTTTCACACTGTAATCACAGAATACCCGTATTTTTCCAGTAATCTTATGGTAGTTGATATTTGTAAAAATAATTTACAGGTACAGGAGGAGATAATGGAGAATCAGGCTAAAAAGTTTTCGCTACGTGTAGACAGGAAGGGATTGGGCCAGAAGCTCAGGCAGGCCAGGAAGAAGAAATCGTTCTGGATAACGGTGGTAATTGTTGCGGTGCTCTTTCTTGCACTGGTGGTCGGGCTTATCGCACGGGCAAAGGGTAAGAGCAGCCAGGCGGCGGAGCGGACGGTCCAGTCTGCAACGGCGGAAAAAGGGAGCATCAGCACGACGGTTGTCGGCACGGGAACGCTTCAGAACGGGACGGCCACGGACGTCGTGGTCCCCACCGGAATCAAGGTAAAGGAAGTCCTGGTGGAGAGCGGAGATACGGTGGAGGAAGGCCAGACGCTGGCGACACTGGACGAGGCGTCCATCGCCAGTGAACTGCTGGAAGTGAAAGAGAGCAAAGAAAGCGTGCAGGAGCAGATAGACAGCCTGTCTGACGATGCAGATGATTCCGGCACTACGGAATACCTTGAGGCAAAGGTGCTGTATGGCCAGATGGAGGAGCTAAATGCCGCGGAAGCGTCTCTCAATACGCTGCTGGAGACAAAGGCGGTGACAGCATCGTGTGCAGGTACGGTCGACAGCGTCAATGTGTCCGCTGACACGGAGGTTACGCAGAGCACGGCGTCAGGGACAGGCGCCAGCTCCGGAGATACGGCCTCAGGAGCTGCTTCGGGGACAGGAAAGGAATCAGGTACTTCCGGCGGGACAGCGGCCATGTCGGATACGGGCAGCGGTGCGGAGATTCTCTTGCTTTCCGCGGCAGATACGATTACAAGCGTCCAGAATATTTCAGACGTAAGCCTTACGGTGGAGGCACCGGCAGCCGGCCAGAAGCCGCAGTCCAACATAAAAGAGACGGACGCATACACAGGGACCATCACGTGGAACTGTGCGGCAGACGTCTTTCAGGCCGATACGGCTTACACAGCGACGATTAAGCTGACAGCAAAGAGCGGATATGAATTTTCCACCAACGTTATCCCGGAGGTAAAAGGAGCCGATGTCACAAGCGAAGTGCAAAAAAGCGATTCCGGGGACAGCATTCTTATGATAAAGGCCAGATTTGCCAAGACAGCCGTGGCGCAGAGTGCAGATGATGCGAAAAAAGACAGCCAGGACAGCAGTTCTGCGTCGGGAAGTTCTGCCCTCGGCAAGGAGGGAGGAAGCACCGGCACAGCGGCGGCACAGGCAGCAGGGGCAGCTTCCGGGGATGCCTACGGAACAGGAAGTGCCGGTGCAGGGAGCGCCGCTTCGGGCGGCAGCACATCCGGGAGCGGTTCCGGCACATCCGGCGGCAGCGTGTACAGTGCATATGAAGCGGCGGCATTTACGATAGCGTCTGGGGAAGATGTAACGGTATCCATCCAAGTAGATGAGCTGGATATCCTGTCTGTAGAACAAGGGCAGCCGGCCGCTGTCACGCTGGATGCCCTGGACGGGCAGGAATTTGAAGGGGCCGTCACAAACGTATCCCAGACAGCATCATCAGGGAGCAGCAGCGCAAAATATCCGGTGGAGATTACGCTGGAGAAAACAGAGGATATGATGCTGGGCATGAGCGCGTCGGCAACCATTCGCATCGAGGAATCGGAACATGCGGTGCTCATACCGGTCAGCGCTCTCCAGGAAAAAGGGGACAGCGCTTTCGTATATACAGGAAAGGATGGGGAAGGAAATCTGACGGATGAGGTTGAAGTAGAGACCGGACTGTCCGATGGAAGCCAGGTGGAGATCGTAAGCGGGCTGAGCGAGGGAGATACCGTGTATTATCTGAGAGCGGGCAGCACCGGTACGGAAGAATCCGGCGGCGTGATAGGCGGTCAGGACATGATGATGCCCGATGGCGGCAGTATGCCGGATGGCGGACAGATGCCAGACGGCGAGATGCCGGACTGGGGAAGCATGCCCCAGGACGGGCCGGGCAACGGGGATGAACAGTAAAGGGAGCGAAGGGGGACAGAGATGATTACATTTCATGATGTATCCAAGATATACCGGATCGGCGGGGTGGAGGTACGCGCCCTCGACCGTGCGAGCATGCAGATAGAGGAAGGAGAGTTCGTCAGCATAGTCGGTCCCTCCGGGAGCGGGAAGTCTACGATGATGAACATCATCGGATGCCTTGATATGGCAGACGAGGGGACGTATACGCTGGACGGCCAGGCTATCGAAGCGTATTCCGAGTCGGAGCTGGCCCGGATACGAAATAAGAAGATAGGGTTTATCTTTCAGAGCTTCAACCTGATTGGAACCATGACAGCAGCAGAAAATATAGAACTGCCCCTGATTTACCAGGGGGTGCCGAAAAACGAGAGAAAGGAGCGGGTAACGGAAGCCCTATCAAAGGTACGGCTGGAAGGAAGGGGAGCCCACAGACCGAATGAACTGTCAGGAGGACAGCAGCAGAGGGTTGCTATCGCGAGGGCGATTGCGACGTGTCCGTCCCTTTTTCTGGCCGATGAGCCGACGGGAAACCTGGATTCCAAGACAGGAGACGAGATTATGAACCTGTTCCACGAGCTGCACGGACAGGGGAATACGATTGTGCTCATCACCCACGACGACTCCGTAGCCAGGCAGGCAAAAAGGAGCATCCATATACTGGACGGCCAGGTAAAGGAGGTAGAAGCATGATAGTGCAGGCTGTAAAAATGGCATGGAAATCAATTGCCTCGAACAAGATGCGCTCCTTTCTGACCATGCTCGGCATCATCATCGGGGTCATGTCTCTTGTCGTGCTCGTGTCGCTCGTAAGCGGGACGACAGAATCTGTGACGGACCAGATATCCAGTATCGGGAGCAATCTGCTGACGGTCACGGTGCAGGATGACAAGGGCAGGCCGCTGAAGCTGGCGGATGTATCCGAACTGGCCGAAGATGAGGAGATCGAGGCAACCGCGCCGGTTGCGCAGAGCAGTGTGACTGCGGCCAGTTCCTATTCCGAGGAAAGCGCGTCCCTTTATGGGACGACTAGCGCTTATTATGACATCCAGGGGATGGAATTGTATGCGGGCCGGTTTATCAAGAATATAGATGTGGAAAACCATACGAATGTGGCGGTCATCAATGCCGGTCTTGCCAAAGAGGTGATGGGGCGGATGGATGTAATCGGCGAGGCGATAAAGCTGAATGGGACGGAGTATCAGATTATCGGCGTGCTGGCTGCAAAGGACAGTGATTCCAGCACAACGGAAAATAATGAGGCCTATATTCCGTACACGTCCCTCATCCGTCTTATGGATGACGTATCGTCCGATGTGACGACATTCTGCGCGTCCGCTGCAAGCAAAGAGACGCTCGACGATGCACAGAGCGCCCTGACGACGGCCTTGTTGGAACGGTTCAACCAGGATGAGGACGCCTTTACGGTCATCAATCAGTCTGCGGTCATGGAAGCCATGGAAAGCGTCACAAGCACGCTGGCGCTTCTGCTCGGGGGCATCGCGGCCATTTCCCTGCTCGTGGGGGGCATCGGCATCATGAACATCATGCTTGTATCCGTGACAGAACGCACGCGGGAAATTGGAATCCGCAAGGCAATCGGGGCGGGGAAGGGTACCATCATGCTTCAGTTTCTTATCGAGGCGCTCATGATCAGCCTGATGGGATGCGCGGCTGGAATTTTTCTGTCCTGGGTTACGCTCCAGATTATATCAGGTGTGGGCGGAGAAGATATGAATTACACGTTGAGACTGGGCGTGGTATGGATATCAATTGCATTTTCCATGGGAATCGGTATTATCTTTGGCATATATCCGGCGAATAAGGCCGCCAAAAAACAGCCGATCGAGGCGCTCAGGTATGTCGGGTAGGCCGCCGTCGGGCGTGTGTCGGGGACATATGTGAGACTGGCAATGCCGGAGGAACGTGAGGAGAAGTGCTCGTAAATGCAGGAAGACTGGTTGTATGATTATATCATTGATACGGTATAAGAAAGGGACAGATGAGCTGAAAGTGGCCAGTCTGTCCCTTGTATCATACATGGCTATAATTTGATTTTCATGACATCTACATCCAAATCCCAGAGAAACTTGTCCAGGTCCTTGAAGGACAGGAACACGGTCGCCGTGTTCTCCAGCGGATGGATGCCAAGGCTCTTGCAGCGTCCGAGGTCCTTGTCGATGAAGAATTCCACCGCATGGTCAGCGTCGTTCATGAGCCCGAACGGAGAGACGCTGCCCTGCTTAAGGCCCAGATACTGCTCCAGCCGTTCTTCTGAGGCAAAGCTTAAGTTGCCCGCACCGAGCGCACGGCCGAGTGATTTCAGGTCAACCGTCTTTTTCTCATCACATGTCACGAGAAAGTGCCGTTTACCTTTGGCGTCGCGCAGGAACAGATTTTTACAGAGCGTTCCTTTGGCGGGAAGCCCGAGGCGGTCCATATCCTCCATCGTGTGTACCGGCTCATGTTCCACTACTTCATACTTGATTTTCAGCTTGTCCAGTGCGTCATATACGCGTTGCTTTTGATTGTCCATGTCTCTTTCTCCTTTCTTAATTCGGATAGTGCACGACGATGCATGCAGTAACCATCCCTTTTCCTGTATTCTTATAGATGTAGTCGTCAAAGGCATTGTATGCGGCGGAATCGCCGGCTTCCAGCACATATTCCATGTCCTTGAACACAAGCGTCAGCTGTCCGCTGTATACGGTGATGAACTCACGCGTGCCTGCCATCTGCCTGTTGCCCGCCATCTGTCCGCCTTCATCGAATTCAAAATCAAAGATTTCAAAATCCTGGCCGTCCCGGAAGCTGAAGACCGGATACAGACGGTAACGGCCGTCATCGCTGATAAGAGGCGCGACTTCTTTTTTACTTGTTCTTGAAAACGGGGTCGGCTTTGGCGCGGTAAATGCCGTTACGGGCACCTTCAGGCCAAGAGAAAGCTTGTAAACCGTGGATATCGTCGGGTTTACTTCACCTCTCTCCAGCTGGCTCAGCATGCTTTTGCTGATGGAGGTGAGGGAAGACGCCTGTTCCAGGCTCAATGCCTTGGATTTGCGAATTTCCTTTAAATTATCGGCTATCAGCTTATTTAAATCATCCAAATGTTTTCCCTCCCCATATTCCGGTATATAGAATTTTTTTCTATTATATTGCAAACCGGGAAGAAAGTAAAGACAGGTTCTGCTACTTTTCCTTATGTGCGGTTATGATTGTGTAGCTGTCAGCATTGATTGTTAGGATACAGCCGTCAAAGTGGGCATACCAGTTTTTCCCCTTTCTTGTGGCAGAGGCGCCGGGCTGCTTCAGCTTCTCTTTGCACCAGTCAACCACGTAATCCGTGTCCAGAGAAAGATTTTTCTTGATACGTAAGACACCTAGCTCCGTCGTACGTAGACGGTCAAGATGAAGGAGCAATTCATGATTCCTATCCATTTATTATATTACCTCCGTGATATTTGATAATGATATTATAAGATTTATTATAAAAAAATGCCGCAAAACAGAAGATTCTGAACTGTTTTGCGGCGTCTCATACCTATTGGATGACTGTCTGCACCTTGACATGTTTCAGCGCTTTCGTGACTGGCGGCAGCGTTAGGATGACAAGAGTAATCACAGCTTCGGCGCCAAGGTATGACCCCTGGTAGAGTGCGGAATAAGCCCACGGATTCATTCCGTCCGGCGTATAAGATGCAAAAAATATAACACCGGAGAGAAGAGAGCAGATGAACCTGCCGAGGACGCCCACGATATAACCCGTCTGCAGACCATATTTCCTGTCAGAAAAAAAACCGGACAAACCGAGCGCTCCGAAAGCAAGCGGATAATCGAGCGCCACCTGAGGAATCGAGAGCATGTACGGATCTACGACAAACTGAAGTATACCATAGGCAGCCCCGGCCAGTATACCGTACTTCGGACCATACCAATATCCTATAAGACAGATGAACAACATGGATAATAAAGTGACGGAACCTCCCATAGGCATCTCCCACACTTTAATGTAAGAAGTCACCATAGCAAGAGCGATTCCAACTGCAGAAAACACGAGTTTCTTAGTGACGGCACTTGAAGAAGTGCCGGTCTTGATACTTGATTTTGACATATTAAATTCTCCTTCCTTACGCCGGCATTACCCGGATCAAGTTATAAGGGTCTGGACACAATCATGCCCATCTCAGCCATATCGGCGCCCCGTTCAACTACTATAATAGTCAGAAAATACAGATGTGTCAAGTACGGGGGTTGTACGGAAGGGGTCAGACCCCTATGGCCATAGGGGTCTGACCCCTTTGAATTGTTTCAAAGAATTTATACTTTTTTAATTGCATGTTGCGTTGATGAGAAGTAGAATAGAGAGAGTAATTGAAAGAAAGTGAGGTTTATTATGGAACAGCAGCAAAATGGAACACCGCCGATGCCTGTTGAGAGCGGCGGAAGGCGGTTCATGCGTCTGTGGGGGCCGCTGCTCATCAAGTGGGGAATCGCATTCGCCACGATGATGGCCGGTGCTATGGTATGTTCTTTCTTATATATGTCAGCGCATTATGACGCGGCTATGAAAGCGATGGAGAATCAGGAGCAGATGATGAACCTGTATAATGCCATACTTGAGGAGCTTATGAAATGGCAGACGGCTATCGAAGGGATAGCGGCATTCATCACTATACCTGTCATGCTTATCCTTTTCCACAAGGACAGAGTGAAGGAGCGGGTGTCAGGAATCCTTCCGAACAAGAAGGCGCCTATATGGAAATACGGGGCAGTGCTTCTGATGTCGGTGGCGATGTGCTGGGGCCTCAACAACCTGATTGCAATCAGCGGGGTATCCGCCATAAGCGGTACTTACGAGGAGACGATGGAGATACTGTATACGCCGCCTCTTCTGATTCAGATCATCTGTCTTGGAATTCTGGTGCCGGTATGTGAGGAACTCGTATTCCGGGGGCTTATGTTCAAACGCCTGAGGGCCGGGGCGGGATATATGCAGTCAGCCATATACTCCTCTGTCGTGTTCGCGATACTGCATGTGAACCTCGTGCAGATGATCTACAGCTTCGTGCTCGGTCTGATGCTGGCATATATTTATGAAAAATATGGTTCCATAAAAGCGCCTGTGGCTGCCCATGTAGTCATGAACATATTCTCGGTGCTGGCAACGAAATATGAGCTGCTTGACTGGCTGGCAGCGGATATCATGAGGATAGGTATCGTCACAGTCGTATGTGCGGCAGTAGCGGCAACGATGTTCGTCTTCATACAAAGAATTGAAGAAAGACCGGATTACCCAAACAAACCGGGTGAAAATGAGAACCTGGCGGCTATATAAGCTGCCAGATTTTTTTAATGCACGATAATGGCAGAAGCAGCTGGAAATGAATATATTGTAGAAGCGGACCTTATTATTCTATGAAGATAATTGTTACGAAATTATTAAATTTTATTGCAAAATTTGGCAATATAAGGTATAATCATTCCTAGATGTAGGGGTACTATGTCTATGTTAGACGAATGAGGGAGTTAAAAATAAGTAAAAAGGATGATTATTTATGAAGAGATGGAAAGCTACATTGGTGACGGTAGTGCTGACCAGTTCTTTGATTGTGATGCCTGTGTTTGCAGAACCGTCGGTAGATGACCTGAAGGCGAACAAGAAGGCAGCGGAAGAACAAGTCAGTTCATTGCAGAGCCAGCTGACAGATCTGTTGAACAAGCTCGGGCAGCTGGAGGAAGACTTGATTGCCAAAGGGGAGGAAATCACAAAGGCAGAAGAGGACCTGAAGGAAGCAGAAGAACTTGAAAAGCAGCAGTATGAAGACATGAAGCTCCGTATCCAGTTCATGTATGAAGAAGGTAATACGAGCGCGGTAGAGGCAATCGTAACATCGGAAGATTTCGGAGACTTGGTCAATAAAGCCGAATATGTACAGAACGTACATGACTATGACCGTGACAAGCTTCAGGAATATGTAGATACAAAGAAAAAGATTGCGGATTTAAAGACGACTCTGGAGGAAGAAAAGTCGAACCTGGAGGGTATGCAGTCTGAGTATGAAAGTAAAGAAGATGAATTAAACACGACGATTGAGACGAAAAAGTCAGAAATCGCAGATTTTGATACGCAGATACAGGCGGCGGCAGAAGCTGCGGCAGCAGAGGCGGCCAGACAGCAGGAGGCGGAACGCCAGGCGGCTGCGGCAGACAATAACGGAGGCGGCGGTACCGGTACAGGCGGCGGTTCCGGCAGTGGAAACGGCGGAGGCAGCTCCTCCGGTATCGACTATACCGGAACAGGCAATACCGCTACAGCGCAGGCGATAGTCAGCGCGGCGTACAGCCAGCTCGGGGTGCCATATGTATGGGGAGGCACGACACCGGGAGTAGGCCTTGACTGTTCAGGCCTTACGCAATATTGCCACAGAGTAGCGGGAATCAGTATCGGACGTACATCGCAGGTGCAGGGAGGCGGCGGAAAAGCTGTCAGCAGCCCACAGCCGGGAGACCTGGTATGTTACGGAACCCATATCGGCATATATATAGGAAATGGACAGATGATTCATGCACCACACACAGGGGATGTAGTTAGGGTAGCGAATGTATATGGTTCACCATGGTACAGACGTTACTGGTAAGGGGAATACTTAGACTAAGGAGAGACTTATGAGGAAACTGTGTAAAGTGTGTACTATTTCATTATTGGCGGGGGCGCTGGTTGTAACGCCGGTGTTTGCAGAACCGTCGGTAGACGATCTGGAGAGCAGCAAGGCGGCAGCCGAGAGCGAGGTCAATACCCTTCAGAGCGAATTGTCAGCGACGTTGGAGAAGATTACGTCACTGGAAGCTGAGCTGCAGGAAAAGACGGAAGCGGTTGTGAAGACAAACGAAGAGCTGGAAGAGGCGGCCTATCAGGAGCGCCAGCAGTACAGCGATATGAAGCTCCGTATCCAGTATATGTATGAAGAAGGGGACGGCAGCGTTGTAGAGACACTATTATCTGCAAAGAGCTTTTCCGATTTGGTCAACAAAGCGGAATACGTGCAGAATGTGCACAGTTATGATAAGCAAAAACTCGAAGAATATATTAAGACGAAAGAAAAAGTTGAGACATTGAAGAACAGTCTGGACACAGAAGTTGAGAATATGCAGTCCAAGCAGGCTGCGTTGCAGGAAGAGAAGGTATCTTTAAGCAGTACGATTTCTTCCAAGCAGTCTCAGATTGCACAGCTGGATCAGAGCATTCAGGATGCGCTGGCGGCAGCGGTGGAAGAGCAGCAGGCAGCGGGAGAAGCAGGCGGCGCAGGACAGAATGATGCGGATGCAGGCGGTACAGAGCAAGGCGGTTCAGGGAACGACGGCGGCAACGATGACAAACCTTATGCACCGCCATCCGGCGGCAGCGGTTCAGCGGTTGCCAACTATGCGTGCCAGTTCGTGGGCAACAAATATGTATATGGCGGAAGCAGCCTGACGAACGGAGCAGACTGTTCTGGTTTTACGATGGCAGTATATGCAGCGTTCGGTGTATCACTACCGCATAACGATGCCGCGCAGGAGGCCTGTGGCAGAGCGGTGAGCTACTCAGAGGCTCAGCCCGGAGACTTGATTTTCTACGGCGGCCATGTCGGCATCTACATCGGTGGGGGCAGCATTGTGCATGCATCAAATTCTGCACCTTATCCAGAAGGCGGAATCAAGATCAGCAGCGCTACATACAGGCCTATCAAATGTGTCAGAAGAATTTTCTAGTAAAGCAGCAGCGGACCGGTTCGACCGGTCCGTTTTTTGATACCAGAACTATCACCTGTACTATAATTTACCTGTCACATTTTACAGAAAAATGTTGAATTAAGAAACGATATATAGTATCCTTTACGTGTATATATGAAATTTTAGACAGGTATATCCCGAATGACACCAGAAGTGCAACGGTTTTACCATATGGAATATCAGCACTAAAAAAGTATAATAACAGGAAAGGTGAAATAATGAAGAATAGACTGACCCAGGCTGTCATCGTAGCGTCCGTGGCGAGCGCGCTCGTAGCGACGCCGGTATTTGCTGAACCTACGGTGGACGATTTGAAGAAGAATAAAGCGGCGGCTGAAAGTGAAGTCGGTTCCCTTCAGGAGGAACTGACACAACTTGTGTCGAAGATCAGCCAGCTGGAAAGTGATCTGATAGAAAAGGGTGAAGAAATTACAAAGGCGGAAGATGATTTAAAGGAAGCCCAGAAGCAGGAAGAAGAACAATATGAAGACATGAAGCTCCGCATCAAGTTCATGTATGAAGAAGGAGACACAAGCTTTGTAGAGACGCTTGTATCCGCTAAGAACTTTTCAGACCTTGTAAACAAGGCGGAATATGTCCAGAATGTACATACATATGACCGGCAGATGCTGACAGCTTATGTGGAGACGAAGCAGAAAGTAGCTGACCTTAAGGATACGCTGGAGGAAGAGATGGCCAGCATGGAAGATATGCAGCAGCAGTTCGAGTCGGACAAGGACAGTCTTGACGCGACACTCGAGAGCAAGCAGGCAGAGATTGCCAACCTCGACGGCGAGATACAGGCCGCGGTTGAAAAGGCTGCCGAAGAACGCAGGAAAGAGGAAGAGGCAAGACAGCAGCAGGCACGGCAGCAGGAGACGGCACAGACGCCGTCAGGAGACGCAGGCCCAGGAAGCACCGGAGGCGGCGTAAGCAAGCCATCCACGTCACAGCCATCCTATCAGGGACAGGGAGATACAGCGGTCGCACAGGCGATAGTCAGCGCTGCTTATTCACAGCTCGGCGTTCCGTATAAGTGGGGAGGAACGACACCGGGAGTAGGACTGGATTGTTCAGGCCTCGTCCAGTATGCGCACCGTGTCGCGGGAATCTCGATTCCGAGAAATTCTGAGGCGCAGTATGCGGCCGGAAAGAAAGTATCCAATCCACAGCCGGGAGATATCGCCTGGAAGCCCGGGCATGTAGGCGTCTATATCGGCAACGGCAAGATGATCGAGGCGCAGCAGACCGGAACCAATATCATGGTCAGCAACGTAAGAGCAGTCGGTTATGCAAGATATTGGTAGGAAAAAGCTGGCAATTTCTGTAAATATATTGAAAAAAATAGTAAAATGTAGTATTCTGACCTTAGATATGCGGGGGCGTATGAGAGAAAGCGACAGGAGATAGAGATTTCTGCCGCACAATGATTAATAAGGATGGGTGAGAATATGAAAAAACGATTCGGACAGGCACTCATCACTACTTTAGTGATGAGTTCTTTAGTTGCAGCTCCTGTAATGGCAGCACCTGACAGCGTTGATAATCTGGAGGGGCAGAAGCAGGCAGTGGAAGCCCAGGCTGCGGATGTCAATGCCAGACTGGTCAGCCTTCTGGTACAATTTGACGCCTTGAAGCAGGATATGGCCGGGCAGAAAGAGCGTATCGCGCAGGCGGAGAGCGACTATAAGGAGGCCAGCGAAAAAGAGCAGGAACAGTATGAGGCGATGAAGCTTCGTATACAGTACATGTATGAACAGGGCGATACGAGCTTTCTTGAGACGGTCGTATCCGCCAAGAGCTATTCCGATCTGGTCAATAAGGCGGAGTACGTGCAGAAAGTACATACCTACGACAGAAAGATGCTCAAAGAATATGTGGAGACGAAAAATGAGGTCGCGTCACTGAAAGAGGAACTGGAATCCGGCGAGGCTGAGATGGAGGCTATGGCAGAAGACCTGAGCAGCCAGCAGACGAATCTGGAAGGGACCTTGTCCGAGATGAGAAGCCAGATAGCTGACTTTGATACACAGCTGGCCGCGGCGAAGGAAGAAGCAGCGGAGCAGCTCGGAGCGCTGACGCAAGACACGGAAAACATGACCGCTTCCATCGATAACGGCGGAACGGATGAAGCGCCAGGCAGCAGCAAGCCATCATCCGGGGGAGATACGAATAACGGCGGAATGTCGAAGCCGTCCGGCAATACGAACGATAATACGAGCAAACCTTCAAACAACAATAACACCAGCAAGCCCTCGAATAACAACAGCAATACGAACAAGCCGTCCAACAATAACGGCGGCAACAGTACGAATAAGCCGAGCAATGCATCTCTCGGACAGCAGATTGCGTCAAAAGCGTGTACATATGTAGGCAATCCTTATGTCTATGGCGGCACGAGCCTGACAAACGGAGCCGACTGTTCCGGCTTCGTACAGTCCGTACACAAGCTGTTCGGCATTTCGACACCGAGGGATTCATGGGGACAGCTCGCCGGAGGGAAGGCAGTAGCATATTCGAATATACTTCCAGGTGATGTCATCGTGTACAGCGACCATGTGGCGATATACATAGGGGGCAACCAGATCGTCCACGCATCTAACAGCAAGCCGTATCCGGCCGGTGGAATCAAGATCAGCAGCCCTGCGAACTACAGGACCGTACTCGGGGTCAGACGTTACTGGTAATCAGGAAGAGCAGGACGGAAATCCATATCTTCAGAAAATGTAGAATCAAGCCTGTAAATGCAAGAAAACCCTTGCATTTACAGGCTTTTTGTGGTAATATACAACAGTCGCAAAAAAACACGCATATGGTTGTCTGTATCGGTGCCTAAGCTCAGAGGAGACGGTCTTACAGAAAAGAAATATGCGGAAGAATGAAAACCAAATGGAGGAAAAGACATGAGTGTTATATCAATGAAACAACTTTTAGAAGCAGGTGTCCACTTCGGACATCAGACAAGAAGATGGAACCCTAAGATGGCTCCATACATCTACACAGAGAGAAACGGTATCTATATTATCGATTTACAGAAGTCTGTAGGCAAGGTAGACGAAGCTTACCAGGCAATCTCTGATATCGCAGCAGAAGGCGGATCCATCCTGTTCGTAGGTACGAAAAAGCAGGCGCAGGACGCTATCAAGACTGAATCTGAACGTTGTGGAATGTTTTATGTAAATGAAAGATGGCTCGGTGGCATGCTCACGAACTTCAAGACGATCAAGAGCAGAATCAACCGCTTGAAAGAAATCGAAAGAATGTCAGAAGACGGTACTTTTGATGTGCTGCCTAAGAAAGAAGTTATCCAGCTGAAGAAAGAATGGGAGAAGCTTGAGAAGAACCTTGGCGGTATCAAAGAGATGAAGAAAGCACCGGATGCAATCTTTGTAGTCGACCCTAAGAAAGAAAGAATCTGCGTACAGGAAGCACATACGCTTGGCATTCCGCTTATCGGAATCGCTGATACGAACTGTGACCCGGAAGAGCTGGATTATGTGATTCCAGGAAATGATGATGCTATCCGTGCAGTTAAATTAATCGTTTCCAAGATGGCAGATGCTGTTATCGAAGCTAACCAGGGAGCAACCGGATACGAAGAAGAATACGTAGAAGGCGAAGACGCTTACGAGGAATCAGCAGAAGCAAACTAATTCAAAGGAAGGGAACTTCCTGACTATAATGTAGATGGAGGACGATAAGATGGCAATTACAGCTAGTATGGTAAAAGAGTTAAGAGAGATGACAGGCGCGGGAATGATGGACTGCAAAAAGGCTCTTAACGAGACAGACGGCAATATGGATGAAGCGGTAGAATACCTGAGGAAGAACGGACAGGCCAAAGCAGAGAAGAAGGCTGGACGTATCGCAGCAGAAGGCCTTGTCATGGCCGAAGTAAAAGACGATAAGACGGCGGCAATCGTAGAGGTGAACTCCGAGACGGACTTCGTGGCAAAGAATGCCGAGTTCCAGGGATTCGTCAAAGCAGTGACAGAACAGGCAGTGGGCACGGACGCGGCTGATATGGACGCGTTCATGGCTGAGGCATGGAAGGAAGATACATCTAAGACGGTGAAAGATGCCCTCACAGAAAAAATCTCTGTTATCGGCGAAAATCTGAACATCAGAAGATTTGAAAAAGTAGTGACGGACGGCTGTGTCGTATCTTACATCCATGGTGGCGGCCGTATCGGTGTTCTTGTAGAAGCCGATACAGATGTTGTCAACGACGATATCAGAACATGCCTGAAGAACGTGGCTATGCAGGTTGCTGCAATGTCTCCGAAGTACACGTCACGTGATGAAGTGTCACAGGAATATATCGACCATGAAAAAGAGATTCTGCTTGCCCAGGCTAAAGTAGAGAATCCTGACAAGCCGGACAACATTATCGAGAAGATGATCATCGGACGTCTCAACAAGGAGATGAAAGAAATCTGCCTGCTGGACCAGGTATACGTACAGGACAGCGACCTGACGGTTGCCAAGTATGTAGAGAAGGTGGCAAAAGAGGCTGGCGCCAATATGTCAGTGAAAAGATTCATCCGTTTTGAGACCGGAGAAGGTCTTGAGAAGAAGAACGAAGACTTTGCGGCTGAAGTAGCGGCACAGATGGGTCAGTAATTAAGTATCTAGTATAAGCGCGACAGACACATAAAAGAAGAGTCGATGCAAGTAAATTTGCAATCGGCTCTTCTTTTGTATGTTTACCGTGCAGCGCACATATAGCGAAATGAAGCGAAGCAGAGTCGAGATAAGCTTTGGTTTGGTGCAGATGAACCGAGTTTGGATATCTTAAATTCATAGCGAAATATCTAATAAGTTATGATAAAATGTATTTAATTAAGAAATAGGATGTTTTGAGAAATCGTACGCAAAACAAAGCAAGAGTTAGATGATTTAAATAATGACAGATGTAGCTCAAATCAAATGCTGAAGCATAAGAAGAGGGGAGATGCAAAGGGTAATGACGATAGGAATCATAGAAGATGACAGGCTGCTGAACAAGGCGCTGGACATTGCCTTGAAAAAAGAAGGATATGAGACGCTGCAGGCTTATACCTGTAAGGAGGCCAGAGCGGTCGCGGCGGACGAAAGGACAGCACTGCTCATACTGGATATCGGCCTGCCGGACGGCAGCGGGATAGGACTTTTCAAAGACATTTCAAAGGGAAGGAAAGTACCGGCCATCTTCCTGACGGCAAGGGATGAAGAGAAGGATATGCTGGCGGCCTTTGACGCAGGTGCGGATGATTATGTGGTGAAGCCGTTTCCGATGAAAGTGCTCATCAGACGAATTGAGGCGGTGACGCGGCGGTCCGGCGGACAGGAGAGGGTGCTTTCCTGCCGCGGATTAAGGCTGCATCCGGGTAAGAAGAAGGTCTGGGTTGGAGAAGAGGAAGTCCATCTCACGCCAAAGGAGTACCGCCTTCTGGAATTTATGATGGAGAATACGGGACAGGTCCTGACGAAGGACAGTGTGCTGGAGCATGTCTGGGACATCGACGGACAGTTTGTCGGTGAGAATACGGTCAGTGTCACGGTGAACCGGCTGAGAAAGAAGATTGAATCAAAAGAACGACAGGAGAAGTACATAGAGAATGTATTCGGCATGGGGTACAGGTTTGGCGAATGACAGAGCAAAGTACAAAGGAAAGGGACAGGCGGGATGCATATGTGGATGGGACTGATTGGAGCCGGTCTTGGCGGGCTGTGTGCCGGGTTTGGCACGGCGTACTACAGGCAGAGGAGACAGCGGGAGAAGGAGCTCAAAGAGATAGCAGAGCTGGCTGCCGACATATTGAATGGAACAGAGGTTACAGGAGTGTCAGCCTGTGAGGAGACGCTCTATGCTCATATCGAGCATACGCTGTCCAGAATCCAGAGGATGGCGATGGGCAGGCAGGAAGAGGTGGAGAGAAGCCGCGCGCAGATACAGCAGCTGATTACGGAGATTGCCCATCAGATGCGTACGCCTCTTACGAATATGGAAACCTATCTGGAATTTCTGCAGGAAGAAAGCATAGAAGAGGAAGATGCAAAGGAGTATCTGGAGGCAGTAAGATGTGCAGAACAGAAACTGCATTTTCTCGTGGAGAGCTTTATCAAGATGTCCCGCCTGGAGCACCACATCATACAGGTCAGGAAGGAGGAGACGGATCTGTCCGCCACGATATCCGGGGCTCTGGGGCAGATAGGACGGAAGGCACAAGAAAGAGGAGTCACTGTCGAGGCGGCAGTCCCGGAGAAGATACAATGTCCCCATGACGCCGGCTGGCTCGGCGAAGCCTTGCTCAATGTACTGGACAATGCTGTAAAGTACAGCAGGGCCAAAGGAGTGGTGGAAGTCTCGGCGGTAAAGAATGAGATGTTCTGCAGCATCCAGGTCCGGGACTACGGAATCGGCATAGCAAAAGGCGAAGAAAACAAGGTGTTCCAGCGTTTCTACCGGGGTAGCCGGGTCACGTCCGAGGAAGGCTATGGCATCGGCCTGTACCTCGCAAAAGAGATCGTAGCACGCCATGGAGGGTTCATGAGGATAGTCAGGATGGATCCGGGGGTAAAAGTAGAGATGCAGTTGTTAGAACTTTGTTAGATTTATCCTCTATACTGGCACTTATATACAGCAGTATTTAAGAGGAGGAGACAGCATATGGAGATGGTGAAGGCAGCAGGCCTCAGGAAGTATTATACAAATGGGGCGAACGAGGTACGTGCGCTCGACGGAGTGAGCCTTACGGTTGAGGAAGGGGAGTTCCTGGCTATCGTCGGCAGCTCCGGCAGCGGGAAGAGCACCCTTCTGAATATGATGGGCGGGCTGGACGAGCCGACGGCAGGCGGGGTGTGGATCAGAGAGAACAGCTTGAGGGATATGGACAGGGAAGAACGTACCATCTTCCGCAGAAGAAATATCGGATTTGTATTCCAGCAGTACAATCTCGTGCCGGTATTGGACGTGTACGAGAATATCCTCCTGCCGCTTAGGTTGGACGGGATGCCTGTGGACGAAGCGTATATAGACCATATTGCCGAAGTGCTGAAGCTGAAGGAGAAGCTTTACGAGATGCCGGAGACACTCTCCGGCGGTCAGCAACAGAGGGCGGCAATCGCGAGGGCGCTCTCCGTCAAGCCTGCAATCATCCTGGCTGATGAGCCGACCGGCAATCTGGATTCCAGGACAAGCATGGAAGTCATCGGACTCTTTCAGACATGTGCCAGGCAGTTCCACCAGACACTCATTATCGTCACCCATGAAGAAGAAGTGGCCCAGATGGCGGACCGGATCGTCCGTATCGAAGACGGAAAGATATGGGGACAGGAGGAACAGCCATGAGACGAAGCAGCGGTCATGTTCCCAATACAAATAGCCAGGTCATACGTATGCTGTCAAGGAAGATCGGGAAGGCAGGCAGAGGCAGGAACCGGATCCTATTCGGCGCGGTAGTGCTCGGAATCGTGACGCTCTGCATGGTGTTCGGCGTCTCCCGCGGAAAGATCCAGGCAGAATACCTGAAGTCGGTGCGGCAGGACGGTACGGCGGCTGCCACATATCTGGAAGATCCGACGAAGGGACAGTATGAAAAGACAAAGAGCTTAAGCTACATAAAGGAAGTGGGGAGAAGCAGTACCCCCGGATATGCATATGAAGAACCGGACAGCACCCCTCTCTGTGAGATGACATGTCTGGACAAGACGGCTTGGGAAGTGATGGAACGGCCTGCATATACAGGTATAAGCGGGGGCTATCCGAAGGGCAGGCAAGATCTTATGCTGCCGCTTCGGGCACTGGAACATCTCGGCATCCGTGAGCCCAAGAAGGGGATGAAAGTCCGGCTTACGGTAGAGATAGGGCTGTTTCGGACAGAAGAGGAGACATTTACCCTGTGCGGCTGGTACGAAGATTATGTGGAACCGTCCTCACATATGGCAAAGGGATACATATCAGAAGAAAAGCTGAAGGAGTGGGGCGGCAGTATCGGAAAGCCAGATTCCCTTCTTATCCGGCAGAAAGACAGCATGGATGGGCGGAGGACGGAAGAAAGACTCTATGAAGACATCAAGATGGACAGCACGTCTCAGAGGTTTACAGGGGGCAATACGTACAACTATGCTGCTGTGAACCGGTTTATGGGAGGATACGGTCTTGCGGCAGCCGGAGCAGCGCTCGTGCTAGCAAGCATCTTTTTCCTCATACATAACGTCATGCACATATCCATGGCAAAGGATATCCGGCAGATCGGCCTTCTGAATACGATCGGCACGACAGAAAAGCAGGTCCGCCGCATCTACTTCGGGCAGATATGGCGTATCTTATGTATGGGGATTCCCACGGGCGTAATCTTATCCATAGTGATTCTGTCAACCGTGATTCCCCGGATACTCGGCAGACAGTACCTGTTCCGGTACGGAGGGGCGGCAGGGCTGAAGGTGCTTCACCCTGAGCTGGTTGCCCTTGCCGTTATCTTCACCGGCATTGTGGCTATAGGTGCTGCGGCAGAGACGATCTGCCGTGCAGTCAGCCGCTCTTGCGTAGAGGCGCTGCACTATACCGGAACAGGGCAGAAGAAGACAAGGCGGCAGCCAAAGACAGGCACGGCTGGCAGGAGAAGGAGGTCGCCGGAACGGGAGGTGTGCCACATGGCGTGGCAGAACCTGTTCCGCCACCGCGGCAGATTCCTGCGTACGGTACTATCCTTGTTCCTCGGGCTTGAGGTGGCTCTGGGAGCCGCCGTAATTGCAGCGGGGACCGATTACAGCCATGCGATAGAAAGCAGGCCGGACTTCCTCATATCCGGCGCATTCGGTCCATGGGGAAAGTCGCAGGGATATGGAGAAGAATATAAAGGCAGGAACCCCCAGGAGGACCCATTGGAGACGGAAGGGGATAACTTTGCCCTTCTGACAGACAACGATTATGATACGTTCTCGCCGTTAAGCGAGGAAGTAACAGAACAGCTGCTGGCCGTGGACGGGGTGGATAAGAAGAAATCATACGCGGCTATCGGCGGATACATGTATCCGAGGTATACGAAAAAAGGCGTCCGCCCGCTGGTGAGGGACAAAGAGGCGGAGACAGATGAGAATTATGATGACAGCATCGGCACGGTCATAGACCTTATCGAAGCGGCGGGAAGCTGTACGATACAGATTCTGGACAGGAAAGAGATAGAAGAACTGAAGGAATATGCCAGGGAGAGCGGCGCGGCGGCCGATATGGAGAGTCTGGAAGATGGCACCGGCGTACTGTACCTGCACGACCATATCCTCTCACCGGCCAAGGAAAAGCAGGCCGTGGAAAGTGTCGGGGAACCTGTCGTATTTTCCAGGTTATGGTCCAAAGAAGAACGTGACAGGCGGATGGATGCCTCCGTGCAGGAGCTGGAAGAGATGGGAGAGGTTAAGACAGAAAAGTCTGAGCCGATGACGCTGTGCGGCTATATGGACACGAAAGCGGAAGGGTTCCCGGAACTTAAGCGGACGTGGCACGGCCCCCGCATCGACTATTTTGTCATCAGTGAGGAAGGATTTGAAAAGCTTGGGATTACAAAAAAGACCTTCTTTCTGGAGCTGAGCGTGGAGAAAGGCAAGGAGCACGCCGCAGGAGAAGCGATTCAGCAGATAGCAGGCAGGGAGAACATCAGACGGGGAGAAGAGGCGGGGCTCTTGATCCTCAGCAAGTCGGGCCTGCTCTTAGAGGCCCAGAGATATATGCAGGGGAGCCGGCTGATACTGGGTGTGCTCGGCATGATACTGATATTCGCCGGACTGATGAATTACCTGAATGTGATGGTGACAGGCATATGGTCGAGACAGAAAGAGCTGGCACTGCTGGAAGGTATGGGGATGACGCACAGGCAGCTTAAACGGATGCTCATGGCAGAAGGCCTGTATTACTGTCTTCTGACGGCAGGGCTTATGCTTACGGCAGGAAGCGGCATACTTGGTCTTGTATGCATCTATATGAAGGCCAGGCTTGCATACTTTACATTTACCTATCCGTGGGTTCTGTATGCGGTTATGATCTCCGTGCTTGCATGTATCTGTATCTCCGTACCTGCGATTGTCTATAAAAGGATGGAGAAGACGGGGCTGACGCAGCGGATGGCGCAGACAGACTGATTGATAACATATAGACAATTATGTGAAATATAAATCAATTGAGCGAAATGTTAATAAAAAAACAATTATTGACAGATAATTTAAAGCCCGTTATAATCAAAGTAGTTTCATATATCGGGTGATGGATTTAAGAGAGTCTATCTGTGTGATAGCGCCGAAGGGGAAAGGGATGACCGAAACTCTCAGGCAAAGGAATTAAGTTCGGACGATACTCTGGATGACAGGGGTGAGTATGGATATCAGTGTGATATTTATATTTGCCCCTTTTTGCATCATCGGGGGCAGAAGTCGAGCGTTCCATCGCCGGTATGAACTTGTAAAAGTCAATCGATACAGACTATGAAGGAGGTAGGGATATGGAGCGAAAGACGCCGCTTTACGAAGCGCATGTGCAGGCAGGCGGGAAGATGGTCCCGTTTGCCGGATACATACTTCCCGTGCAGTATGGCACCGGGGTGATGAAAGAGCACATGGCAGTGCGGACGCAGGCAGGGCTGTTCGATGTCTCCCACATGGGAGAGATACGGTGTGAGGGCAGGGATGCACTTTCCAATCTGCAGATGCTGCTTACGAACAACTTTGAAGGGATGGCAATCGGGCAGGCGAGGTACAGTCCGATGTGCAATGAGAATGGCGGGACCGTAGACGACCTGATTGTCTACAAAGAAGGAGAGGAACGTTACTTTATCGTAGTCAATGCCGCAAACAAAGATAAGGATTATGAATGGATGGTGGCACACCAGTCGGGCGAGGTTACGTTCACCGATGTCTCCGAACGGTATGCGCAGCTTGCGCTCCAGGGGCCAAGGGCCATGGATATCCTCCGCAGGATTACGGAGGAAGCGTGCATTCCGCAGAAGTATTACCATGCGGTGTTCGAGGCGGAGGCGGGCGGGATTCCCTGCATCATATCAAAGACGGGATATACAGGAGAAGATGGAGTGGAATTGTATCTGGACAGTGGGAAAGCAGAGCAGATGTGGAATCTTCTGCTGGAAACCGGAAAGGAAGACGGACTGATTCCTTGCGGACTGGGGGCCAGGGACACGCTGCGCATGGAAGCGGCCATGCCGCTCTACGGACATGAGATGGACGAAGAGGTGACGCCGCTTGAGACGGGGCTTACATTCGCAGTCAAGATGGCCAAGGAGGACTTTATCGGCAAGAAAGCCATGGAGAAGCTAGGAGAGCCAAAGAGAAAGCGTGTAGGGCTTAAAGTGACCGGACGGGGAATCATCCGGGAGCATCAGGATGTATATGTGGGCGATACCGTAATCGGACATACGACGTCCGGCACGCACTGTCCATATCTTGGCTATCCCGTTGCCATGGCGCTTCTCGAGGCAGAATATACGGAACCGGGCACAAAGGTAGCGGCAGAAGTGCGGGGCCGTATGGTTGAAGCAGAGATTACGGCACTTCCCTTTTATAAAAGAAACAAGTAGACGGATGACAGGAAAGATAGAAAAAGAAAGGAATGGATAGTTATGAAATTAGAGCAAGGAGTATTGTATTCCAAATCACATGAATGGGTAAAAGAAGAAGACGGAGTGTTCGTGATAGGCCTGACAGACTATGCACAGTCTGAGCTTGGCGACCTTGTATTTGTCAACCTCCCGGAGGAGGGGGATGAGATAACGGTGGGAGAGCCTTTTGCAGACGTGGAATCTGTCAAGGCAGTCTCAGATGTATACGCGCCGGTATCTGGCGTTGTGAGCGAGGTCAATGAAGAACTGCTGGACGCCCCGGAACGTATCAACGAATCACCTTACGAGGCATGGTTCGTAAAAGTGAAGGACGTGTCTGAAAAGGAAGAATTATTATCAGCAAAAGAGTATGAAGCATTAGTCGAGAGCGAGAAAGAGTAAGGAGGTGTTCCTATGGGCTCATACGTTCCAAACACCAGAGAAGAGCAGAAAGCCATGCTGAATGAAATTGGCTTTTCTTCTATGGAGGATTTATTCATCCACATTCCGGATGAAGTAAAAGTAAAGGGCACCCTGGATCTGCCCGAAGGCATGTCCGAATTGGAGGTCCGAAGAAGGATGCAGCAGATGGCTGCAAAAAACACGGTATTTCCTAGCATTTTCAGAGGGGCCGGTGCATACCGCCATTTTATACCGGCCATCGTGAAAAGCGTCACTTCAAAAGAGAACCTGATGACGGCCTACACACCGTACCAGGCCGAGATCAGCCAGGGAATTCTCCAGTCGATTTACGAATATCAGACGATGATCTGTGACCTGACCGGTATGGACGCCTCCAACGCTTCGGTCTATGACGGAGCGTCAGCCGCTGCGGAAGGGGTTGCCATGTGCCGGGAACGGAAGCGGAAGAAAGCATTTGTGTCGGCAGCGGCGCCGCCGTATGTACTGGAGACGGTCAGGACCTATTGCTTCGGCAACGAGATGGAGCTGGAAGTGATACCGGAGGCAGACGGCGTAACAGACCTGTCCTGGCTGGAAGAGCATATTGACGCGCAGACAGCCTGCGTCTATATCCAGCATCCGAATTATTACGGCAATCTGGAAGATGCTGCAAAGGCAGGCGAGATTGCCCACAGCGCGGGTGCCAGATATGTCATGGGTGTGAATCCTATATCGCTTGGCGTCCTGAAGACGCCGAGGGAGTACGGTGCCGATGTGGCAGTCGGAGAAGGGCAGCCGCTTGGGCTTATGCTTGGGTTTGGCGGACCGTATCTTGGCTTTATGACTTGCGTAGAAGGGATGACAAGGAAGCTTCCAGGCCGCATCGTTGGCGAGACGAAAGATTCTAATGGGAATACAGGGTATGTATTGACGCTTCAGGCGAGAGAGCAGCATATCCGGCGGGAGAAGGCGTCCAGCAACATCTGTTCCAACCAGGCACTCTGTGCACTCGGAGTGGGCGTATATCTGGCGGCGATGGGACAGGAGGGCATACAGAAGGCTGCGCGGCAGTGCATGTCTAAGGCACATTATATGGCAGCAGAGCTTGACGCGATCGGTTATAAGACTCTGAACAAGGCAGAGTTCTTCCATGAATTTGTCACGGGCTCAGACGTGCCGGCGCAAAGAGCACTGGAAGCATTGGAAAAGGAAGGGATTCTCGGAGGTTATCCACTTGCGGACGGAAAGATACTCTGGTGCTGTACGGAGATGAACACAAAAGAAGAGATCGACAGGGTGGTCCGTATTTTGAAGGAGGTGCAGTAGATGCTTATATTTGAAAAAAGCAGACCGGGCAGAGGCATGGATCTGCTTCCGGCATGTGACGTGCCGGTAGTGGAACCTGCAGAAAAAGACAGGCGGAAGATGGCGCTGCATCTGCCGGAGATGTCGGAAAATGATTTGAGCAGGCATTACACGGAGCTGGCGAAGAAATCCCACGGAGTCAACGATGGATTCTATCCCCTTGGCTCCTGTACGATGAAGTACAACCCGAAAATCAACAATGACATGGCCGAACTTCCCGGCTTTACAGAGGTTCATCCGCTGCAGCCGGAACAAACGGTACAGGGATGTCTTGAAGTCATCCGGACTGCGGAGGAGTACCTCTGTGAGATTACGAGGATGGACCGCATGACGATGCAGCCTGCGGCAGGGTCGCACGGAGAATTTACAGGCCTTCTGCTGATCAAGGCATACCATGAAAGCAGAGGAGATAAGAAGCGAACGAAGATTATCGTTCCCGATTCGGCACATGGCACGAATCCGGCAAGCGCCACTATGGCCGGCTATTCTGTCGTGAGCGTGCCCTCCGGCCCGGACGGATGCGTGGATATTGCGAAGCTTAAGGAGGCGGCAGGAGACGACATAGCGGGTCTGATGCTGACCAATCCGAATACGGTAGGCCTGTTCGACAAGAATATACTGGAGATTACAGAGATTATCCATAGCTGCGGCGGCCTGAACTATTATGACGGAGCCAACCTGAATGCGGTGATGGGTATAGTAAGGCCGGGAGATATGGGCTTTGACGTCATCCATCTGAATCTGCACAAGACATTTTCCACACCTCACGGTGGAGGAGGGCCGGGAAGCGGTCCGGTAGGCTGTAAGGAATTTCTCGTCCCGTTCCTTCCTTCCGTACTCGTGGACGGAAAAGAGCGGCTGTCCTTTATCAGGCCGGAGCAGAGCATCGGTGAGATGAAGAGCTTCTACGGGAATTTCCTCGTCGTCGTACGGGCCCTGGCTTATATGCTCACACTTGGAAGGGATGGAGTCCGGGAGGCAAGCCAGAATGCGGTATTGAACGCGAACTACATGATGCACCAGTTAAAAGACTTGTATACGATGGCCTATGACGAAGTGTGTATGCACGAATTTGTCATGAGCCTGGAGGACTTGAAAAAGAAGACCGGAGCAGCCGCGACAGATATCGCCAAGGGACTTCTTGACAACGGCATTCATCCGCCTACCATGTACTTCCCGCTTATTGTAAAAGAGGCACTGATGGCGGAGCCTACCGAGACAGAATCGAAAGAGACGCTGGACAGGGCGATAGAGGTATTCCGTAAGCTGTATCATGAGGCAGAAGAAGACGTGCAGCGTCTGCACGACGCGCCGGTTACTACGCCGGTGTCACGGCTCGATGAGGTGGGAGCCGCCAGGCATCCGGTCCTTCGTTATCACTTTGAAGCATAGGGAGAATACGGATATATGGTGGAACGAATCACATACATAGAGGCAGAGCAGACCGACCCCCGGAAGAATCTGGCATTGGAAGAGCGGCTTCTCTTAAGCTGTGCCGGCGATGAATGTATCCTGTACCTCTGGCAGAATGCCAACACGGTCGTCATCGGACGGAACCAGAATGCGTGGAAGGAATGCCTTGTCAGCAGGCTGAAGGACGACGGCGGGTATCTTGTGCGCCGCCTGTCCGGAGGCGGCGCGGTATATCATGACCTGGGCAACCTGAACTTTACCTTTCTTGTGAGTAAAGATAATTATGACCTGGACAGACAGCTGGAGGTCATCGTGCGGGCAGTGCAGAAGCTTGGCATAGAGGCGGAAAAGTCCGGACGCAATGACATACTGGCGCAGGGAAAGAAGTTCTCCGGCAATGCGTTTTATGAGCAGGGAGCCTGCTGTTATCATCACGGCACGCTGATGGTGGATGTCAATATCGGGGAATTGTCAAAATATCTGACCGTGTCAAAGGAGAAGCTGAAGTCGAAGGGTGTGGAATCTGTGAAGTCAAGAGTCGTCAATCTGAAGCAGTTCTGCCCGGAACTGACCATCGGCATGCTGAAAGAGTCTCTGCGCCAGGCATTTGAGGAAGTATATGGAAGAAAGTGCGGGATTCGCAGGCAAAAGGAATTAGAAGGCGAGAAGCTGGAAGCGGCAGAGCAGAAATATGCTTCCTGGGACTGGACTTATGGACGCAGGATGGAATTCGAGCATGAGCTCTCCCACCGGTTCCCGTGGGGGAATCTGACGCTTCAGTTCAAGGTGAAGAACGGCAGGATAGCAGATGCGGCGGTCTGGTCGGATTCCATGAAGCCTGGCTTCATGCTTGCTCTCCCGGAATACATGAAGAACCTGGAATACAGGCGTACCGCCGTGTGCGCGCAACTGGGGCTCTTCTGGTCCGATGACGCGCAGGAAGAAGCGATGCTGGCGGATATCATCACGTGGCTGTCGGCAGCAGAATTCTAATAAGGAGGCATGATATGGCAGAAGATACATTTGATTTGATTATAATTGGTGCAGGGCCCGGAGGATATACAGCTGCAATCAGAGCGGCAAAGAACGGGCTTAAGACAGCGGTCGTAGAGGCCGGACGGGTCGGCGGTACTTGCCTGAACCGGGGCTGTATCCCGGCAAAGGCTATGATTCACGCATCTTCTTTGTACCAGGAGATGCTTTCGGGCGGGACGTTCGGGGTGACAGCTTCCGGGGTCGCCTATGATTACGGTAAGATCCTGGCCTACAAGGAAGAGACGACAGACCAGCTCTGTAAGGGGGTAGAACAGCTCCTCAAGGCGAATAAGGTGACGGTGATATATGGAAAAGGGACGCTTACGGGTGACCGGGAAGTCAGGGTCATAGACGCAAGTGGGGCAGCACAAGTCTATGAGGCCCGGCATGTGCTGCTGGCGGCCGGGTCAAAGCCCATGCTGCCGCCCATCCCTGGAATGGACCTGGAAGGGGTGCTGACGAGCGATGGGCTGTTCAAGCTTGCGGAAGTGCCGGATAGCCTGCTCATAATCGGGGGCGGTGTTATCAGCATGGAATTTGCGACCGTGTATCTGGCCCTTGGCAGCAAGGTTGCCGTCGTGGAGGCGCTTCCGCGCCTTGTGCCGAACATGGATAAGGAGATATCCCAGAATCTGAAGATGCTTATGAAAAAACGGGGGCTGGATATCCACACAGGAGCATCGGTAAAGCGTATCGAGAAAGAGGGAGAGCATCTCGTTTGCGCATTTGAAGAAAAGGGGCAGGAAGTAAGAAGTTCCGCCCGGTATGTGCTGTGTGCAGTTGGCCGCTGTCCGGATACGGATGACCTTCTGGAAGAGGGTACGGGTATCCGCCTGGATAGAGGAAGAATCGTGGTGGATGACAGGTTCTGCACAGACATGGACGGCGTCTATGCGGTGGGCGATCTGATAAAGGGTACGCAGCTCGCCCATACCGCCGCCGCACAGGGGATGTATGTAGCGGATATCATAGCCGGGAGGAGCCCGTCCGTGGACCTGGGCGTAATCCCCGGCTGCGTATACACGGAGCCGGAGATCGCGTCGGTCGGCATGACAGAGGAAGAGGCCAGAGATAAAAGGTGCGAGATCAAGACAGGCAAATTCATCATGAGCGCCAACGGAAAATCTCTCATCACAAAGGAAGAACGGGGCTTTATCAAAGTGGTTGCAGAGGCTCATACAGGAGTTATCTTAGGCGCTCAAATGATGTGTGCGAGAGCCACGGATATGATTGGTGAATTCACGACGGCCATTGCCAACAGGCTGACCGTGGAGCAGCTATTGAAAGGGATGCGTGCACACCCGACTTACAATGAAGGGGCCGGCGAGGCTCTGGAGGAAGTATTTGGAGAAGCCATCCATGTCGTCCCACGGAGGCGATAGTACAGGACATATTATGTAAAGCATATTATAGAAAGGATAATACATCTGCCATAAGGTGTAAGGGATAGAAAGATGGGATATAAAAGTGATATTGAAATTGCCCAGGATGCAAAGATGAAAAGAATTAATGATATTGCCGCCTCTATTGGGATTCCGGACAGATATATAGAGAACTACGGGAGATATAAGGCTAAGATCGACTATCGCTATTACACGGATGAGCTGGCGGACCGCCCAGACGCAAAGCTGGTGCTAGTGACGGCAATCAATCCGACTCCGGCAGGAGAAGGAAAGACGACGACCACCATTGGCGTGGCAGACGCCATGAACCGTCTTGGCAAAAAGACGATGGTCGCTTTAAGGGAACCGTCGCTTGGACCGGTATTCGGAGTCAAAGGCGGCGCGGCGGGAGGCGGCTATGCACAGGTCGTACCGATGGAAGATATCAATCTCCACTTTACCGGAGACCTGCACGCCATCGGGGCTGCCAATAATCTTATAGCCGCCATGCTGGATAATCATATCCATCAGGGCAATGCACTGGATATCGACACGAACAAGGTGACGTGGAGAAGATGCGTGGACATGAACGACCGCCAGCTCAGAAGCATCGTGGACGGGCTCGGTTCAAAAGCGGACGGGGTGACGAGACAGGACGGCTTTGACATTACGGTCGCTTCTGAGATTATGGCAGTATTCTGCCTTGCGAAGGATATCACGGACCTGAAGGAGAGGGTAGCCAGAATCATCGTTGCATATTCCAGGACAGGAAAGCCTGTGACGGCAGGCGACCTGAATGCACAGGGAGCTGTCGCGGCGCTTCTTAAGGATGCCCTGAAGCCGAATCTTGTCCAGACGCTGGAGGGGACGCCGGCATTTATCCACGGCGGACCGTTCGCCAACATCGCACACGGATGCAACAGCGTCATCGCCACGAAGATGGGCATGAAGCTGGCAGATTACATGGTGACGGAAGCAGGGTTCGGTGCAGACCTGGGGGCTGAGAAGTTCGTGGACATCAAATGCAGGATGTCCGGCCTCCGCCCCAATGCCGTGATTCTTGTGGCGACCATCAAGGCGTTGAAATACAACGGGGGAGTGGCGAAAGCGGACTTGCAGGAGGAGAATCTGAATGCGCTTAAGAAGGGCATTCCGAACCTGCTGAAGCATATTGAGAATATAACAAAAGTATACGGCCTGCCTGCCGTAGTGGCAATCAACAAGTTTCCGACAGACACGCAGAGGGAGCTGGATCTTGTACGGGAAAAATGCCGGGAGCTAGGGGTTCACGTGGCATTGTCCGACGTATGGGCTGGCGGCGGCGCCGGCGGCCGGGAACTGGCGGAGGAAGTAATCCGTCTCTGCGAAGGGGAGAGCACGATGCGGTTCGTATACGATACGGAAGCGTCCATACAGGATAAGATAGAGGCCATAGCCGGTGAAGTATATGGAGCGGACGGTGTTGACTACACACCTAAGGCAATAAGAGAAATCAGGAACCTGGAAAGCATCGGACTTGGCAATCTTCCCGTATGCATGGCAAAGAACCAGTATTCTCTGACCGATGACCCGAAAAAGCTCGGCAGGCCGGAAGGCTTCCGTATTACGATACGGGACATAGCCGCATCTGCAGGAGCCGGCTTCCTCGTGGCGCTGACAGGTGATATCATGAAGATGCCGGGGCTTCCGAAGGTGCCGTCTGCGGAGAAGATTGATGTGGATGAGGACGGCGTGATATCCGGGCTGTTCTAAGGAGGAGATAAGAATGATGATGCTGGAGATGAAGACGACGGATTTTCTCGAGGCTCTTTCTTCTGCCGCTCCGGTGCCGGGCGGCGGAGGGGCCTCTGCTGCCGCGGGAGCCTTGGGCGCCGCCCTTGGCATGATGGTGGCGAACCTGACGGTCGGCAAGAAAAGGTATGCGGATGTGGAAGCAGAAGTTGCGGCGGTCAGAGACAGGCTGGAAGTCTTGCGGGAACGGCTGGTGGAACTTACAGATAAGGACGCGCAGGCGTTCGAGCCTCTGTCAAGAGCTTACGGGCTGCCCAAAGAGACAGAAGAGCAAAAAGAAGAAAAGGCGAACGTGCTGGAACAGGCGCTGTATGATGCAAGCATCGTGCCGCTTGAGATTATGGAGACGGTGACAGAAGTGATATGCCTGCTCGGCGTGCTCGGTGAGAAAGGCAGCAGGATAGCGCTAAGTGACGTAGGCGTAGGGGCCCTGTTCGCCCAGGCGGCGCTTAATGGGGCCTCCCTGAATGTATTCATCAATACGAAGCTGATGAAGGACAGAAATCGGGCAGAGGAGCTGAACGAGAAAGCAGATATGCTGATTCGGGAAGCCAGGATTATGAAGGAAAGGATATACGGCGGCGTATTGGAACATATCCGTTAGGGCAGGAGGGAAGACAATGGGCATAGTGATGAAAGGGGCAGACGTAGCGGCGGCTATGAAGGAGCGCCTTGTAGAGGAAACAAAGAGATTGACAGAGCAGGGGATACTCCCATGTCTTGGCATCGTACGTGTGGGGGCAAGGCCGGACGACCTGGCGTATGAACGTGGGGCCAGGAAGAGGATGGAGGCCATCGGAATCGGATGCCAGGTGACGGAACTGCCGGAAGACATCACGCAGGAAGAGTTTGAGAAAGAATTCTGCAGAGTAAATGACAATCCGAACATACACGGAATCCTTCTCTTTAGACCTCTTCCGGCACACCTGGATGAGGATCCGGTCAGGGAGATGATACATCCGATGAAGGACGTGGACGGCATGAGTCCGGTGAATATCGCCAAGGTATTTACCGGCGATGAGTCAGGCTATGCGCCGTGCACCCCAGAGGCAGTGATGGAGATGCTGGATTACTATAAGATAGACCCGAGAGGAAAGAGAGTGACCGTCATCGGAAGGAGCATGGTCGTCGGGAAACCATTGTCCATGCTTCTGCTGAAGCGGCATGCCACAATCACAGTGTGCCATACAAGAACGGAACAACTGGAACAGACGTGCCGGGAGGCGGAAGTATTAGTGGCGGCGGCCGGCAAGGCCAAGATGGTCAGCGGCAGTATGGTCGGGGACGGCGCTGTCGTGGTTGATGTGGGGATTAATGTAGACGCACAAGGAAATCTCTGCGGTGATGTGGATTATGATGCCGTACAAGACAAGGCATCTTATATCAGCCCGGTACCAAGAGGAGTCGGCAGCGTGACATCTTCGGTACTGGCGAAGCATGTCGTAAGAGGAGCGGCATATTTAAGTGGGAGCCGTTAGAAGATCTTCCGGAAGGGTGGAACTATGAGACGATATACGAAGATGTTTTTTCTGGCGGCGGCGGCCGGACTGTCCATCGGCATGGGGGGAACGGTCTATCTCTCTGTGGATCATAAGGTACTGGGGTCCGTGCTCTTTACTGTCGGGCTGTATGCGGTCGTGCTGAACGGCCTCTATCTCTACACTGGCAAAGTAGGCTATCTTGTCGGTCAGACGGATAAGAAGACATACGGCTTACTGCTCGGTGTCACCTGGGCCGGCAATCTGGCCGGCGCCGCGCTTGCCGCACAGGCCGTGCTCATGACACGGATAGGAGGGATACGAAAAGCAGCGGCAGGAATCTGCAGGACGAAGCTTGACGATACTCCGTTCAGCATCCTGCTGCTTTCCATCTTCTGTGGCCTTCTTATGTTTATCGCCGTAGATGGCTTCAAGCAGAAGGGGAACCCGCTGATCTTATTTCTCTGTGTCAGCGTGTTTATCCTGTGCGGCTTTGAACATTGTGTCGCAAATATGTTCTATTTCACGCTGGCCGGCGCATGGTCGCCGAAAGCGGCGGGATATCTGCTGATTATGACACTGGGCAACAGCCTGGGGGGCATGCTCATACCGGCGATAAAGAGGCCGGAAGGATAGAGGCATACCACGGAGAGGCCGATACGCGCCGTTAAGCATAGCTTATCGCAGCAGAGGGAGGCTGCCGGTCAGCTTGTTTACCGCTTTTTTTCTTCCGCAGATTCCGATGCCATAATAGGTAAATGTATCCGCACCTGCCGCTTTCTCGATGAATTCTTCATATACGTTGCAGCTCTGTGCCACATCGGAGAAGTCGACGACAGTCAAGTCTGAGAACTCGGGGGCATAGAGCTGCTCCCTTATGTCTTTGATCTTATCAGCGGACGTTTTGAGGATGGGTACCGGTACCGCGATGATGCCGAGATGGGTCCTGCCATCTTTATCACGCACGTCAGGCCCTACGGCCTCTGGAATATGCCTGCCCAGGGTGATGCCCATGATGCCGGCCGTGTTGGCGGCAATGCCGGCCGGAAGCGCTTCGTCTATTACCATGACACATTTTTGATCCTGTATTTCCATTATTCTTTTCCTTTCCTGGTTCCTGTTCTTGGGCTATTTTAATACAAACCAAGAAAAGATTCTTGTAAGATATGACACCTGTCCCCGCATAACAGCACCTTGAAGCAGCCGGTTGACACATCGTATCAGAAATGGTAATATGCAAGTGAGCACTTGCATGAGCGGAGGAGGTGATGCACTTGCAGGACGAGACACAGGAGAAGATCATATCGTCGGCCATGTCGCTTATCATGGAGCGGGGGTATTCCTCGACGACGACAAAAGACATCGCATTGAAAGCAGGAGTGAACGAATGTACGATTTTCCGTAAATTTAAGGGAAAGAAAGAGATTGTGCTGTCGGCAATGGAATTGCCGGAGTGGAACCCATGCCTGTCGGAGGAAGATTTTCCATACAGCGGGGATGTCTTAAGCGACCTTCTGTCTTTTTCCAGGACGTACATGCGGAAGGTGACGCCCCGCATGGTAAAAGTGTCCATAGGTCTTCGGACGCCGGAACTATATCCACATACGGCGGACTCCATATTAAAAGTGCCGGCGGTATTCAAGAAGGTGCTGACGGAGTATCTGGAAAAGATGGCCGGCGAAGGGAAGATAAAAGAGGGTGACTGCGAGAGCCTGGCAATGATGTTCCTGTCCATGAACTTTGGTTTTGTATTCTTACATGCATCCTTCGGAACGAATCTGACCCAGGTTGAAAAAGAGAAGTATATCTGCAACAGCGTCCGCGTATTTGCGGACGGGATACGGAAAAGCTAATGGTACCTCCGGTACCATTCTTTTATGACAGTGATGCAAGTGAACACTTGCATAAAGGAGGGAGAATAGTGGTCTATTTTATCGTTACAATATATACAGACAAGAAACAGGGACGAGGTTCATATGACGAGTACATACAGGAGGTCAGACCCCTCGTTGAAGCGTACGGGGGAACGTATATCGTGCGTTCCGATAACGTCATGCCACTGGATGAGAGATGGAAGCCTGCACGTGTCATCGTCATCGAGTGGGAGAGCAGAAGGGATCTTGAGAGGTGCCTTAAGTCGGAAGCATATAAAAAGATCGTATCGAAAAGAGAGAACTCAGTGGACAGCAGGGCAGTTATCGTGGAGGGGTAGAAGATGGAAGTATGCAGCAATGTACATCAAATCAGGATAGATTTTCATGTGACAGATCAAATCAAGAGGTATGTCTATCTCTACCTCATCACAGGCAGGCGGTGCTGTCTCATAGATGCCGGGGTGGCGGGATGTGAAGATAGTATCATAGCGTACATGGGCCAGATAGGCCGAAGTCAGGACGAGATCGATGCGCTGTTCCTGACACATGCCCATCCCGACCATATCGGCGGGGCATCTGCGTTCAGGCGGATTACAGGCTGCAAGGTATATGCGCCGGAGGCGGAACGGGAGTGGATAGAGGATATCGGCGTACAGTTTGCAGAGCGGCCTATACCTAACTTCTATAACCTGGCAGGGGATTCCGTTACGGTAGATGTACCGGTCAGGGAAGGGAGCATCATCCGGCCGGCAGAAGGCGTGACGATACGGGTGCTTGATACGCCAGGGCATTCTGCCGGCTCGGTATCTTATGTACTGGAAGAAGCAGGTGCGGTCTTTACGGGAGATGCCATACCTGCGCGGGATGATCTGCCGATTCTTACTGATATAAGCAGGAGTATGCAATCCATTCAGACATTACAGACTCTGGAACATATACGGTACTGCTGTCCCGCATGGGACCAGATATATGAAGGCAGCCAGATAACAGAAGCGCTCCAAAGGAGCAAAACACTCCTGGATAAGCTGAAGCAGTGTGTGCTGCGGGTGGAGGAGCTGTATCCGGACAGGACAGAAGCAGAAAAGTTGGAGATGATCAAGGTACATATGGGATGGAGACACCTGGCATCCAACCCATTATTTGCGGCAAGTATAAAAGCCTGTATTGAATAACAGGCGCCGGACAGGTATAATAGTCTGTATCTCCGCATCAGAGCAGGATGTAGGAAGCAGGGGGCGGGGATGGGAGGATGAATCATGAAGTATTATTTTGCCCCGATGGAGGGGATTACCGGTTACATACACCGCAATGCATTCCAGGCGTTCTTTCCTGGCATTGACAAATATATCACTGCATTTATCGCGCCAAACCAGCACGGGAAGCTCAGTTCCAGGGAAAGAAATGACATTCTTCCGGAACATAACGAGGGAATGCGCGTCGTACCACAGCTTCTCACGAACAATGCCGATGACTTTATCCTGACGGCGAAGAAGCTGAAGGACTTTGGATATGATGAGATTAATCTGAACCTTGGCTGTCCGTCCAAGACTGTCGTATCCAAGTACAGGGGATCTGGATTTCTGGCAAAGCCCCAGGAGCTGGACCGATTTCTGTGTGAGATATTCGACAGGACAGAGGCGGATATATCGGTCAAGACGAGGATCGGAAGGGACAGCCCGGAAGAATTCCACAGGCTCATGGAAATCTATAACCAATATCCTCTTAAGGAACTTATCATCCATCCGAGGACACAGCAGGATTTCTATAAGAACAGTCCTAATCTGGAAGTGTTTGCACAGGCGCTGGCGATGAGCACATGCCCGGTGTGTTATAACGGTGACATATTTACGGCAGAGGACCTGGAAGTGTTCCGGGCGCGCTTCCCGGACGTAGATAAGGTGATGCTCGGAAGAGGGCTGCTTGTCAATCCGATGCTGATAGAGTCGGCAGAAAGAGGAGAGGCTTTGGATCAGGAGCGGATACGAAGGTTTCACGACAGAGTGTACAGCGGTTACAGAGAAGTGCTCTCCGGGGACAAGGTTATCCTATTCAAGATGAAGGAACTGTGGTGCTATATGATTCATCTGTTCCCGGACAGTAAGAAGCATGCGAAGAGGATTCGCAAGTCGGAGCGGCTTGCCGCCTATGAAGATGCAGTCGATGCCTTGTTCCGGGAGTGCCGGGCACAGGAGCCGGACAGGGAGCCAGAAGACAGGAGCAGCGAAGGAAAGGAGACCCTGATATAAGTGATCCGTACCATTACAGCAGCGGCCGTCGGGGCCGCTGTATTCCATATAATCGGGCGATGCTGTACCCGGGGAGGCATATCAGGGAACGCATCTTCGCGTACGTGGATCTGCTGCGCTTCAGGTACCGCAGCGGTACTGTACTGCCTGTACCGGTACAAGGGTACAGGTGCCTGCCTGACCATGTTCGGGTTTTTATGTATCCTGGCAGCGGTGACGCTCACTGACTTGTACCGCAGAGAGATTCCGGATATATGCTGTGCGGCAGTCATCATACTGGCGTTCTTGTCGGTATGGACGCTGCCCGGCCTGTCCTTGTGGGATAGAGCAGCCGGAAGTCTCTGTGTCAGCGTGCCGTTTCTTGTCATTGCCCTTATCGTGCCAGGTTCTTTTGGTGGTGGTGATATCAAACTGATGGCCGCCTGCGGATTATTTCTCGGGTGGAAGGTTACAGCCGTATCTGCGGCAGCGGCGGTTCTGACGGCGGGCGCCAGCATCGTGTACGGGATGGCTGCCGGCAGGAGGAAGATAGGAGATGCCATTGCCTTCGGTCCGTTCCTCTGTATAGGTATGCTGATGGGAATCATGTGGGGCAATCGGGTGATAGAGTGGTATGTATCGTAAAACAGCTATAAATTTTTTTGTTTTTATGAGCCGTTTTAAGCTCCGGCATTGTCTTATTATTATAGAGCATGATTATCAAGTTTGCGATTTAGTATATAAGGAGCGGAATATAATATGAAAAGATTTAAGAAATGGCTGGCGCTTGTTCTGGCCGTGGCTCTCCTCGGAGCCAATGTGGTCTATTCCATGGGCAGCGAGCTCAAGGCGAATGAGATTGAGGGAGAACAGCAGGATGCACAGGCGGAAAGCACGGTTGAGGCCGGACAGCAGAAGTTCAGCTCAGACGGAGTGGACGTGGAGGTGACAGACTCTCAGCCGGAGCCATCTGGACAGACGGACAGCGTGGCGGGACAGGAGCCGGGGCAGCAAGATCAAAAAGAGGAACCGGTGCAGCCAGAAGCCGGACCGGCACAGCTGGAGACGGCAGTCTCGGATGCAGGTGGAGAAGATTCACCTGTCGTGGCGCAGCACAAATTGACCGTCAAGGCGGCAGATTCCGCCCCAGGCAGCGCGGTAATGAAAACCGCCGGTGAGACAGCGGAAATAGACTTGTCAGGGGATTACGAAAGGCAGGTAGAGGAAGCGTCCTCTGTAACGCTGGAAGTCAGACCAGACGATGGATATGAGGTTAGGCAGGTGACAGCCAACGGCGTGGTACTCGATGCCACAGGAACAGAAGATGGCGCCTCTACATATGAGATTCGGGAAATTACAGAAGATAAAGTCGTCGAGATCTCTTTTGCTGAGAGTGCCGGGGCGTCAAGTGCGCTGAGCGCTACCGGTAGTAGCAGGGCAGCAGTTCCTGAGGGCAATTATACGATTACGTATAAGGTGGCCGGACAGTTCCAGAACGCATATAAGCTTACGAAGGGCAGCGACGGAAAGACATATACGACAGATTCGATTGCCTGTGAAAAAAGACTGACGTCTTTTGGAGTCTGGCTCAAAACAAAGTCAGGAACGGCAGTGATGCCGGTAACGATGACACTTGCCAATGACGTGACAGGCACAGATACGAACGGAAATCCGGTCAGGTATACGAGAGGAACCGTAATATCCAAACTGGACGGAAGGAACGCCAAAGTCGTCATGCCGTACAGCCATACGTATTTTAAAGCTGATTCTAATATACAGATAGAAGTGTCACCGGCGGAAGAAGCCACATATCAGGTGACGTACCATGTGGCGGACGGATACAGAGTTGGGTATACGCTGACAGGGAACGGTGCTTCCGGGCTGGATTATACAAGATACTCGCAGTGGTGCAGCAGCCGTTTCACTTCATTCGGCGTATGGCTGAAGGCCGGAAACAGCCAGGTGATGCCGGTGAAGATGACGCTGTCAAGTGATGTAAAGGGGACCGATGACAAGGGTAATCCGGTGACATTCGCCAAAGGAAGCGTTATATCAGAATTAAGAACGAGTGGTAACGGCCAGACAGGTGCATACGTATGCAATGGCTTTAACTTCACTTATTTTGAACCGGATTCGGATATCCATATCCAGGTGGAGCCGGCATTGTTCAAAGTCCATACCGAACATTATCTGGAACAGCTGGACGGCAGCTATCGGCTTGAGGATGATGTGGAAGGGGACGTATACGATCCTGGCACAGAAGTCAAGGCTGAGCAGGCACGGTATACAGGATATGCTTACAACCCAGATGCGAAGGGGACTGTGGCGGAAGGAACTGTGACCGGCCTGGAAAGCCTCGTATTGAGGCTGTACTATGACAGAAATGTCCATGAAGTATCTTATGAGATAGATGGTAAGGCCGACGCTGTAAAGGAGGCATATAAATACGGCGATAAAGTTACTCTTCGGGAAGTTCCTGCAAAAGCGGGCTATGACTTTGACGGGTGGAATGTGGAGCAGGATTTTGACATGCCGGATGAAGATGTAACTATCTACGGCAGTTTTGTGGCCAGAGGCGACACGCCTTACCGGGTAGAGCATTATAAAGAAGGATTGGACGGATCATATGTCCTGGATGCCAATGCTGTCGAAGATAGGAGTGGCAAAACAGGTGAAGAGGTGACGGCGGTGCCGACTGATTTTGAAGGGTTTGACTACAATCCGGATGCGGAAGGCAGCATAGCTGCAGGCACTGTCAGCGCAGAGGAGGAGCTTGTATTAAGACTGTACTATGACCGGAAAAGCTACCAGGTAATCTATCAGCAGCCGGACGGGCAGCGTATCGCAGAACCAGATACTTATCTGTTCGGAGAACAGACCGGAGAACTCAAAGAAGCTCCTGCGAAGACAGGATATTCGTTTGGCGGGTGGAATATAGATGCCCTTCCTGAGACGATGCCTGCGGCGGATATCGTCGTCGAGGGAAGCTATGATATCAACAGCTATTCCGTCACGTATATGGTTGACGGCGAGATATATGGGATGCCTGTTCTGCATGAATACGGCAGTACGGTTACACCGGATCCGGAGCCTGTCAAGAGGGGCTTTCGCTTCAGCGGGTGGAACCGTCCATACAGCTTCGACATGCCGGCAGAGAATATCGTGATAGAAGGGACTTTTGAAGTAAACAGCTACGATTATACGGTACAGTATTATTATGGGGATGTCCTGGACGAATCCCGGAGCGTGACGGCGCAGGCTGAATACGGAACCACGGTTGCCGCACCGGCGCCGGAGATGTCAGAATATGATGGACAGAGGTATCGGCTGTCGGACGGCACGTATGAGCTTAAAGTGAGCGACGATCTGGAAGAGAACATTATCAGCGTACAGTATGAGGCAGATGCGGACGCTGTGGCGGCAGGGACGCCTTCGGAAACGGTGCCGGCATCTCCGTCCGCACCAGATGCCGTTGGCGGGGCTATAACGCCTGCGGATGGCGGGAAGGCACCGGTGCAGAGCAGGTGCATCCTTCATTTCTTCATAATCCTGGCAGCCTTTGTACTGGAACTATTCTATATCAGAAGCAGGAAGAAAGAGCAGCTTAGATGCTTTGCAATGCAGCAGGCATCAACCCAAATAAAATAAGACGATTTATATCTAATAGGAAAGCGGGGACGAGGATGTCATATCATATGACATCCCCGTCCCCGCTTTCCTTTCGTTACAGTCCGAATGTTACAATATAGGTAATAATAAACTGTTTTTACCCATCCGGTGAATAGAATATGATATAATAATAATTTAAGAAATAACGTAAGGGGACTTTTGTATGAATGTGCATCAAAAAAAGAAGCTGCCTGCCCTGATTATCTGTATCGCTGCAGCAGTGTCTTTTCTTGTCGTTATGGCAATTGCCGCCCGGTCGGGGAAAGATGACAGCATGCAGCTTGTAAAAGCAGAAAAACGATATATGGATGAAGGCGTAAGCTGCCTGGTGGACGGTGGAAGAAAAGAGGTCAGGTCATATCCTTACCGTTCGGAGGGGCAGGAAGGATATTTTTATTATAGACTGCCCGATGATATTCCGGACGATTCTGTTCTTGTGCTGCCAAACGTATACCAGAAGATAGAAGTGACGCTGAATGGGGAGTCCCTTTATGAATATGGAATAGATAATGATTCTTCATATTATATGGAGGCACGCATCAACTGTGGAATCAGGATTCCGGCAGGCAGCGGCGGGCAGGAGCTGGAGATACATCTGGTTCATACAGAAAAATCAGGAAAGGCCGTATTGCAGCAGGGCTATCTTACTTCTGCGGGAGAGATGGCGGACGGCATACTGGCCGATAATCTTTGGGCCTTCTTATTCTGTGTGATGACGGCCATGTCAGGTATGTGCATGTTAACTGTGTCGCTCTGGCAGCATGTCAAGAAAGCGGGGGATTCCCCGATGATATTCTTCTTTCTTGGACTCTTTGCCCTGCTGTCGGCCGCATGGGTATTTACCGACTCAGGGCTTCCGCAGCTTATATTTGACGACAGCCAGGTGCTGATGGTACTGTCCTTCGAGCTGTTTATGCTTATGCCGGTGCCGCTGCTTTTGTTCGTCCAGCTCGTATGCGAGTACAGCCGGAAAATGTTCGGTATTCTGGTGACAGTCTATATCGTTAATTTCCTGGTACAGAATGTGGCATATGCAGTCATGATATCAGATTTTAAACATATGGTCTATCTGACCCATATACTAATCATCGTAAGTATCATAGCGATTGCTTACTTTATCCTGCGAGGTGCGGTAAACAGAAATTCCTTGTACGTAAGATGGACGATGGGAGGTGTCGGGATATTTGCAGGCTTTTCCTCCCTGTCTCTGCTGAGCTTTTACGAGACAGGCGGTAACCAGAATGAAAAGTTTTTTATTATCGGTTTTTTTATCTTCCTTTCGATTCTCATCATGCTTGCCATACATAAATTCCAGGAAGTATCTGAAGAATCGGCACGGTCGGAAGTGCTGCAGGAGCTGGCCTACAAAGATATGATGACGGGCATTGGAAACCGTACGCTGTACGAAGAGCATATAGCTGACATCGAAGCCGGGCGCTCTGCGGCAGTTACAGGCATCATTGTACTCGATATCAACAATCTGAAGGAGGTGAACGACCGGTATGGGCACAGGGCGGGTGATGAGCTGCTGAAGCTTGCAGCCAGATGTCTCAGAGAAGCTTATGAAACCCGGGGGATGTACTATCGTATCGGTGGAGACGAATTTGTCATCCTGTTAAGAGGGGCGTATCTCGAAGAGAAGGAGTGCCGGGGACTGCTTGGGAGCTGCATCAAGAAGCATAATGACGGGCAGGACGTCAAGCTGTCCGTATCCATGGGCTATGCCGCACCGGACGCGGGGACAGATGCGGCAGCCATACATGAACTTATAGAGAAGGCGGATGCCAGGATGTATGAAGAGAAGAAGCGTTTTCACAGCGGCCCGTAGCTGCTACTGTGAATTGTCGGGAAAGACCGTAATCTCAAAGCTGCTGCGGTCGCCCCGGTATCTGGCCAGGGAATACTCTATCGGTTTGCCATAGGCATTATAGCCGGTAGAAGTGAAATGCTGGATTGGTTTTCCTCTTTCTATATCCAGATATTGCTCATCGCGGGAATCTGCTTCCACGGCTTCTACGATTCTGTTGACGCGGAAGACGCTCGTCTCTTTCCGCTCATTCAGTATACTGTACAGCAGCTCCTTTTCCAAATCATGTGACAGGATAAAGCTGCAGTCCTCATAAGGCAGGCATGTCTCAATCGTGACAATCGGCTCTCCGTTTGCAAGCCGTTTGCGGTGGAGGTATATGACGGATTCCTTATCCTTCAAGTCAAGGCTCGCAGCTACTTTCGCGGTCGCCTTCTGCACTTCGAGCTTCAGCACTTCAGTACTGGGCGACATGCCTGCCCTGAGTATCTGGTCGTTAAAGCTTTCCAGCTTTTTGATGAAGTCCTGGCTTATCTTAGGCTGTGAGACGAAGGTACCTTTACTTTTGATGCGGTAGAGCCATCCTTCCTGCACCAGCTCAGTGATAGCCTGGCGCACGGTGGTGCGGCTGATTAAAAAGGTGTCGCTCAGCTTTTTTTCAGTTGGTATCATTCCGCCTACCTTATAGCTGCCATTCTTGATTTCTTCCATAATCAGCTGTTTCAGCTGGAAATAAAGTGGTACAGGTGTCGATTTGTCAATTTTCGATGGATTGGTCAACATACGATAACTCCTATCTTATATTTTATTGGTTATTAGCGTAAATGTAATTATGTTATATCATTATGATATCATTAATTTGAAAATAGGTCAAGAAAATAAAAATGCATTAACGGAAAGGAGCGGGTAAGTTAAATACAATGCAAATATACGTTGCCTTTTGCAAAGAAATAGAATAATATAAAAGGGTAAGGTTGAGTTAGAGAAAGGATATCAAATATGAATCAGTTTTCAAAAGAGAGTATCGATAAAAACACACCGGTGCCGATGTACTACCAGTTAAAGAAGATTATACTGGATATGATAAGGGAGGGCAAACTGAAACCGGGCGATATGATTCCTACAGAACTGGAGCTAAGTGATATATTTGGAATCAGCAGGACGACAACCAGACAGGCGATTATGGAACTGGTGATGGAAGGGCAGCTTTACCGTATCAAAAGTAAAGGCACTTTCGTTGCTGAAAAGAGAGTAATACAAGATTTTACAAATGTTATCCGGGCTTCTCACAATCTGCTGCAGTCGCAGAATGTCAAGACGACGACGAAGGTGCTGGAGCTGTCGGTCATAAAGGCGAATGATCTCGTGAGCAAGATGCTTCAGCTGATGGAAGGCGAGGATGTGATTCATCTGCGCAGACTCCGGTTTGTGAATGATGAGCCGAATGTCCTGGCTGATGCATATCTTCCTATATGCTGCAGAGGCATGCTGGATATGGACATGAACAAAACAGGGTTGTATGAGTTCCTGGATAAAAATGCAGAGACGACTCCGGTGAAAGCAGTCAGGGAGCTGGAAGCTATCTCCGCCGAGGAAAGCGAGGCAGAACTGCTCGGCATCAAGGAAGGGGATCCGATTCAGCTCACGACATCAGTAACTTATACGGCAGACGGGAAACCGATCGAGTATTCTATTGCCAAATTCAGGGGTGACAGAAATGTGTTCCGTTGTGAAGTGAATATATAGACGCATGATTAAAGGAAATTCAAAAGAATTTCCTTTACAAATACATAGTTATGTAATATCATTACAATATAATGATGAATTGCTATATGGATGAAATCGAATGGAGGTATCATATGGGAAGGATACAATTGGAAGGCCTTGCACACGTAGGGCTGTATGTCAATGACATCAGAAGAACGCTACAGTTTTATGAGGAGAAGCTGGGTTTTGAACTGGTCCATGAGGCAGTAAGCAAAATTCCGGAAGGTGATGTGCTTGTGAAGTTTGTACAAAATGGCTCTTGTATGCTTGAGCTTGTGCAGTTTCCGTATGCAGTCAAGAGAGAAGACGGATGGTTTGACCACGTCTCGATTGCAGTGCATGATCTGGACAAGGTGATGGAACAGCTGGAGCAGAATGGGATTAGATTCGAGGAAGGAAGCTATACAGAAGCACCTCACGTATTTCCGCCAAAGGGATCTAGATGGGTATTCTTCAGGGGTCCTGACGGAGAGAACATCGAACTGAATGAAAGGTTGTAATATGGTTAAAATGCACAAATAGTAAAAAATAAGTAAAAATATATAGTTGATAATTGACAAATGGGGTAAATAGAAATATAATATGTCATAACAATACTATATAGTAACGTCATCATTTTAACGAAGCGGATATCAGAAGGAGGAAAAGATATGAAAATGAAAAAAATGTTGCCGGCAGTTCTGGCAGGTCTTATGATCTTCGGACTGGCAGCCTGTGGAAACAAGGAATCTTCAGATTCTAAAAAAGAAGGAGGCGATGGAAAGGATGAGTATGACATCGTCTATCTGTCACCATCTACAGAGTCAGAGTATTGGCAGTATGCAGAGATAGGAATGAGAAACGCGATTGCCGATATCGAGGAGAAAGAAGGTATCAAGATCAATTTCTCGGTGAGCGGACCTGCTTCCGAATCCGAGACGGATGCTTATATCAAGGCATATGAAAGCGTCATCGCATCTTCACCCGATGCAATCATTACAGCAACACTGGCTCCGGACGGAACGGTCCCTAAGACGCAGGAAGCCAAGGATGCCGGTATCTATGTCAACTTTGTCAGCATGGGGCTAGAAGGCGGAGATTCCAATGATTATGGCGACTACTATGGCGTGCACTACTACTGCGACAATACGACCATAGGTGAGACGGCAGCCCAGTCGATGCTGGACGGCCTGGAAGCCAACAATATAGAGCCAAAAGGTAAGATAGGGATGCATATGTCGGTTGTCGTAGAGACGCTGGAAGAAAGAATGGATGGCTTTAAGGCTTATATGGCAGAGCATGCGCCTGATATCGAGTGCCTGGACACGCTCTATAACGAAAATGATGTAAATAATGCACAGTCTAACGTAGAGACCCAGATTTCTACATACGGCGACGAGCTGATAGGATTATACGGCGGCAATAACGTATCAGGCGACGGCATCGCCCTCGGCCTGAAGAATGCCGGAAGCGGCAAGAAGATACTCGGTATCGGCGTGGACTCCGACAGCCTGGAAATCGAGGCGCTCGCAGCCGGCAACCTCTATGCGATTATCGTACAGACACCTTATGACCAAGGCTATAAGGCTGTTGAAAATGCAGTAGAATATCTTAAGACAGGGGAGAACCCTGAGAGCGAGAAGCATATCAACTGTCCGTCACAGGCGGTTACGAAAGAGAATATGGATACCGAGGAGAGCAAGGCTCTGCTTGACCCTACAATCCTCAAAAAATAAATAGAACCTGACATATCAGGCTGCCGTCTTACAGAGTGGCGGCCTGATTGTATAAGAAAGAATGGTGGATCATATGGGAGAAGATATTATTTTAAAAGTAGACAATATCAGCAAATCATATCCGGGTGTCAAGGCGCTCCAGAACATAAGCCTGACGGTCAGGAAAGGTGAAGTCAGGGCTCTGCTCGGTGAGAACGGAGCCGGAAAATCAACCCTGATCAAATGTATCATGGGTGTGGAAAAGCCGGAAGAGGGGTCCGTGAGCATCAGCTGTGATGGCATATGGAAGACGCCTCAGAGCGTGGCGGAGAGCAAAGAATGTGGAATGCACGCCAATTACCAGCATGTGAATATAGCAAGGGAGCTGAGCATTGCGGAGAATTATTTTCTAGGACGGCTGCCGGTAACGAAGTGTAAGACGGTAGATTGGGAGCTGATGTATGAAGAGAGCCGTAAGATCATCGATAGATTCGAGATGGACGTAGATCCAAGGAAGAAAATAAGCGAACTCTCGGTGGCAATGCAGGAAATGGTCACAATCAGCAAGATATCAGTCAATGACGAGATACGGCTTGTAATCTTCGACGAGCCTACGGCGCTTCTGGAAAACGACAAGGTTGAGATTCTGTACCGGTATATCAGGGAACTGAAAGAAAGCGGTGTCAGCATCATCTATATCTCTCACCGTCTGGAAGAGCTGATGGATATCTGTGATACGGCCACTATCTTAAAGGACGGCCGGTATGTAGATACAAAGAATATCAGTGAAGTGGACAAGGATATGCTCGTTTCCCTCATGGTAGGGCGTGAGGTGGACAATCTGTATAACATCAGGCACAGGAAGGCCGGGCTTGAACTGCTTAAGGTAGAAGGACTGACCTTGAAAGGCAGGTTTGAACACATCAATTTCCGGCTGTGCGAAGGAGAGATACTTGGCTTCGCCGGACTGGTGGGAGCCGGGAGAAGTGAGATAATGCGGGCCATCTTCGGCGTGGATAAGGCAGACTCGGGACATATCTATATACGAGGAGAAAAAACGGTAATCAAGACCCCTCAGGATGCCATACGAAACGGTATCGGGTTTCTGACGGAGGACCGGAGACTGGACGGGCTGGCGCTGCCTCTGAGCGTGAAAGTCAATACAAACATGTATTCTTACGACCTGATCAGCAAGGCAGGCGTAATCAATCTGAGAAAAGAGGCAGAACGAGCAGAAGAATACAAGACTAAAATAGGAGTAAAAACACCAGATATTAATCAGCAGACAGAGAACCTGTCCGGAGGAAACCAGCAGAAGGTCGTCATAGCCAAGCTGCTTTGCAGGAACCCGGATATACTCATATTTGACGAGCCGACGGTAGGCGTGGATGTCGGGGCAAAGCAGGAGATATACAAGATTATGGAGATGCTTGCCGCACAGGGGAAAGGAATCATCCTTATCTCCTCTTATCTCCCGGAAGTCATGGGGCTTTCGGACCGGATGATCGTCATGTCGGAAGGCAGGATATCGGGTGTATTAGATAGAGAGGAAATCGATGCTGCCGAGGAAGAAGATGTGCTGCGCCTGGCGTCGGCAATGATATGAACATGGAGTTCGGAGGGATAATATGAATAGATTAAAAACAGGAAAGGCAGGTTCACTGCTGAAGCGTACAGAGTTTTCTCTTGTTGTTATAATTGTCGTCATCTTTCTCGTGGCGGCCTTCGGGACAGATAATTTTCTGACCAATTATAACTTGACTAATATTTTGAAACAGTGTTCTATCATAGGGGTCATATCGATATCGGCTACGTTCATCATCATTACGGGCGGTATCGACTTGAGCTGCGGGGCAATCTGCGGAATGAGTACGCTGATGGTTGCCATGGGGCAGGCGAAATGGGGAATGTCCGTACCGGTATCCATTCTTCTTGCACTGGCCGTATCTGTTGTCTGTGGACTCTACAATGCGGTAATCATCAATGAGTTCCAGGTACCGCCGTTTATCGCCACATTGGGGAGCATGACCATCCTGCGGGGGCTTATAAAGGTAATCAGCAATGCCAGTACGATTGCGGGACTTAACAAGAAGTTTGGAGCATTTGCCAGCGAATCGGCTGCATTCATACCAAAGCTGGCAGTCATATGGGTCATTGTAGTGCTGATTGGCTTTCTGATTCTCCATTCAACCACATTCGGAAGGAACCTCTATGTGCTCGGAAGCGGACAGGAAGTGGCAAGGCTGTGCGGCATCTCTATCAGACGTGTTACATATATGACGTATGGCATAGCTGGCTTGCTGTGCGGTATCGCGGGCATCATGCTGGCATCCAGAATCAATAGTGCGGTACCTACGGCTGGAACGGGATATGAGATGAACGCGATAGCCGCGTCAGTCATCGGAGGCGCTTCTCTGTCCGGGGCGAAAGGTTCTGTGTGGGGGACGGCGCTTGGTACGATTCTTATGACCTTGATTGACAATGCAGGAATCCAGTTCGGTATCAATTCTTTCATTATGGAAATCAGCACGGGCGTGCTCATTACGATTGCGGTTATCATCGACCAGCTGAAAAATAAAAAATCCCGGTAAGCAGAGGAGGAAAGACAGATATGTTTGATTTTAGTACAGTACAAGATAAGGAGATAGCCGCGAAAGTATTCGAAGAGGCGAAGGAGTTTCTCTCCCTGTGCCATTTTGGGCTGCAGGGCATCACGAGGACAGAAGATGATGTTAGGAAAGTCGTAGGGAAGCTGAAGGAGACGAAGATGGCACCGCTGGCATTTGACACGGAGATGCAGTTCGTGCCTATGGTGAGGGAACTGTTTTCGGACTACTGCTGCAAGGTGAGGCTCCACTGTGCAGTGTCCTATCCGATGGGACGGCTCCTTCCTGCATCCAAGATGCATGCGCTTGACAGGCTGAGGGCGATAGGCGTAGATGACGTGTGCGTGTGCTTGGACTGGCAGGCAGTCTTTTCAGGGAGATACAAAGATGTGGAGAACGAAGCAAGGCAGATTGTAGAAGAGTTCCAAGATGATTTTTACAGGGTGGCGCTTGTCATACCGGCTACGCTTATGAGCGACACGCAGATCATAGAGACATGCCGGGCACTGGATGCGGCCGGAACCGTGTCTGTGAAAGTGAATCCGGGCGCCACGCTGGGGGTGTCGTTTGAAGAGGTGGCGCTGATCAGACGCAACTTCCCCAACCGGTTTGACATACATCCGTCCGGAAACATACGGACACTCTCCGATGTGCTGCGCTACAGGGAGATGGGCTGCAACAATATACATACTGCGGCTGCGCTGGAGATAACGGATGACTTTATCGTAAAGAAATTAAAAGAATATGGAGGAATCTGAGCATGAAAACCATTTTGACAAATATACCGAATTACTATGTATCAGATGAAAACTGTGAGAACTTGTATTACAAGGCAATTGCCAATCGGGCAGATGCCGTTCTCATCAGCCCCTCCAGCATGAAGACAGGAGAGAAGTTCAGAGGAAGAGGGGTAAAGACGTACGTGAGCATATCATATCCTGCCGGAACAGCTTCTCCGGATCTGAAGGCTCAGGAGATTCTTGACTGTGAAAATAGCAGCGGCATAGCAGATATGTACTTTGTCACCGCGGCGGCCGGATATTTTATGAGCGGGCATGGAGATAACTTAAGAGAAGAGATGCGTCTCTGTGCAGGGTCCGTCAGGAAGCCGGTGTGTTTTATCACCGAGGCCGCAGAGATGACGGAAGAAGATCTGGAGAAGATGTGCCGCATTGCCTGCGAAGAGAAGGTAAGGGGAATCGTGACGTCCACGGCTTTCCTGCCCTATGACGTCAAGAGGGCCACGGCTGCTGAGGTGTCCAGGCTGAAGAGCTATGCACATGACGGACTGAAGGTGGCTGCCTTCGGGCAGTTTCATACGCTGGATGAGGTAGAAGAAGCAGAAAATGCCGGGGCTGATATGATAATTCTGAATGAAACGTGTGAGATCGTAAAAGTATAATGTGTGGAGGTGTATTGTATGAAAAGATATATTATCGGAGCCGATATTGGTACCCAGTCAATCAAAGTCCATCTGTATGACGAGGAGCTGAAACTTGCCGGTTCAGTGTCAAAGGAACAGTATGTAGATACGCCGAGACCGATGTGGATGACGCAGCGGGCGTCTTCCTGGTGGAGCCTCCTGACGGAAAGCATCCAGGAGCTGCTCATGAAAACAGGCATATCAGGAGACCAGGTGTCTGCCTTCGGCTGCTGCGCACATATGCACGGAGCCGTGCCGGTCCGGCTGGACGGCAGTGTCATCCAGGATGATATTCAGCTGTACAGCGACAAAAGAGGCGGATATCTGGCAGATAAGATAGCGGAAGAGATGACAGACGAGCTGTATCATATCTCCGCCAATATGCCGACATCATCGTGGCACGGGATTAAAATCAAATGGCTGAAAGAAAATGAACCGGACGTATATGACAAGGCAGATAAGTTCCTGACGCCAAAAGATTTTATTAATTTTAAGATGACAGGAGTGGCGTGTACGGATTACTCGGAAGCGGCAGGTGTGTTTGCCATGGATCAGAATACCGGAGAATGGTCCGACAGGCTGCTCGGTGTCCTTGACATCGACAAGGAGAAGCTTCCCCACATCCAGAAGGCTTACGACATCGTCGGCACCGTATCGGAGCAGGCGGCGTCTGAGACCGGCCTGAGCACGAAGACGGCTGTCATTACCGGAGGAGGGGACATGCTCAGCATGCTCTACGTATCCGGTATGCATAAGAAAGGCACGGTTGTGGACATTACCGGAACAGGCGGGATCATATGCGGCTATACAAAGCTTCCTGTCATGGACCGCAGGATTATGAATCTTAGGCATGTACTGGACGGATGGGTGCCGTTTGGCAATATCGACGCAGCCGGTGTATCCTTCCGCTTCCTGCGCGACAATCTGTGTAAGAAAGAACGGGATGAGGCGCGCGGCAGGGGAATCGATGACTACGCGTATCTGTGTGCTCTGGCAGAAAAGATACCGGCAGGCTCTTCAGGTTTATATTTTCTTCCTTACCTCATGGGAGAGCGCACAATGGGAAGTGCGGATTCCAGAGGATGCTATATCGGAATGTCCATGGACAAGGAAATCGGACATTTTATCCGGGCGCTGCTGGAAGGCGTGGCACTGGAATTCAAACGTACGCTGGACGTATTTGAAGGCAGCGGCAATTCCATTGACGCGGTGTATCACAGTGGGGGTGGTGCAAAGGGCGATTTGTGGAACCAGATAAAAGCAGACATATATGAGAAGCCGATCTACACCCTTCAGGCAGATGAAGGCGGCGTACTCGGCGTGTCCCTTATGGCCGCATATGCGGTCGGTATCATAGGCGACCTGGTAGAAGGGGCCGACGCGGTCGTGAAAGTCAAAAAGGTATATGAACCGAACAGAGATAATTTCCACGTATACAGGGAGATGAAAGACGTATTTTCCGAACTGCATGATACGCTCCAGACACCGTTCCGGCATATGGCAAGAGTGCAGGAGAAGATGCTTTAAGAAAGATAATAATGAGAAGCAAAAGGAGAAAAAGGATGGCTGATTTTAATGTAGATAAGCAGACCTTTGATTACATCAGAGGTTATACGATTGATTTGGATATGAAAACAGGAATGTCTAAGAGGAAGGAGACGTCCAGACGTTATCTGAGCCAGATGAAAGGGATGTTCTCCGATGATACGGCCTACGAGAAGAAGCTTCGGGAGGAGGGAGATGCGCTCGTATATGAATTTCATGAGATGGGAGTGCCGGAACACCCAGGTGACCTGGCCTTTGGGTGCAGCATTACATATCCGGGCAAGGTGGGAGATGAATATTATATGACCAAGGGGCATTTCCATACGATACTTGACACGGCGGAGGTATATTATTGTCTTGGCGGTCATGGATATATGCTTATGGAGAGCCCGGAAGGGGATTGGCTTGCACACGAGCTCACACCCGGAAAAGCGCTTTATGTGCCGAAACGTTATGCGCACAGAAGCGTCAATGTAGACGCAAAAGAGCCACTTCTCACCTTCTTCGTATTCCGCGCCGACGCAGGCCACGATTACGGAACGATAGAGTCGAAGGGATACCGGAAGCTGCTGGTCGAAAAGGAGGGGAGGCCTGCGATAGTAGATAATCCAAAGTGGTAGCTTATCACAAATGACCCGCCCGGAGAATTACGGACGGGTTATATTACGCCCTTAAAGGAGGAAGGGGCAGTTCTCACCGTTGAGCATCATGATGAGGTTGTCTACTGCCATGTCGGCCATCGCTTCTGCCGCTTCGTGCGTATGAGCGCCTGTGTGCGGCGTGGCTATGACGTTTTGCAGGGTGAACAGGGGATTCTGTCCGGGCGGTTCGTGCTCAAAGGCGTCCAGTCCCAGCCCCCCAAGCCTTCCGTCTGTAAGTGCCTGACAGGCCGCTTCTTCATCAATGATTCCCCCACGGGATGCATTCACCAATATGGTACCTGGCTTCATGAGAGCTATGGACTTGTCATTGATCAGATGATACGTGCCGTCGTTCAGCGGCAGATGCAGAGTAATAAAATCGGCTTTGGATAGCAGCGTATCCAGATCTGTCGGGATAATCCCGTGTTCCGTGCAGTAGCGCTTCGATATGTATGGGTCATAGGCAAGCACCTTCATGGAAAAGCCGGAGGAACAGAAGGCGACTTTCCGTCCGATGGCACCCAGGCCTACGATACCGAGCGTCTTATGATACAGCTGTGTGCCGGTAGATCGTACCCAGTTTCCGCTGGCAGTCTCGTTATGCAGACAGGGAATCTTCCTTGCCAGCGCCAGCAGGAGAGCAAAGGACAGTTCTGCTACCGCCTGCGCATTGGCACCTGGCGTGTTGGACACTTTGATGCCAAGTTCCCGTGCCGCCTGAAGGTCTACGCGGTCGTAGCCTGCTCCGTATCTGGAGATTGCCCTAAGTTGTGGACAGCTTTTCAGGACCGGCCCTGTCACCTGGTCAAGGCCGGCCAGATATCCGTCACAGTCTCTCAGAAGAGGCAGCAGTTCCTCGCTGGAGAGAGGCTTTTCAGTCGGATTGAAGACGAGGTCGCCGCAGAAGCTGCCGAGCCGTTCTAGGGCAGAGGAGTTCTTATCGGGTTTTAGAGAGGTGGGAGTGACTAATATCTTCATATCCTTACGCCTCCTTCTGTACGAGGGCTACTGCTTCCTCTGTCAGAGCCTTTATTTTGCCGAATGCATCGCTTTGGATCAGCGAGTCCTTTACCATCCAGCTCCCGCCGCAGGCGATTATCTTGGAAAAGGCGAGATAGTCAGTAACGTTCTTCGGGCTGATTCCGCCGGTAGGCATGAAGCTCATGCCCGGGAACGGTGCGGATAATGCTTTGATGGTATTGAGCCCGCCGTATTGTTCTGCGGGAAAGAATTTGGCTATGGCAAGCCCATATTCTACGAGCAGCATAAGCTCTGTAGGGGTACAGATTCCGGGGAATACAGGAATTCCGTTGTCCAGCGCATATTCCGTCACCTGCCGGGAAAAGCCGGCTGATACTAAGAAGCGGGCGCCGGCGTCAACTGCCTGCCTGGCCTGTTCGCTGTTCGTCAGGCTGCCTGCTCCTACGAGCATATGCGGATACTGCTTAGCCATGGCCTCGATGGATGCTCTGGCAGCCTCCGTCCGGAAGGTGACTTCTGCTATAGGAAGCCCGCCCTCGCAGAGCGCTTCTGCCAGAGGGGCTGCTTTGGAAGAATCGTCTAATTTGATGACAGGCACGAGCCTGTGTTGTCTGATTCGTTCTGGTATATTCATAATAAAAAGCTCCTTTTTTGTATGTCAGATGACTTGGTTTATTGTAAGGATTCGTCTACAGTTTGCACAGGATATCTTTCTTATCTGTTCCTCTGTTATTCCTGCGTCTGTAAGAAGAGGGAGGAAAGTTTCAAGGATGTAAGTGAGGCCAATCCCTCCCGGTGTATAGCACTTGAGTCGTTCTCTCGTCGTGTCGAGGGAAAAGAGGAGCTGATTCTCATAGCCTGCGTCGAGCATCGCCGCGAAGATCTCAGCCTCCCTTCTGTCACTGTGATATTTGAAACGGCCTATCGTATCATATTCGAGATATATGCCTTGCCGGCATACCTCTTTGTGGACGGACAGGTCTTGTACGGCCCGGTCCATATGACAGAAGATGACCCGGTCAAGAGGCATCTTTTTCTTGTCCAGATATGAGATGAGCGCAAGCGCCGGCGCCCCCTGTTCGATATGTACCATAAGCGGTGCTCCCGTATGGACGGAGGCGCAGATGGCGGCATCGAACAGCTTCTTATACTGAGCGGTCAGCCCGCAAGTATCATACGCACACTTGAGGATACCGGCTCTGGCGTCCACGGAGCGTACCGGCAGCCTGTAATCGCCGTCGGCGTACATCCCTTCGGTGAGTTCCTGGATAAAAAGGGCTGCCAGCGCCTCTTTGCCCATATCAAAGATCCAGTGATCCTGCGGATAGAAGACCATCTTGTGGAATCCTGTTGAAGCGATGATCTGGATACCTGTCTCATGCCCAAGCAGGCAGAGTGCTTCTGCATCCCGGCCGCATCCTACAGGCTGTGCGTCCACGACAGTAGAGCCGCCGGCCTTCCGGAACTGTTCAAGTTCCGCCCGTGTCTTATCATAGCTGTCGATGCAGAGCGCTTCGTTCACAAGAAAGGATTGTCCCTTCCTTATCATCAGATGCTCATGACAGTGGCAGAAGACCAGCGTATCTGGCGGTACCTGCCCGGTGACGGTCTGTATATATGGCATAGTCAACTCCCTGTCCGCGGCGGCTAAGAACGCGCGATATCGCTTAACCTGTCGATGAGTGCCTTGTCGATGGGAAGATGGAAGACTTCAGATATGACCTGCGTCCATCCGTGTATGAAATATATCCAGCCATCTTCCACATGCAGCCGTCTGCGGGCGGCCTGCTTTTCTGCCTGTTCTTTGAACAGGAGCTCGCCGCGGTAATTGATCTCCCATACGAGGCTGTCTTCTGGAAAGCAGCACGCGTCGGTGAGCGGGGAACCCGGCCCGTCCTTGCCAAGGCCGGTTGCATTGACGATGAGGGAGTGGGGCTTCAGCGAAGCAAGCGTACGGTCGTTATCGGCAGGGGTCGGGTTATGTACAAAGTCAAAATGAATCATTGGATTCAAGTCATCCAGTATGACCCTGGCAGCCTCAAGGCGGGGGATGCTTCTGTTGGCAAGTATGATATGCTTCGGCACGTTGCTGCCGAAGCAGTCCTGGCTGAAATAGAGAGACATGGCAAGGGAGGAGCCGCCTGCCCCCAATAGAAGCACGTCGCCGTCATAGTCTGACCAGTAGTTTTCAGGGACAAAGTGCTCCAGTGCGAGCCCGCTTGATATCGGGTCCTTTGCGTGACCGCACAGTTTCCCGTCCTTCTTGCTGATGGAAGAGATTTCCCCAAGCTTCTGTGCATAAGGGTCCAGGTAGTCGAACTGGTCTCTGCATGCGTTGTAGAGGTCGATCTTATGGGTCGTTACGAGTGCGCCGAGCGAGTTGGGGTCATTCTTGATAAAGTCGACAGCTTCTCTGTAATCTCCGGCGGGGGAGTGGGGGGCAAAATCAAATCCCTTGATGCAGGCGTCAAGACCCAGTTCTTCCGCCCATTTAGGAAAAACCTTCATGATCGAAGATGCTGATGTGGTGACTCCTATAAAGTAGAAAGTAGGGGTGTCGGATTTTACATAATTGTTCATATATTCTCATCCTTTCTAAAAAAATAAAGTAATAATATAATTATGTTATAACATAATGAGATAAAGATGTCAATGGGAAACGGAACTGCGTGTGAGGATGAAATGACGATATACCGCATCACAGAACAATTATTTTCGTCAGATAGGATATTGAAAACAAGAGTCATATTTTATATAATGTTTGAAGTTTGCGCAAAGAGGAAGGCAGAGAATGATGGAAAGAGACATGACAGTGGGGAGTCCTGCTAAGATTATACTGAACTTTACAATACCTATATTCATCGGAAACATCTTTCAGCAGCTTTACAGTATGGTGGATACTGTCATAGTAGGAAAATTTGTGGGCAATGAGGCACTGGCTGCCGTGGGAGCCTGTGGTACGCTCATGTTCCTCATACTGGGATTTCTACTCGGCCTCACTGCAGGATTTACCGTAATTACGGCCCAGCACTACGGAGCCGGGAACATGGTGGCGGTCCGCAAGTCCGTGGCATCCGCGTCGGTCCTCTCGGCGGTGGTCTCCGTCCTGATTACCATTTTGAGCATGGCGATGATGAAACATGTCCTGAACTGGATGAACACGCCTTCTGACATGTACCGGGAAGCGTACGGATATATCATGGTCATCTGCGGAGGTATCGCGGCACAGGTGCTTTATAACCTGCTTGCAGGCATATTAAGAGCCGTAGGGGACAGCAAAAGGCCGCTTTATTTTCTCATCCTGGCTGCGGTTTTGAATATTTTCCTGGACCTGCTATTTATCATCGTATTTCGGATGGGGGCCGCGGGAGCGGCGTACGCTACGGTAATCTCCCAGGGAGTGTCGGGTGTCCTCTGCCTCATCTATATCATACGGAAGATGCCGGAACTTCACCCGTGCCGGGAAGACTGGAAGATGGATAAAAGTCTCGCCAAATGGCAGCTGAAAATAGGGATACCGATGGCGCTGCAGTTTTCGATTACCGCAGTCGGGACAATCGTCGTGCAGTCTGCCCTCAATATTCTGGGGTCGGTAGCCGTGGCCGGATTCGCGGCAGCCAACAAGATTGAACAGATCGTCACCCAGGCGTACGTGGCAATCGGAACGACGATGGCAACATACTGTGCCCAGAACACCGGCGCAAGGAAGCTGGACCGTGTGAAGGCCGGCTTTTGTTCGGCGACATGGATTGGCATCGTCTATGCTGTGATAACCGGCGCCGTAATCATATTTGCAGGCAAGTATATGACCGTCCTGTTTGTGTCGGAGAACGTAAAGGAGATAACAGCATATGTGGATATCTATCTGAAATGCGTGGGGCTTTCGTTTATTCCGCTCGTGTTCGTGAACGTATTCAGGAACGGCATCCAGGGTATGGGCTTCGGCATGCTTCCGATGCTGGCAGGTGTCGCGGAACTTGTCGGCAGAAGCGCTGCTGCACTTACGGCGTCGCGTTTTGGAAGCTATGCTGGAATCTGCCTTGCCAGCCCAGCGGCGTGGCTTCTGGCGGGGGCGCTTTTGGTATGTATGTATTTCTCCATAATGAAACGTAAGATATAGCATTTTTTAAAAACCTGTGTTATACTTGAAACAAGTATGCGAAGGCATGAATATGATAACAGAATAAGGAGCAAAACCTATGAAAAGAGTATTGTTAAAACTCAGCGGAGAAGCCCTTGCGGGAGATAAAAAGACCGGGTTCGACGAGGCGACGTGCATAGGCGTGGCGCGTCAGGTGAAGCAGCTGGTGGATGACGGCGTCCAGGTTGCAATCGTGACAGGAGGCGGGAACTTCTGGCGCGGGAGGACAAGCGAGACGATAGACAGGGTGAAGGCGGACCAAATAGGGATGCTGGCGACGGTGATGAACTGCATCTATGTATCTGATATTTTCCGTTATGCGGGCATGAAGACAGAAGTGTTCACCCCCTTTGTGTGCGGGGCATTCACTTCTTTGTTCTCAAAAGATGCTGCGTTAGAGGCACTGGGAGAAGGTAAGGTCATCTTCTTTGCAGGTGGGACCGGCCATCCTTATTTTTCGACCGATACAGGGGCCGTGCTCAGGGCGATTGAGATAGAGGCGGATGCAATGCTGCTCGCGAAAGCGATAGACGGCATCTATGACAGTGACCCGAAAGTGAATCCGGCGGCAAAAAAATATGACGAGATATCTATCCAGGAAATTATTGATAAAAAGCTTATGGCAGTAGATCTGACAGCGTCCATCCTGTGTCTGGAAAACAAGATGCCGATGCTCGTGTTCGGGCTGAATGAAGAGAACAGCATCGTGGAGACGATGTCAGGTACATTTGCAGGTACGAAAGTAACGGTTTAATATAAGGAGGAAAGTATATTATGGATGAAAAGCTGAAAGTATATGAGGAAAAGATGAACAAGACAATTGCAAGCCTTGATGGGGAGCTGGCGGCAATCCGTGCCGGCCGTGCCAACCCGAACGTGCTGAATAAGATCATGGTCAATTATTACGGGACTCCGACGCCAATCCAGCAGGTGGCGAATGTATCGGTACCAGAGGCGCGCATGATTCATATCCAGCCGTGGGAGAAGAGTATGGTGAAGGAGATTGAAAAAGCGATCATGACCTCCGACCTTGGCATCAATCCTACAAATGACGGCTCTGCAATCCGCCTTGCGTTCCCGGAGCTTACAGAGGAGCGCAGGAAGGAGCTGGCTAAGGATGTGAAGAAGAAGGGCGAGAACGCAAAGGTCGCCATCCGCAATATCAGACGTGACGGTAACGATACTCTGAAGAAGCTGAAGGGTTCTGAAGTTTCGGAAGATGAGATCAAGGATTTGGAAGATGAACTTCAGAAGCTTACAGATAAGTTTATAAAGGAAGTGGACAAATCAGTAGAAGCGAAGTCAAAAGAAGTGATGACTGTGTAACAGTAAGTGGAGACGGGTACCGGTTTTGCAGGAACGGTACCTGTCTTTCGTATGCGAGAGGAGAATTGGTTCATGAAGGTACCACAGCATGTTGCCATCATTCTGGATGGAAACGGACGTTGGGCGAAATCTAAGGGAATGCCGCGCAATTACGGGCATGCGCAGGGAAGTAAGAACGTGGAGCGGATCTGTGAGGAAGCATACCGCATGGGTATCAAATATCTGACGGTGTATGCATTTTCTACAGAGAACTGGAACCGCCCGCAGGATGAAGTGGACGCGCTTATGAAGCTGCTTCGTAATTACATGAAGACTTGCCTTAAGACAGCGGCTAAAAACGATATGAAGATAAGGGTGATCGGAGATCTTGGCCGCCTTGACGATGATATACGGGGACGCATAGCGGAGCTGATTGAGGCGACGAAGGATAACAAGGGCCTCAACTTCCAGATTGCCATCAATTACGGAAGCCGGGATGAGATGGTAAGGGCGGCCAGAAGACTGGCTGAGGATTGTGCCTCAGGCAAGATTGGGCCGGAAGAAATCGACGAGACGTTGTTCGAACGTTATCTTGACACGCATGGCATTCCGGATCCGGACCTGCTGATCCGCACGAGCGGGGAGCAGAGACTTTCCAATTATCTGCTCTGGCAGCTGGCCTACACGGAGTTTTATTTTACAGATGTATTATGGCCGGACTTTACAAAAGAGGAATTGGTAAAAGCTGTCGCGCAATATAATGCTAGAGACAGACGTTACGGAGGAGTGAAGGAGGAACAAGATGTTTAAGACAAGACTGTTAAGCGGTATCGTTCTGGTAATCGTGCTGGCTGCCGTAGTCGGATATGGCGGGAATGTGCTCGCATTGTTTTTGGCAGCCATCAGCCTGATTGGTCTGAAAGAGCTGTACAAAGTGGCGGAGGTACACAACAGATGGCTTGGAGCAGCCGGTTATCTTGCGGCGGTCTTATATTATGCCCTTATCTTTACGGGCAGCCTCGGCTATATGACCATGCTTTCTATCTTATTCCTCGTGCTTGTCATGGCCGTGTATGTATTCTCCTTCCCTGCGTATAGAGCGGAACAGGTGACGACCGTTTATTTTGGATTTTTCTATGTTGCCGTAATGCTGTCTTATATCTATCAGACGAGGATGCTGGAGGACGGCGCGGTATTAGTATGCCTCATCTTCTTAAGCTCCTGGGGATGCGATACATGTGCTTATTGTGTCGGCATGCTTATAGGAAAGCATAAGATGGCTCCGAAGCTCAGTCCGAAGAAATCCGTAGAAGGGGGCATCGGCGGCATCGTCGGCGCGGCGCTTCTCGGCGTGCTGCTGGCGCTTGGTGTCAACGCCTGGGCAGGAATGTCTGTCAGCCCTCTCTATTATGGCGTAATATGTGGGGCAGGCGGCGCCATATCACAGGTTGGCGACCTGGCTGCATCTGCCATCAAGAGGAACCATGAGATCAAGGATTATGGAAATCTGATTCCGGGCCATGGGGGGATTCTGGACCGGTTCGACAGTGTCATCTTTACAGCACCGATTATATACTATCTTGCAACATTTCTTGCATAATATAAATGAGAGAGGTATCCTATGAAGAAAATTGCCATATTGGGTTGTACCGGTTCAATCGGAACACAGACGCTGGAAGTCGTAAGAGAAAACAAGGATATAGAAGTTCTTGGACTGGCGGCAGGCGGGAATGTGGAACTTCTTGAAAAGCAGGCAAGGGAGTTCCGTCCGCAGCTCATAGCCGTCTGGACGGAAGAGAAAGCAAAAGAGCTGCGCGTTAAGCTCCGGGATACGGATATCAGGGTAGCGTCCGGAATGGAGGGACTGATTGAAGTATCAACCATGTACGATGTGGAGATACTAGTGACAGCGATTGTCGGCATGATAGGGATACGTCCTACGGTGGAAGCAATCAAAGCCGGTAAAGATATCGCGCTTGCCAACAAAGAGACGCTTGTGACCGCGGGCCATATCATCATGCCGCTTGCAAAGGAGAACCATGTGTCCATCCTTCCCGTTGACAGCGAGCACAGCGCGATATTCCAGTCGCTGAGGGGGAATGAGGCGAAGGCGGTCAGCAGGATATTGCTGACTGCATCCGGAGGCCCTTTCCGGGGAAAGAGGGAAGAAGATCTGCTTGATATACGGGTGGAGGATGCACTGAAGCATCCGAACTGGAGCATGGGGCAGAAGATTACGATAGATTCCTCCACCATGGTCAACAAAGGGCTGGAGGTTATAGAAGCGAAATGGCTGTTCGGCGTAGATGTGGACCGGGTACAGGTCGTCGTCCAGCCGCAGAGCATTATCCATTCGATGGTAGAATATGTGGATGGTGCCATCATGGCAGAGCTTGGGACTCCGGATATGAAGCTTCCGATACAGTATGCGCTGTACTATCCAGAACGGAGAAACCTGCCGGGAGAGCGGCTCGATTTCTGGAGCCTTGGCAGGCTGGATTTTGAGAAGCCGGATATGGATACTTTCTATGGGCTTAAGCTGGCCTATGACGCGGGACGGGCGGGGGGAACCCTTCCGACCGTGTTCAATGCGGCAAATGAGCTGGCGGTGAAGCAGTTCCTGAACCGGGAGATCAAGTATCTGGAGATTATAGAGATTATAGAAGATTGTATGAAAGCCCATAAGAATGTGGATGATCCGACCCTTGAGCAGATACTGGACACGGAGAAGGCGACTTATGAGCGGATTGAAAGCAGGAGGTAAGACATAAGTTTTGGGAATCATATTTGCAATTATCATTTTCAGCTTCATAGTATTTTTCCACGAGCTCGGGCATTTCACCCTTGCGAAGAAAAATGGTATCGACGTGGAAGAATTCTCCATCGGGATGGGGCCTACGCTGTTATCAAAAGAGTATAAAGGAACGAGATATTGTATAAAGCTGCTTCCGTTGGGCGGTTCTTGTATGATGGGAGAAGATGAGGAGGCGACGGATTCCCCTGGCAATTTTAACAACAAGCCTGTATGGGCGAGAATTTCCGTCATAGCGGCAGGACCTGTATTCAACTTTATACTGGCCTTCGTGTTTGCCGTCATCCTGATTGGGATGGTAGGTTATGACAAACCCGTCGTCCAGAGTGTCGACAGCGGCTATCCCGCCCAGGAAGCCGGTATCGAGCCTGGCGATACGATTGTGAAGATGGGGAATAAGAAGATCAACATATTCCGTGAGATCAACTTTTACAACCAGTTCCACCAGGGCGAGAAAGTAGAAGTAACCTACATCCATGACGGTAAGAAGCAAACAGCCACGCTGACGCCGAAGCTGGATGAAGAGAAAGACTACTACCGTATCGGAATCGGCGGCGGTTCGAATACGAAGGCCAATATCGGAACCGCGCTGCAATACGGCATGTATGAGGTGAAGTTCTGGATATGCACCACGATGGAAAGCCTGAAGATGCTCGTGACCGGCCAGATAGGCATCAACCAGCTGTCAGGCCCCGTAGGTATCGTGGACGTCGTGGACAGCACGTACCAGCAGAGCAAATCGTACGGTTTCTTAATCGTGCTGGCGCAGCTGATGAATATATCCATCCTGCTGTCCGCCAACTTAGGAGTCATGAACCTGCTCCCCCTGCCCGCACTGGACGGAGGGCGCCTCGTATTCCTCTTTATAGAGATGATAAGAGGAAGGCGCGTACCGCCGGAAAAAGAAGGCTACGTGCATCTGGTAGGCATCATGCTCCTCATGGCACTGATGGTATTCGTCATGTACAACGATATCAGACGCGTGTTTTTTTAATAATTAGGGACGTAACCAAATTGAAAAAGGTTACGTCCCTAATTAAGTTTTGTGGTGTACCAAAATGAGGATAGCCCTGTACCTAAATGAAAAAGGGCATTTTAAAAGGACTGCTTTATTGGGAGGTGCAGTCCTTTAGGAAAAGTTATGAAAAAGAATTTTAAGTTTGTTCTTCTGAACAATTATTAGTATAAGAGGTAAATGTGAGAAATATGTGTTTAAAATTTGAAGATATTGTTAATAAAATGTGAGTTTAAGTAAACTAAAACGCCGCTGGGGAGGTATGGGGCAGATGCTCCGATGCGTCCGGGAACTGCGACTA
>NZ_JABFCH010000079.1:0-368 GCF_017566055.1 Extibacter sp. GGCC_0201 | reverse complement strand
GGACACACTTACATGTGACCCGGTTGTCAGATGAAACGTAACTGTTCAGACAGCAATGTCATTTAGTTAACACTATGGAGATTTAGTTAAGCAGGTGAGGACGCCGCCGGTACAGCCAGCGGACGGGGTGGGGGGGGGTGTATATGAGTCTTTTGTCCCGGGGGAGGATTGTTGTGGTGTGGGGCTGCGGGCGAAGATAAAGTCTGCGGAGCACACTCCCGCTCTGTGAAATGCATCGCGCTGCTAAGCTCGTAAGGGACCTCGCTAAGCACCGGCGGACTCCCATGTCCCCTCCGCAATTGATTCCGCCTACTTCCCCTGGTCCATGTTTTCGCAGGGGACGGAAGACTCAGGCAAAGGTTTTCGCG
>NZ_JABFCH010000078.1:0-377 GCF_017566055.1 Extibacter sp. GGCC_0201 | reverse complement strand
TCCTGCGGATCAGGCTGCCGCTCCCGTCGAAGAGGAGGGCCTTCGTCCCCTGGGTGCTCTGATCTATACTGATAATATAATTGTCTGACATCTTTACCCCTCCTAAAATAAGGGTTGTACGATAGGGGTCAGACCCCTGTGCCCACAGGGGTCTGACCCCTATGAAAATTCCTACAAGATTCCCTTTATTGTCTTTACAATTCCTTCCGCGTCCAGCCCGTAATGCCGGAACACCTCCTTCGAGGTCCCCGTGACCACCGGCGCGTCCGGCAGCGACAGGTTGACCACTTTCTTCGGGCATTCGCTACCGACCACCTGGCTCACCATCGAGCCCAGGCCTCCGTACGGGGCGTGCTCCTCTACCGTCACCACCGCTT
>NZ_JABFCH010000077.1:0-387 GCF_017566055.1 Extibacter sp. GGCC_0201 | reverse complement strand
TCCTTGTCATATGTGAACCCTGTGAACGTCGTCGGGTTCGCCGTCGCCAGCGTATCCGTCTCTCCGAACAGTTCATCCTCCGTCAGGCCTACCGTATACTTCCCGTCCAGGCCTTCCAGATAGTGCTCTACCTTATACTTCGTATCTCCGTCGGCCGTGAACGTTCCGGTTATCTCCACGTCCTCTGCCGGCATCTCGAACGCTTCCGGCCTGCTCCAGCCGCTGAACGTATAGCCTTCCTTCACAGGCTCTGGCTTGATGCTTACCTGCTCGCCGTACCTGTAGCTCTCTGCGCCTTCATATGCCGCCCCGTCCACCTTGTACGTCACGTTGTAGCTGTTCCTCGTGTAGTACAGCCGCAGCGTCAGGCTTCCGTCTCCGGCTATC
>NZ_JABFCH010000076.1:0-394 GCF_017566055.1 Extibacter sp. GGCC_0201 | reverse complement strand
TTTCCTCATCATAAAAAGCTGAGCGCTGTACCTTATGAAGCTTTACTTTCAGGTTATTCAGCTTCATAAATTCTAACAATCCGTTTAAGGCAGCAAGCATACTATTGATGCTGGATATCTTATATCTGTCGGACAGGCTGCTCTTATATGCTACCAGAACCTCTTTTGTAATCACTTTATCCTCATCCGGCAGATATTGATAGAAATATGTGACGTCCCTCATATATTTCTCAATCGTCGCCTGGCTCCGTTCTTCATCATACAGATGTTCTCTGTATTTTTTTAAAATGTTCTGATTCAATACAGCTTTTTTCATTTCATACTTCTCTCCTTTAACCCAATAATTTGATTTTTATCATAGCATGCCGTAACATCAAATCATCTGGTTATTTTT
>NZ_JABFCH010000075.1:0-429 GCF_017566055.1 Extibacter sp. GGCC_0201 | reverse complement strand
CCCCCAGTTCCTTTCCCACACATCAATGGCACCCGGATACTGGCTCCAGGTTTGCCGGAACCTTTCAAACTCCCCCTCGGCTGCCTTTAGGCTGGCAGCTCCGTAGACCTTCCTTAAATGTGTGGTATATGTCTTGTAGTCCTTGCTTGGGACGTATTTGATGGAGTTGCGGATCAGATGTACCATACATCTTTGTACCGTTACGTCTGTAAAGATTGCCCTGGCCCCTTCTTCCAGGCCGGAAACCCCATCCATGGAAATAAACAGGACATCCTCTACCCCACGGTTCTTGAGTTCATCAAATATCTGCATCCAGGTATGCTTGCTTTCGGACTCGTTCAGCCACAGGCCCAGCACATCCTTGATCCCGTTTACATCATAGCCCAGGATCGCATACACTGCATAATTCTTTGTCTCGTAATCCTTGCG
>NZ_JABFCH010000074.1:0-461 GCF_017566055.1 Extibacter sp. GGCC_0201 | reverse complement strand
AAACCGACACAGGTAGATGAGGAGAGAATCCTAAGGCCGACGGGAGAAGCATTGTCAAGGAACTCGGCAAAATGACTCCGTAACTTCGGGAGAAGGAGTGCCAGGGAGGCCTGGCCGCAGAGAATTGGCCCAAGCAACTGTTTAGCAAAAACACAGGTCTATGCAAAACCGCAAGGTGAAGTATATGGGCTGACGCCTGCCCGGTGCTGGAAGGTTAAGGGGAGAGGTTAGCGCAAGCGAAGCTTCGAACTTAAGCCCCAGTAAACGGCGGCCGTAACTATAACGGTCCTAAGGTAGCGAAATTCCTTGTCGGGTAAGTTCCGACCCGCACGAAAGGCGTAATGATTTGGGCACTGTCTCGACAATGCACCCGGTGAAATTGAAATACCAGTGAAGATGCTGGTTACCTGCGCCAGGACGGAAAGACCCCATGGAGCTTTACTCCAGCTTGATACTGGGAT
>NZ_JABFCH010000073.1:0-469 GCF_017566055.1 Extibacter sp. GGCC_0201 | reverse complement strand
GACTTTGTCAAGTTAAGTGTGTAAATTTTATATTTTATTTTGGCAGCTGAATCTGATAGGTTCAGCTGCCATTTTGTCCAAAGTCCTCATATGCATTCCTAAAAGAAGGCCTGGCTGTCCCCTGGATTCCGGTATCTGCATTTAGATATCCTCATATTTCTGCATCCGTGTATTCATTTTTGGGTCCATCGACAGCTGGTTCCGTACCATCGCCCAGTTTGGTACAGGACGCCCCTTCCATTTTTTATAGAGTTCCGTAACACGTAGATATAGCAGCTTCAGCAATGCATTTTCATGTGGAAACGCACCTTTCCGGGTCACTCTTCTAAAGCTTGAATTCACGCTTTCTATCGCATTCGTTGTGTACATCACCCTTCTCACCGCACTTCCGTACTGGAACAGCTGCGCTACATGCCCCCAGTTCCTTTCCCACACATCAATGGCACCCGGATACTGGCTCCAGGTTTGC
>NZ_JABFCH010000072.1:0-535 GCF_017566055.1 Extibacter sp. GGCC_0201 | reverse complement strand
AACTAAAACGGAAGAAGGAGTAGGGGCCGTTGTCTATTGCTTAGTTACCAAGGAGTGAGTGCGCAGCTCGGAAGGCGGCACCGCAGCAGGGAGCGGGCTTCCTGAAGCGGTGATGGCGGAGGAGATGCATAAGAAGGCTTGGACGTAGCCCGAGAAGAAGCGGAAGCGGATTGGAGGGCGGAGGGAAAGGCTGCACTCACGTACAATCAGAGAACCTTCCCAGGCCGTCAGAAGCCGGGAGAGGACTGCTGGTGGCGATGCGCCCGGGGGAGACACCCGTACCCATCCCGAACACGATGGTTAAGGCCCGGGCGGCCGATGGTACTGCACTGGAGACGGTGTGGGAGAGCAGGTGGCTGCCAGCATTAAAAGAGAAAAAGAGGCGGAAGCCTTTTTTAGATAAGAGACCAGAGAACGGGCTTATAGCTCAGCCGGTTAGAGCGCACGCCTGATAAGCGTGAGGTCGGTGGTTCGAGTCCACTTAAGCCCATGTAAGCAAGCCTTCATCTGAGGAGGTAAGGCCCACTTAAGCCCA
>NZ_JABFCH010000071.1:0-547 GCF_017566055.1 Extibacter sp. GGCC_0201 | reverse complement strand
ATGCCGGGAGCGAACGCATCCGCCGCATCCACGACCGGGTCCGGAAGGTACGCAACAGTGAAGAAGTCGGGGTGAAGTATATGCAGGCATGGGAAGAGAAATATTACGAGAAAGAAGAGGCGAGGAGAGAAGGACTGCAGGAAGGTTTTCAAGAAGGTTTACAGAAAGGCTTACAAAAAGGCTTACAGAAAGGCTTAAAAGACCTAGTCAAAAAGAAGCTCGAAAGAGGGAAGTCTGTTGAAGAAATCGCCGATGCCTTGGAAGAAAATGAGGATATGATTCTGGAACTTATCAAGGAACTGGAAGTTTAAGCAACGGAGCGGCGGGCGAGGGCGGCTGTGTTGCGTTACTGGCCAGCGGAAAAGCTGCTGGCCACGCAAACTGGTTGGCGTATATGGGCGTTGTTGAGCATTTGCAGCGAGGCGTGCATGCCGTTGCTGCAAGAAGCGCCGTTATATCAACCATTATTGTCACACAGCTACCCGTGCCAGTGGTCGTGTAAGATAAAGTGTGTAATTAAGAAACTAATCTAATTGCACACTTTGTT
>NZ_JABFCH010000070.1:0-620 GCF_017566055.1 Extibacter sp. GGCC_0201 | reverse complement strand
CACTTAAGCCCATGTAAGCAAGCCTTCGCCCAAGGAGGTAAGGCCCGCTTAAGCCCATGTAAGCAAGCCTTCATCTGAGGAGGTAAGGCCCACTTAAGCCCATGTAAGCAAGCCTTCGCCCAAGGAGGTAAGGCCCGCTTAAGCCTATGTAAGCAAGCCTTCGCCTGGAAAGGAAAGGCGGCTGCAACTGAATAGGGACAGACAATACCAGACGGGGGATTAGCTCAGTTGGGAGAGCGCCTGCCTTGCAAGCAGGAGGTCACGAGTTCGAATCTCGTATTCTCCATTGATGCAGAACAGCGCATCAGCCATGTACCTTGAAAACTGCATACGAGAAAGGGTCATATCATCGCTGACAAGCAGATGGTATGGCACGATTAAATATCTTAATTTAATCAAGACATCCGAGGTAATGTTAGCAACATTAACCGATATTCGAGACAACGAATCGAAAAAACATCCTGCCAGGCGTTAGCGGCCCGGCGGGTATTACCTGAGAAGCCAGCACATGCCACGCTAGGCATGTGGAGCGGAAGGAGGCACACCCGTACCTCCCGAGGCGAGCTGGTCATGCTAGAAAGAGCATATGGTGGATGCCTTGGCACTAAGAGCCGATGAAA
>NZ_JABFCH010000006.1:0-180971 GCF_017566055.1 Extibacter sp. GGCC_0201 | reverse complement strand
TGAGGTCTTAAAGGATTATTTACGGTCACTGTAACAAATGTTTGACAAACCTACATTTCTTTACCTTTATCTTTCCCCTGTCCTTCTTCCTGCACTCGTGTATCTGTAGAAAATACCGGAATCCATCTCCCTCATAATACCGTCCAAGCGGAAACAGACGGCATATGCCCGGACGGAAGGAATGGATGCTGCATCTGCCCCCGGCATCGAGAAATACGCAGGCTTCCTCCTGCCCATCCATCTTCACATTCGGAACGATCATGCCGTCCGCTGCATGGAGTTCTATATACCGCTCCATCAGTCCGTCAAAATTTACGGACAGCCCTTTACACAGCCTCTGCATATCGAACGGATCCAGCATGATGGACTTCCCCATCCCGCGGCAGCAGGCAGAGCACCCTTCGCAGTTATGGCAGTCCGCCCGTACCATGTCGTTGGACGAGTACAGCTTCCCGTCAGATATATCCTTAAAGTCTACATTACGTTTCATCTTGTCCAGCACTCCTGTCCGTCCCGCTCCCGGCGGATCGTATCTTCTTCCATTCTTCCGAGTCCCGCAGAAACGCATATCTTCCGTCCTGCTCTATAGTGGATATGAGCGTCTCTTTCATTTTGACTCCAAGCCTTTCCTCCCCTGCCTTCTTCCTTACATGTCTGTACAGTGGAGAAGAGGTAAAGTCCCACTCCTCTGTCACCGATGCAAGCATGCATCTGAGTGTTTTCAGGCAGTTGTCCCTGTCCTTCTTATGCGTGTACAGCTCGAGCCACGGCAGCTGGACGGTATATTCCCACATGTCCAGGGCACGGGCCGTACTTTCGGCAGTTTCTGCCAAATAGCGCGCGTCTTCGTCCCGGCCTTCTCTGAGCGCTATATCGATGAGGGTTACAAGCACCATACTCAGGCTGCTGGCGGCAAGCATCAGCTTTTGCTCCTCCATCTCCCCCGCAGCCGCAAGCTGATTACGTGCAAGGCAGAGATTCACCTGCATCTGTTTTTTATCATACGCCTGTTCGTCAGGCAGCCTGTCAATCAAAGCCTCTGCCCTGTCGTATTCCCCCCGCCCCATATACCTTGAGGCGAGCATGTACTGCGCCTGGCTGCAGATTGCCGGATCTTCGCTTTCCGATGCCTTTTCATACAACTGTTCTATCTGCTCTTCATACCGTTCCGCCTCTTCCAGATCCCCGTTCATGACGAGTGCTCCATTCAACACCATAGCGCCGTTCAGCACCAGCCTGCCGCTGCCGGGATACTCCCTGATCTTCTCCATCAGAAACGCATAGGCGGCTTCAAACCCGCTGCCAAAGAATATGTCAGACACCTCATTGATTAGTGAAGCCGCTTCTGCCTCCGATAGGTTTTTATGGAAAGACAGCAGCGAGTTTATGTCTGTGTCCAGATATCTTGCGAGCACCGGAAGCAGCATGACATCGGGACAGCTCACACCATTTTCCCATTTCGATACCGCCGCGACAGACACTCCCACGGCATCTGCCATCTGTTCCTGCGTATAGCAATGTACTTTTCTTAAATGTTGTATCGTTTTTCCTAATTGTTCTTTCATGCATCCACCTCCACCGTTCTGCCTGCTATCTTCATATTACAGCAAAGGCCGGCACATCCGCAATGGACGTGTGTTCAACTGAAGGGGGCATTTTTTCAACTATCCTTCAATATGTATGTGCAAAATGCTAAACTGCCTGTACCGACTGCCTGTCCAGTTCTGCACCAAACTCTTCCGCCGGCATAGGTTTATAATAGTAATAGCCTTGTATATAGTCGCAGCCACACTCTTTCAGAAAGGCAACCTGGCTCTCCGTTTCAATCCCTTCCGCTACCGCCTTGATATTCAGCTGGTATATCATATGCAGCACTTCTTTCACTATAATCTGTTCCTTTTTTAAATCCTTGCTTTCTCTAAAGAACAGTGCATCCAGTTTCAATGTATCAATATCGAGGTTCTTCAGCATTCCAAGGGATGAATACCCTGTTCCAAAGTCGTCCATAGAACAGAGGAATCCATTTTCATGCAGATCTTTTACTATCTGGGTCATATACTTTTCGTTCTCACATGCCACCGTCTCTGTAAATTCAATCTCCAGCATGTTGTCAGGAATGCCATAGCGCTCTTTTATCTCTTTATATGCATCGATAAAGTCCGCGGTGTAGAACGTAAGCTTTGATACATTGACCGACACCGGAACGACCGCCCGTCCTTTTTCATACCGCTCATGCATCAGCCGGCACACTGACTCGAATACATACTGGTCCAGCTTTCTTATGCTGTGGTTCTTTTCAAACAGCGTGATAAATTCTCCCGGCGTAATGAACTCGCCGTCAGCCGTTATCCACCGTATGAGCGCTTCCGCTCCTTCTATCCTCCCCTCAAATGGGGAGACCTTCGGCTGCAGATAGACACGGAACTCCCCTGTGTCAAGACCTTTCTGCAGACGGTCCGTCAGATATATCTCCCGGAACATCTTCTGCCTGATGCTGTCATCATAAAAGGCATAATGTACATCCGGCTTGTTCTTTATCGTCTTCTGCGCATAGTTGGCCCGATTGATCAGCCCGTTTATGTCTAACTGTTCTATGACGTCTTCCCTGCAGCAGAAACCACATGCAATCGTTATCGAATGCTTGTCCGGCAGGACATCCAGATTCATAAAGCGGCGGTCCAGCTCCTTCTGTTCTTCCAACATGAGCTCTTTGTCTTCATAAAAACGCAGCAAGACAAAACGGTCCGCCATCACCCGGGCTAAAAGCTCTCCTTTTCCGAGCGATGCAGTCATCACTTCCGCATACTTCTGGAGGATAGCGTCCCCCACCTCATATCCAAACACATCGTTGATGTATTTGAAATTTTCAAAATCAATATATAGAATGGCTGCCCGGGCATCTGTGCTGTCAAGCATCTTCTGGGCATCTGTATAGAAGCGCTCCGTTGTCAACGCACCTGTAAGCTTGTCACGTCCCGCCATATCTGCCAGCGTCTCTGTCTTTTTACGTAGCCTGAAATATTCCCGCACGTAATATCCTATGATGACTATGCTGATCAGAAAGCAGAAAATACCCATAACGATGAGCTGTCTGGCCAGCGATGCCGAACGCATTCCCGAATACTTTTCTATGGAAAATACTGTATCGTTTGCTATATCAAACAATTCCTCGCTTGAAGCAAGAAGCTTTTCTTTGTCATGCCCGCTTCTCACTTCGGCTATTTCCGTCTTAATCTGTTCCCATCTTTCCCCGAGCTTTTCCAGATTATCATTAAACGCTCCATAGCCGGTCCTCTCAAGTCCATATTCGCCTTCTCCGGTCAAAAGCTCATCCATGATACTGCTCACATAATTGATGAGATTATCGTCCGGCATATCGTTCGTCTCCAGCTTTATCACCCGCTGGGATGCCCCCCGCACGATTCCGACATAGTTGATCAGCCTGCCGTAATTTTCAATATCCGACATCGATCTCGCAGATAAAAAACTCATGATGAGAATGACTGCTACAATAAGCGGAAACCCCAATTTAACTATTTTCTTCATAATCCTGCTCCACATCTGCCCTTAAAAACTATATTTTATTATATCAATGCAAAACTCTATACACATTCTATCACAAAACTACCAGATGTGGGCATATTTTACTGTCTATTTTTCAGGATATCATTTATAACTGGACGATTCGGTGTCACGCCTTTTTACCGGGTGGCGGATTACGGTCCGCAGGCGTTCCGGCTTCGTCCGCCTCGGGTCACCGAGATAGATCTCATGATGGCGGCGTTCTTCCCCTATGTCGCATATATATCCGCTTTCCTCGATGAACTTTCCTAACTTCTCTATCGTAGCCGGTTCATCGTCGTATGGGCCGATGTGCATGACCTGGCAGCAGAGGCCTTCCGTATATGTTACAAGCCTCGTCGATGAAAGGTCTATGTCGGGATGCTTCTTCCTCAGGCTCTCTTTTGCCCATTCAAATACGTCCGGCGTAACAAATTCAGGCTGCCGGATCATAGATATCCATCGAAACTTGTCCTTTTGTCCGGCCAGTCCCATAGTTCCCAGATACCTATCCCCATCCATCCACCAGAGGCCTTCCAGCGGCGGCACGACATATTCAAAATATCCCTTTGGCTGGCTGCCGCTCATCTTGCTCATCTTGATGCCAAAGGAAAGACCGTATAACACCTCCATCGCATTCTTATAGCTTTGGGCCGTGTTCGGATCCCCTTCCCCTTCTACCTGTATGAAAACCATCTCTGGCACATCGATAACCATAGGTTTTGTCTTTGGAAGATACAGATCCTTATATTCTTTTTTGTAATCCAGCTTCGTTACCTTCTCTTTATCCATTCTTCTTCCTCTCTGCCTTTTTCTTTTTCGGCTTTGGTTCCGGCAGTTCCTTATACGTCTCTGCCGCCAATATGCACAGGCGCTCGCTGTCATCAATGTCTTCTACGAGAAAATATGGTTTTGCTCCCTCGTAAGGCGGCACTTCCTCCAGCTCCGGCCAGATATTCCTCCCTGCTTCTGTAATCTTGACGAAGAACTGGTCGTCACAGATCAGTGCAAATATCTTCCCGTCACAGTACATGCCATACTCCCCGAACATCTTCCGGTAAGTAATCTCTCCCGCGCCTGCAAGCTGGTCCGCGATATACGCTACAAATTCTTTGCTTGAAGCCATCTTCAATCCCCCCTTTAACTTGTCTGTGGTAACAGAATAGCACGTGAATCACGACATCTGTATGTCATGATTATAAATATGCTTTGTCCGACATGCAACCCTCCAATTTTATACAGCTTGATTTGCCGCTTGTTTTATTTCTCCACCTACTTTATAATATAATAGATTCTGAACAGAAAGGATTGTTTATATGAAAGTATGCGAACTATTCGCAGGTGTCGGCGGTTTCCGGTATGGACTGGAGCGTTATTCCGATGAGTTTGAAACCGTGTTCTTCAACCAGTGGGAGCCTTCTTATAAAAGCCAATTTGCATATGAGTGCTATATAAAGCACTACCCGTTAGATACCATCGCCGAAGACCTGCGTCCGTACACCAACCTTGATATACATCAGGTCCCCAAGGACAAGCTGCCGGACTTCGACCTGCTTGTAGGGGGATTCCCCTGCCAGAACTATTCCGTGGCAGGCCCGAAATCTTCAAAGGGCATAGAGGGTACAAAGGGAATCCTCTGGTGGGATATCCGGTCGACTCTGGAGGCAAAATCGCCTTCCTATGTCCTGCTCGAAAATGTAGACCGGCTGCTGAAATCACCTGCCTCGCAGAGAGGGCGCGACTTCGGTGTCATCCTGAAATGCTTCGATGAATTGGACTATGATGTCCAATGGCGTGTCATCAATGCCGCTGAATATGGAAAGCCGCAGAAGAGGCGCCGTACGTTTATCTTCGCGTATAAGAATCATTTACGGTATGCCGGGGGAAATCCTGATTTTTTTGGCGGCATTTTCCCCTGCACCTATGAGGAAAAGACGTGTAAGCAGGCTACGGTAAGAGATCTTGACATCTCACAAATCAGCGAATCTTTTGCTTTCACGTTTGAAACGGCCGGCCATATGGCAGATGGAATCATCACGACGAAAAAGGCGGCTGCGGTGAAAGCCGATAATGACCGCATCCTCGGGTCTATACTCGTACCTGCACCGGACGACAGTTATAATATCAAAAACGAAGCTCCGTGGATCGAAGCAAAGCAGTCCAAGAAAAAGGAACGGACGACAAAGGAAGGATTTACCTATATCTTTTCTGAGGGTACCTGCCCGTATCCTGATAACGAGGCTGTTCCTGCCAGGACGATGCTGACAAGCGAAGGTAGCGTGAACCGCTCCTCCCACGTCGTACTGGATCCGGCCACGGGACAGAAACGGATCCTGCTCCCCCTTGAAGCAGAACGGATCCAGACCTTCCCTGACGACTGGACGAAGCATGGTATACAGATGCTTGAGGATGGCAGTACGGTAGAGACGACCTTAAGCAACCGGCAGCGCTACTTCCTGATGGGAAATGCACTTGTCACCGAACTTGTCACCGATATGGCACCAGAAATTCTAAGAATATACCATGATACCAGGGTCAAAAGGTCAGGCGTTTCATGCAAGCATGAAAATGCGGAGTAATCCGTAGGTATCAAGGGGGCAAATACCTTTTGACCTCAATATCATACCATGAAGATAACATACATTAAACGCAGGCGAAGCGGTCCGGCCCATATGGGCCGGACCGCTTCGCCGTACACCGCCGGATGACCTTAAGCTTACACGGCTAGATTTCCAGCTGCTCCAGCAGATAGCTGTTATTGATCCAAAAGCTCTGCCTTGTCATACACTCGCCGCTTGGAAGCTCATCCGCATCCCTCTCGATATTGCCTGAGGCAAATCCGTTCAGCTTATATGCGCTTTTCGCCGCATGGGGCCTGACATGGATTATTCGGTTGTCCTTCTTGGCGGGAAGGTTATTGTGGATGATATGTCCTGTTTTCGTAGGTGATATATGAAAGCTCACACCGTTCATAATTCTTTCTTTTACCCTTTCCCACCCGTCTCTGACCGTTTCGTTCAAATCATGGTACGGCATATTCCAGAACTGGCACTTATGCAGATAGTATACATCTCCTGCCTTTTTAAAGATGACAAAGAAAAACCGCGTCTCGTCAAAATACCTGAATATGTCTGAATCTTCCCACGTCTGTTCGGCCAGCTCCTTAAATTTAAAAGGAGGAAAAGACATGCTCTCTTTCATCGTATTGTTTTCTTCCAGGCGTATCACCTTGACCGCGATGTTGGCTTTCTGGAATTCTTCTGCGTGATTACCTCTGATGCCAAGCATCCGGTACGCCAGATCATACCACTGCGCCTTATTATTGTTGTATTCTCTGCCGTACAGGCCGCACAGCTCTTTGTCACTTGCTCCATAATGACATGCAATGCGGGACGTGATGACTTCTTCAAAAGTTCTCCCTGCCAGTTCCTCTGCATCACGAATCAGTGGTTCATATGTGGTCCTTCCCGGCATGATATACGTGTGCAGTATATAATCCATGTACTGCCTCTTGAAGCAGAATGCCCTTTTTCTTGCGGGCGTATATGGCGGATAGAACTGGGGGCGCATGCTGGAAGCCGCCGTCGCACCTTTCGTACAAGCCCCGAGATAGAGCGTATCGCTCTCGCTGAGCTCATCGGCTTTTCCCGCTTCCATCTTCTGAATAATCCTGTCATAGTCCTGCACGATAATCGGCATATCCTGCCGGGCCGGTGATACCATATTTGCAAATGTAATCTTATACAGCGTATTGTACGCCAGCTTCTTATCTCTCTCGTAATATACGAGCAGGATCCTGCGGCACTTCTCCCACACATGAGACTGATAAAAATCTTTCTCCACAGGGCCCTCGTAGGAAATCATCGTCAGGACAAGGCGCTCTCCTGCAGATATGCTGCCGTTCTTCAGCACATCATAACAGGTAACTTTCAGCTCGACTCCCGCCTCCGGGAAGTCGGCTTCCTGGTCACTGTTCGCCTTATAACCGAAGTATTTCTCCTCCAACAGGTTACCCAGCTTTCCCTTCTGGTTCGGATTGCTGTAATCAATCTTGCTGTCCTTCACGGCAAAGTCCAGATACCGGCTTTCCTCCAGTACCTGGCCGAACGTCTTGCCTGCCAGCCCCTTAGCGTAGGCCTCGATAGAAGCCGGATCCGTCTTATCATATGGCAGCATATCTTATCCCTTTCTCACATTTCATCCAGTTCAACCTCTTGTAAACGGTCTTCAAATATAGTTTCCTCAATTACTCTTATACACGCTTCCGTATTCTTAAGAATATCTTTTCCCCAGAAATGTATCACCGTCCAACCCATGAACAGCAGCTTTTTGTCCACCTCATCGTCTCGTTCTATATTTCTGGATATTTTCCTGACCCAGTAGCCAGGATTATTCCCCCTCTCAAGCTTCGGCCGAAGGACGAGCCAGTCCTTTCCGTGAAAGAACTCGCTGTCACAGAAGATGCAGATATGATATTTCGTGAGGACGATATCAGGAGAACCTGGCAGCTCTTTATAGTTCTTCCGGTATCTATATCCCTTGTTCCACAGCGCTTTTCTGAGCTTCACTTCGATACTGGTGTCTTGCCTGTGGATACGGCTCATCGTCTTGCTCCGCTGCTCCTTCGTCATAACATCCGTCATTATTATCACCAACCTTCATATCCGCCTTCATATGGCAGAACTTACAACCTGAGTCTCAGCCAGTCTCTATAATACGCCAGCTCTTCCTTCGTGTGGAACCAGTGCTCTCCTCCCGGCTGTACTTCCAGATGGCAATGATTCTTCTTGGCAAATGCGCTTACGTATTCATATTCGCAGATATTGTCATGTTCCCCGTACAGGATAGACGTTGGATGGTTCCACGACAGGACGGGATGTTCTTTAATATTACAGTAATAGTCCCAGATAAGCGGTTCGAAGGGCGTCTCTATTACCTTCTCTTCCCGTAGCCGTTCCTCAGACACTTGAAACTGTCTCATCGTGTTCTGAATCACACGTTCCATATCCGTCACCGGTGATAAGAACAGTGCACATTCTATCTTCTCCTGCCCGTAAGCCAGAAGGCTGAAGTAAGCGCCCATGCTGCATCCGAAGACGCTTATATGGTCCGCCCTCTTCCTTGCATGCTCCATAACCTTTGCCAGTTCCCGCACGCACTGCTGCACCATGCAATGTCTTGTCTCATATACGCGCTCGCCATGCCGGGGGAAATCAAAGCTTAACACCTGATACCCCAAGGTCTGCGCTTCCTCTGCCAGTATCCATATGCAGTCATCGATTTTGGACGAATGGCTTCCATGCGCCGCTATCATCCACTTGCTGCTTTCTTTTCCCCACAGAATCGCAGGGATGCCATCTATTCTGAATTTCTCTGTTATCATGTCATTCTCCTTTAAAACGGAGATGTCCTCCGCACCCAACCATTGTTCCTATGCATTAACATCATATAGCCTCCTTTCCTCTTTATGCAGGCAGCGCCGGGGCATTATCTGCCCCGGTGCTTTTCCTTCTTCTTCTGCTGCTTCAACTCAAACTTACGCAGTTTTTCGACTTCTCTGTGCTCTTTAACCGATCCCCTCCGCTCTGTTTTCATCTGCTCATGCTGCAGCTGTAATGCCTGTTGGGATTTGGTCCCCGTCCCCCAGTCTTCCATCTGCTTACGCACCTTGCGCTGCATCCGCTTCGGGTTCACATGCAGCTCCTTGACAGCCGTCTCCACAGCCGGACTGAATCGCAGCCTGTAGTAATTCTCAAGTAAGAATCCATATACCTCGTAGGACTTCGGCTCCGGCCCGAATGTAACCTTGCTGGCCGACAGCCCTTCCTCTGTGGTTCTCTCCACCACCCCGACCCAGAATGGATCCTCGAAATACACACATACTGATACCGATACTCTGTCCATGATGATTCCTCCTTAATATATTTTCACAGACAAAGAATGGACGACCTAAGGAGGAAGGTTACTGATATCCTGCCGGATATGCCTGGACTACCAACCAGACTGTGTTTTTATCTCTGCTACTTTAATGCTAATCTCTTTCCGGTCCCCTGTCAAGATTGGCTCTTTGTTTATTGGGCTGCCGCCGCTGTTATTTCGTATTGGCTGCCAAATTCTCCAGCCGCGCATGAATCTATCTGTAAACGAAAAGCGGCGGCCTTGCTATTACCAAGGCCGCCGCCAAACAGATTCACAGACGCTTCAAGACTATTTATATTCCGCATGCTGCCGTCTGTAGGAATCATTATCCTTTGCTCTGAGTTCGTTTTCTATTTGTTGTAATTGTCTTTCCAGTTTATACTGACGCTCTGTATTATCTTCCGCCTTAATTATCTGCTGCTCAATTTGTGCTTTCTTCTCTTTTAAGCTTTTGATTTCAGCGTCTACCTTATCTGTATTTACCGTACATACCATCTCTGATTTTACATCAGGCAGAGAGTCCTTTTCCTCTTTTGGCATGCCTTCTTCCTCATGTATGTATTCATCGAATCTTGGAGACGGCGTATCAGTTCCCGGTGTAAGTTCAGCTCCTGTCTCCACCGGTTCCGCCTGCGCTGCCTCCTGCGTCTTCTCTTGCCGCTTAGGAGCAGGCATTTCTTTTCCCTTTGTATAATTTGTATAAGCAGTTGGCGTTACATCAGTTATCATGTCAATATCCTCCTTTGCACTTCTTTTGCCCATGAGTTCATTGTAGAGGTATCGACAACAATTTCAATCATTATGTAATGAAATGTCTTCTGGTCGTATTGAGATGTTTAACAAGATACTTAATACAAACTTTCCTTCTTTTCTTTCCACCGTCATAAATCCTCCATATTTTTCGGAGACTGTCTTTATATTGCTCAATCCGATTCCGAAGCCAGGCACAGGCAGCCGCTCTTTTCGGCAAGTATTTTCAAATTCCATCATATAAAAATCACCTTGCCGCTCGCCGGCAATATGTATCATGCCCGGTGCATCTGCCTTCTTACACGCTTGTATGGCATTATCAAGTGCATTTGCAAAGATGACGCACCAGTCCAAATCCGTGACCACACAGGTGGATGGAAGCGCAAGAGAGACGTCGAGCTTGATTGTATTCGCCTTGCATAACGCCAATTTATTCTCCAGCAGAATATCCACCACTGGATTGCCGGTCGTAAAAGGAAACGATAATTCACCTGTTGCCGCATCTAGTTTTTGTAAATATGTCTGTGCCTGCCCGATGTTTCCAGCCTTCAAAAAACCATCCAATACCGTCAGATGATTTTTAACGTCATGCCGGAATGCCCTTGTGTTTTCGTATCGCGCCTGTGCCTCCACAACATAGGACTTTTGCGCACGGGTTTCCTGCATCAGCGAAGCCAGCGCGGATTCTGTCTGAAACCCATCATAGACACGTCGGTAAGCATAGAGGGAGCTGAACATCACCATGATTCCAAGTAGTTGTAATATCAGCATAGTAAGGTGCCTGTCCAATTCGGGCAGTGCGGGTATGGTCACGGTGTTTCCATAATTGGCGGATAGAAGATACATCTCTACTGCAAAGAGAAATATACCCGGTGGCAGAAGCAGCCAGATACAGTGTTCACTCTGACTCTGCCGTGGCAGAAAGCACTGATAAATAAGCCGGTAACAGCCATAGCATAATGCGAGAGGCAGAAGTATTGATAATATGATAACTGCATAGAACCAAAAGGAATGATCAAGCATAAGGGGTAAGACCAAAGATAACATCGGATTCATAATGCCAAACGAAACTTGCGATACGTATGCCGCCAGAACTGCCCATACGCCGGATACAGAACGGCTGCTTTTCAGCACAGAACGATTCACCAGGTACATAAGCAATATGTTGAGCAGATAACCCATGTCATGAAACGGCAGCATTGCGCTTATGCAGCAGACGCCATAAAAAAAAGAAAGGTAAATTGCAGACTGCCATATCTTTATGCGGACACCTGTAGCACGACAGACGAAAAAAAGCTGCAAGATGCCGATTCCGCATATATATATTACGTTGTATATGAAAAATTCAAACCAATCCACGGTATTGCCGCCTTTCTTTCATATGTAGCAAAAGAGCCTGTGCAAGTCCCTGTTCCCGCAGACGTGAAACAGGTATATCACCACCCTCCGACAATTGAACCCGTCCGTCACGACACCCGCGTACATAATCCAGATTGACGAGATAGCTTCTGTGACACCTGAAAAAACGGCTGTCCATCTGTTTTTCTAAATTATCAAACTTCTCGTAAAAGTCTATCGTCCCGCCACCTTGCTGATGCAGATATATCTTCCGACCTAATACTTCACAATATATAAGCTGGGAAAAAGGAATCACTTGACAGGTATTCCCTTTTCGAATCGTTAGCGTGTGTACGTCCTCCTGCAGCAGAGTATTCCTTGCTCTATCTAATGTGCGGCGAAAGCGGACTTCGTCCAGCGGCTTAAGAAGATAATCATATGGTTCTGCCTCAAACGAATCAAATACGTTATCTTTTAGAATGGTAATAAAAATGAGCAGCCCCTGGAATCCCCTCTGCCGTAAATACTTTGCAGTCTTCATACCATCTGGCTGCTCCATCTGAATGTCAAGAAATAAGATATCATATGCTAGTTTGCTCTCCAGAAGCGCCTTACCACTATCGAAACGTAGTATTTTATGCTCTATATGCCTTTCTTCTGCATATTTTGAAAGCCTGGACACAACATCATCCAGCATAAAAGGTTCGTCATCGCAAACGGCAAATACTATCATCTTGATTCCCTCGTCATCTATAAAACTTTCTATTTCCAGACAGCTTCTATGAGCTCCTGCAGGAACCTGACAAAGTCAGGGCCTGCCTCCGGCAGCGGCTTGTCATTGTCATATTGAAAATCATAGGCATAGCCAGCCACATTATCATCTGCTTCATTGCCCCATCTTGCATGCTCCATATGGCTTCTGCAGACAAGGAGCGTGGCACATGGCGTCTCCACCTTGCTCTTAAACTTGTCTATCTCTTCGCCCTCTCTTATATGGACGAAAAGAATCTGAGATTCGCTGTCCAGAAACTTTCGGTATTCCTCCACGAGGTATCTTGTAGGAAGGTCATTGTATTCCGTAAATACTTTCTTCAGGTCTGCCAGGAACTTTCTGGACCTGGCGTCCTTTTCCCCTTTCCAGCCGTATTCAGCCGCTATGTCCTTAATCGGGGTGATAGAAGATATATTCGTGACTTTAAAGGCCTCAGCCGCCAGATCGCACAGCGTGTCCTTACCTACCCCGCCATTTCCGTTAATAATGATGACTACTTTTCTCATACTGTCTGCTCCCTTGTCAATATCTTTTTATTATAAAGAATAATCAGGAAAAACACAAGCTGCAAGGTATATGGACGGTGGGTACAGATGCGAAGCTGTGATATACACGGTACGGCCCGGACAGCATCTGAAATATTCATACAACAAGCCACCAGGCAATATATTATATATGATATGAAACCGGGGCGGGATATTGTTGGCCTGCCTCATATATGGTTGGAGGGTCCTATGCAGAAAATCCGTAACAATACACTGAAAGACATCCTGTTCTACAATGACATTGCCGTCTTTACCTACAAGATAGACTACCCGTTCTTCCTCACTACGTGCAGCACCTCTGCTGCCCGCGGCATCAATGCGTATTATGCCGCCAAAGCAGAAAAGCTGGAACAATACTGCCGCACCGTGCTGTATGATGAAGCGGTAGAAAGCGCCCGCTATATACAGAAGAACAATCCTCCGTTTCACAGCTATGAGCTGGAGGAAGTGTACACGGTCACTTATAACGAGCGCTGCATCACAAGCCTCTATACCGAGCAGTATACGTACATGGGAGGAGCCCATGGCGCCACCGAACGGACATCCGACACGTGGGACTTCAGTTCAGGCCGCCGAATCGAGCTGTCCGATTTCTATCCCGAGAACCGTGATTATCCAGACCGCATAAAGGCTTGTATAGAGGAACAGACTGCCCAGAGGCTTAAGGCTGCCCCTTCGACCTATTTTGACAATTATCCCGAACTCATACGGCAGAACTTTCATAAGGACAACTTTTATATGAATGCCGACGGAATCGTCCTATACTTTCAGCAGTATGATATCGCTCCTTATTCCAGCGGACTGCCTGAATTCGAGCTGCACTTTAAGGATAGCAGTCCTCCTGTCTAGATAATGCTTTCAGCAGTAAATAAGTGTTCGATACTCTTATGTATCGCTCCCAGAACGCCTTCTTTGTTATCCAGCTCTGAGAGGACAATCTTCGGCGGAAACGGGATATGGTTGCCTAGCATGGAACGCCACGTGTCGATGAACACGTTGCCGAATGCTGTTCCCAGGCCGCCGGAGATGATGACCGCCTCCAGATCTAATGCAGCGCATAAATTAATCAATGTCACCCCGATATTGATTGATATTTCATCCAGAACCGAACGGACATACAAATCATCTGCCCGGTATCTTTCCACGAGCAGTTCCACTTCCTGCTGGAAGTTATCATGTGAGATAAACTTCTCTATCTTCTCTTTAGAGATAATACTTTCCAGCACGCCTACTTCTTCGAACGAATCCCTGAGCTTCATAGGCTCTGCCACCATGTATCCGATTTCTCCCGCGGCGTTATGGCTGCCGGAATATATCCTGCCGTTCAGGACGAGTGCCGAGCCGACCCCGACCCCATAGTTGATGACGATAAAGTTGCCATACCCTTTCCCGGCGCCCTCCGCCTGTTCTCCTATGGCACCCATATTGACACTGTTTTCAAGTATCAGCTCAGTTTCAAATTCTTCTTTAATCCTCTTTTTAAACTGTTTCAAATCTATATCCGGGAAATACGGAGCAAGCAGTATCGTGTCGCCTCTGATTACCCCCGGCAGACCGATTCCGATACAGAGGATATCCTTTTCCGTCTTTCCGCCTTCTGCGAGCGCCTGCCTGACAACGTCAACGACTGCATCATGCAGCTCTTGTGCATCCCCGCCAGAGACGGCGGGAGCTTTCACATAGCCCAATACCTTTCCCATCAGGTCGGCAACCATAGCCCGGATCCAAAACCTGCCGATGTCGACGCCGATGACAAATCCCATCTCCTCATTAAATGACAGAAGCATGGACTTTCGTCCCAGTGAGTTGTCGCCTTCTCCGGATTCCCTGACATGACCTTGTTCAATTAATATCTTCACATTTGCTGAAATCGCCGGAAAGCTCATTCCAAGCCTTCTGGCCAGATCGGCTTTGGACATACTTCCATTCAAGCGAAGGTAGTTCAGAATCAGCATTCTGTTCGCCTCGCCAAGATCTTCAGGTTTGCCTCCTTTTTTCATCTCATACCCTCCTGTTTAACGCCAATTATACCATGGTGCGGCCTGATTTACAACAATTCCCAGTTTACCCTCCGGTGTAGGAGAACTTCAGCCTGATCGTATGTTCATAAGTCTCATTTCTCCTGAGCACGGCCGGCGGGAACTGTCTGTAGTTTGGAGCCGCGGGATAGTACTGGGGCTCCAGGCACAACCCTCCCCGGAAGCCATAGCGGCATCCGCCTTTACCTGTTTCACCGCCGTTCAGATAGTTGCCGCTGTAAAACTGGAGGCCCGGAAGGTCGGAATACAGCTCCATCCGTACATCATTGCTGCTGCTTTCCAGCTCTGCAACTTTCCTTACCGTGCCCGCAGGCCCGCCGATATTCCAGTTGTGGTCATACCCTTCACTGATATCGAGCTGCTTATACGGCTGTCCGATTCGTTCACCAATTCTTGTCATGGTGAGAAAATCCATCGGTGTCCCGGACACATCCAGCACATTGCCATTGGGGCAGCAGTCCTCTGACAATTCAAGGAACTGGCTGCTGTAGATTTTCAGCCTGTGATTTTCTATGCTGCCGCTGTCATGCCCGTCAAGATTGTAATAGCTGTGGTTCGTCATGTTCAGCACCGTGTCCTTGTCACTGAGCGCACGGTGTATCATTATGACCTCATCATTGTCCGTCAGCTCATAGCTCGATTCTACTTCCAGATTCCCCGGAAAGCCTTCCTCTCCGTCTTCTATCAATGCATGAAATGTTACTTTATTGTTATCCTCATCAAGGCCGGCCGCAAAAAGGTGCTTGTCAAAGCCGCGTTTTCCCCCGTGGAGGGTATTTTCATGGTCGTTTTTAAACAAACGATACTGCCTTCCGTCCAGCCAGAAGCTCCCGCCTCGTATCTGTCCCGCATACCGGCCAATCGTCGCCCCCAGGTAGAGGCCTGTACGCTCATATCCGCCGGCGCTGTCAAATCCAAGCACTACATCCCTCGGCCGCCCGTCATTCTGGGGCAGCCGGACCGCCTGCAAGGCAGCCCCAAAGTCTGTGATGCTGACCGTCACATCGTTTTTATTTTTGAGCGTGTAGAGAAACGCATCCTGTCCGCCAGACAGCCTGCCAAACGGCCGGACTTTTATATGTGCCATATATCTTCCCCTCTTCCCAAATGTTATTTTGCTATTTAGATAAAATGATTTTCTGCAGTCCATCCATTTTTGCAGATCAGACCTTGAATCGTCATAGGGCTCACATGGAATGCGATGCTGTCCTCACATTCCACTGCCATCCCGGCGCAGATCGTTCCAAGCTCCGGCGCGCTTCTGAGTGTCGTTTCTCCGAACACGAGGTCGTTTCGTTCCTTCCGGAGTTCCATGCCCCGGGCAATACCGGCAAGGGCGCCGCCCAGAAATGCATCTCCGGCACCGGTCGTATTTATAGCGTTGCCAAGTAATGGGGGAATCCTTTCCACCGATTGGCTGGCGTAAGTATATGCCCCATCTCTGCCGCATGTCATCAGGATTGACAGACAAGGGTTCCAATTTCCCAACTTATCTGCCAGCTGCCTGAGCAGTATCTCCCCCGTCTCGCTGCTATGGGCGACTGCCTGTGCCTCTTCCAAGTTGACGGCAAGGATGTCCACATACCTGTATATGGATAGCTCTTCAAACTCCTCTGCCTCTGAAACAGGTACCGACAAGACGGTAAGGGCCCCCTTCATCTTTCCGGCTCTTACCATCTCTGCCCGGGAAGCAACCGGTACTTCCGGAATCGCACAGACGATTGTCCTTTCATCTACGCCAATCTGCATCATGGCGTTTTTAACATATTCCGGCGTGACGAGGCCCGAAGCGCTGTTGCCGGCTGTAAAGTTGCATGTCTCTCTGTCCGGATACTGCAGGCAGATGCTGATGGTCGTCGGATACTCCGGGCTTTGGGATATGTATGTTACATCCATGCCCTGCAGACGCATTTCCTCAATTATCGCGCTGCCGCTGCCATCGGCCCCGACATATCCGACGGGGTACACCGGTATCTTGTCCTTCAGCAGGGACGCTGTATAATACAGGACAATCTGTTGTTTGCAATAATCTTTTGCAGGGCTCAATGTTACGGAACGTGACTCGCTCCGTCCAAGAGGTTTCTGCTGGCTGCTCAGGAACAGCATGCCGGTGCCGATGCCTCCGGTCGCTATAATCTTGTCAAACTTCATATATCTCCCACCTTTACCCTTATTTACTGTTTACGGCTCTGAACTCCCACTCCGGGTGTTCACTGATGGGATGGGAGGCCGTCTCTTTCGTCGCTGTAATCAAGGCGTCTGGATGTTCCTGCAGGAGCGTCATCGGATATTCCACGGTCGGCTCCGAGAACAGTGCAACCCGCAGGGCAGTCTGCTTCCACGCTCCTGTGGCGGAATAGACTCTTATTTTCTTAGCCTTCATACACTCTTTGACCCCTAATGTAATAGACATAGGCGGCATGAACTGCCAGGCCCCTCCCAATCCCCTCTGGGACAGCGCAAGTATCGTATCGTTATTGTTGTTCTGTATCCTTGCGGTGGAATTACGCACATCGTCTAACGACACTTCTACATATGGATTGCGGTTCGCCTGGTTGAACGCGATGTGTCCGTCCTGGCCCCATCCTCCCAGCGTGTAATCGATCTCCACCTCAGAAATCATCCGGGACATCTCCTGCATATTATACGGGGTCAGATAATGCCGGTTTTCCGGCAGAACTTGCAGCTCCTCTTCTATGCCGCCATAGAAATACCGTTCCATGAAAGTACGGAAATTATTGGGGTCCTCTTTCGGCAGCAGTTTCCCTTCCCAGTCCAGGTTCTCATCCATGTGGTAGCAGACCATATTCCGCAGCGAAACATGTGCTTCATTCACCATATCGGTAAACGGCGCATACCATTCTTTCGGTCCGCACGGTACGATGAGCCGGAAGATGCGCTTCTCTTCGTTCGCTTTCTTTATCTCGTCCACCAAATCGCGGGCCATCACCGTTCCCAGTTCATCGGAATCCTTCACTATACGCAGGGGAACTTTCAAGTCCTCTCTCCCCGCCAGCTCTTTGGCCGGAATGCTGCACCATTTATATAAGTTTTTTAAATCCATATCTGCCACTCCTTATCTGCTTTTTTTCTTCGATATTACATCAAAGGCAACTGCGGCCAGGAGAACCAGCCCTTTGATTGCCTGCTGCCAGTTGGAATCTACACCCATGATGGACATGCCGTTATTGAGCAGACCCATAAATACGGCGCCGATTACGGCTCCCATCACCGTTCCCGTGCCACCGTAGGCCGAGGCCCCGCCGATGTAGCAGGAAGCAATGGCGTCCATCTCGTAGTTCTTGCCCGCTGTCGGCGCCGCCGAGTTAAATCTGGCCACACATACGAGTGCGGCGACAGCACTTAAAAATGCCATATTGGTAAATGCAAAGAACAGCACGCGGTTCGTATTGACCCCGCTCATCTTAGCCGCCTTCTCATTGCCGCCGACTGCATAAAGATAACGGCCGCCGACCGTCTTGGATGTGTAATACGTATAGACGCCGACGACTATCGCCAGGATGACGAGGATGGTCGGAAGCCCCTGGAACTGTGCCATACGGTAGGCTGCCAGAAGGATGACGAGACAGATGACAGCCGCCTTCCCGGCAGAGGGGGCCAGTCTGTCTACCGCATATCCCTTTTTCTGCCTGTTCCTGCGGCTGTTAATAAATACGAAGAGATAGGCCAGACACGCCAGCACAGCAGCCAGCATGCACGTCACGTTGATGCTGCCCCCGAAGGGATTCGCGATATAGCTGTTGAATATCATCTTAAATGCATCCGGAAACGGCGATATCGTCAGCCCGTCCAGGATAATGAGCGCCACGCCGCGCCAGAGGAGCATTCCTGCCAGGGTTACGATAAAGGACGGAATCCTGATATAAGCAATCCAAAAGCCCTGCCACATGCCTATCAAGATGCCAAGCACAAGGCAGATGACGATAACGAGTCCAAAATTCATCTTATATGTAACCATCAGCTTACCTGCCACAGCCCCTATGAATGCTACAACCGAGCCAACCGAAAGGTCGATATTGCCTCCGGTCAATATGCACATCAGCATGCCGACCGCCAGGATTACCACATGGCCGTTCTGTGCTATCAGATTTGTCACATTCTGAGAATCGAATAACACCCCGTTCGTTTTCCATCCGAAAAACAATGCGACTATGAGCAGAATAAATAACATTGTATTCTTCTTCAGTACCTCTTTTACACTATTCACCTTAATCCTCTCCTCCTTTACTGCTCCCCGCCCTGCTTCAATATGAGTGTCATGATTTTTTCCTGCGTCGCCTCTTCCCTGCCAAGCTCGCCTACGAACCTGCCCTGGTTCATGATATAGATCCGATCGCACATACCGAGGATTTCCGGTAGTTCAGAAGATATCATGACAATAGACTTCCCCTCTTTAGCCAGTGCGTTGATAATACTGTAGATCTCATATTTTGCGCCGACATCGATTCCCCTCGTCGGCTCGTCCAAAATCATAATATCCGGTTCCGTGAACATCCATTTTCCGAGCAGGACCTTCTGCTGGTTGCCTCCGCTTAAGTTGCCGACATTCTGTTCCACGGTAGGTGTCTTCGTCCGCAGCTTCTCTTTATACGTCTCAGCCACTTCATATTCTTTGTTCTTGTCAATGACTCCAAAACGGCTCACCTTATCCATCTTCGCAAGCGTCGTGTTCACCCGGATCGGGTTGCTTAATATGAGGCCGTTGCCTTTACGGTCTTCGGTAATATAAGCGAGCTTATTGTCTATCGCCTGCTGGACGGAATTCAGTTTCACTTTCCTGCCGGAAAGCGTCATCTCTCCGCTGATATTCACACCGTAGCTCCTGCCAAATACACTCATGGCAAATTCTGTACGCCCCGCTCCCATCAGGCCGGATATGCCGACTACCTCGCCGCGTCTGACATACATGCTTACGTTATCGACCACCTTCCTCTCCGGGGCAAGGGGATGGTGGACCGTCCAGTTTCTGATGTCCATGCTCACCTCGCCGATTGCCACATTCTCTCTTGCCGGAAACCGGTTTGTCAGTTCTCTTCCGACCATTCCCCTGATAATCTGGTCTTCATCGATGACGTGGGCCTCATTATCCAGCGTCTCTATCGTCATGCCGTCCCGCAGTACCGTAATCTTGTCCGCTGCATAGGCAATTTCATTCAGCTTATGGGATATGATGATGGAGGTCATCCCCTTCTTCTTCAGCGCCAGCAGCAGATCCAGCAGCTTTCTGGAATCCGACTCGTTCAAAGAAGCCGTCGGCTCATCCAAAATCAAAAGCTTGACGTCTTTTGCCAGTGCTTTGGCAATCTCCACGAGCTGCTGCTTGCCGACCCCGATATCTTTGACGAGCGTCTGCGGCGGCTCGGACAAGCCGACGGTCTTTAAAAGCTCTTCTGCCTGGCTGAACGTGGCGTTCCAGTTCACGTTGTATCGGCTGCCCCGTTCATTACCCAGAAACATGTTTTCTCCAATCGTCATATATGGCACGAGCGCCAGCTCCTGATGGATAATAACAATCCCTTTTCTTTCGCTGTCCTTGATCTTTTGAAATTCGCAGCGCTCCCCTTCATAGATGATTTTCCCTTCATAGCTTCCATATGGATACACCCCACTTAGAATGTTCATCAAGGTTGACTTTCCGGCCCCGTTCTCACCTACGAGCGCGTGTATCCCGCCTTCTTCCACCTGCAGGTTTACATCATCCAGAGCCTTGACTCCGGGAAAGGTTTTGGTAATCCCCTTCATCTCCATTAGTATTCTGCTCAAACTATCTCTTCCTTTCTAAAGGAGCTGCTGCATACCGCAGCCGCCCTGTCAGTCTGTAAATCTGCTATTGAAGCCTGTCCTCTGTATAATAGCCGGAATCTATGAGCACTTCTTTGTAGTTGTCGATATCGGCAACCTGTGGCTCACAGAGATAAGTCGGAATGATACCAGTGCCGTTATCATAGTCTTCCGTATTGTTAATCTCCGGCTCTTCGCCCTTCATGATGGCTTCCACCATGTCGGCCGTCACATTAGCCAGCTCTCTCGTATCCACAAAGACAGACATCGACTGCAGCCCCTTGATCATGTTTCTCACTGATGTAATCTCACAGTCCTGTCCGGTGATAATCGGAAAATCTTCCGCTGTGTAGCCTGCGGCAACCAGAGCGTTCGTTATGCCATTTGCCACGGAATCGTTGGATGACAGCACGGCATCCAGCTTCTCGCCTCCGGTATAACTCTTCGTGATGATGTTTTCCATCCGCTTCTGCGCCTCTTCTGTCGACCAGTTTGGTGTGGCACATGCGGCCAGCGATGCTTCTGTCCCGGACTTGATTAACAGCTTGCCTTCGTCTACGTATTTCTGCAAGATGGACATGGCACCGCCAAAGTAGAAATTCACATTGTTGTCATCGGTCGGCCCGGTGAACAACTCTATGTTAAACGGCCCGTCCTTATGTTCCAGGTCTAACTTATCCGCTATGTACTGTCCCTGCATAATTCCGATTTTCTCATTGTCAAAGGTTGCATAATACGTGACCGCATCTGTATTCATGATAAGCCGGTCATATGCGATGACCGGGATGTCGGCGGCTTTGGCCTTCTCCAGCACTTCCGAAAGGGCTCCGCCGTCGATAGAGGCGATAACGAGGATTCCGCATCCTCCCGTAATCATGTTCTCAATCTGTGAAGCCTGGACACCGATATCGTTATTGGCATATTGGATATCTACCGTGTAGCCCGCCTTTTCCATGGCCTCTTTCATGTAGGCGCCGTCTTCGCTCCAGCGCTGCAGATCCTTCGTCGGCATGGCAATGCCGACCTTCTTATTATCTTTCTTGCTGCCGCCCGAAGAACTTCCACTGCTGCCGGAATCTCCGCTTGTGCAGGCAGCGAGAGATAACATCATTGTCAAAACCAATAAAACCGCAATTACTTTCTTATAAATGTTCTTCATACCCTTCTCCTTTTAGAATAAATTAATGTTGTTTAAATACAATTACCGTTGTATGCCAAAATAGGCTGTTTTTGTAATGGATTTCTGCGGCATCCCCCTTTCTGGACTCTTAATTATGAAACAAACTTTGTAATTATTAAAGTTTATTTCATAATTATGGCAAAAAAATACCGTATTGATATCGTATTCGGCATGTTTTTGTGCTTCTATGCATTTTTATCTGCATATATTTATTAAAGTTAAATTAATTATATTTTATAAGTGGAGATTTGTCAACCAAATTTGTTACTATGTTATATATTTCCATAGAGAGGGAAGTGTGCAAGGGAAACGGAATGTTGTATTGCCTGGAAATGAAAGAAAGCTGGAAGATTCCATGGTAATGGAATCTTCCAGCTTTCTTAATTATAAAAGATTGCGTATATTCTTAGCATTTTGTCTTTCGTTTTATCAACGCATTTATCCAGAATTCCTGGTTCCGCTCTTTTCTTACATCCTCTGTTTTAAACAGCTTCATAATTGCCATATCCTTCAGCTCTTCAATAACTGTCCGTAATTGGGCTTCATCGTAATAGTTAAAATAAAGTCCGTCTTTGACTCCTTCACCGCTGCCATACTTCAATGATACATATAGAATCCCATCATCCTTCAACGCTCGTTTCACTTTTCCAAGCATCTCTGGCATGTATTTCTTTTCCATATGCACCAGCGACGCACACGCCCAGATGCCATCGTATTCCCGCTCATACGCCAATTCTTCTATCCTGCTGCAGATTACTTCTTGTCCGATATAATCGGATGCAAGCCTTGCAAGCGTCGGTGAACCATCTAGCGCTGTTACCTGATACCCGCGCCGGATGAAATAGTTGCTGTCCCTTCCGCTTCCACAGCCAAGGTCAAGAATCCTCCCCTGTGGTTTTACCAAGGAAAGAAAGGGCTGATACACCATCTGCATATCAGCCAAAACTGTTGTTTCAAAGAATGTCTCTGCATACTTCTCATAATAATCAATGCTTGTTCTTTTCATTTACATACCCAATTGCGAAATCCCATATGCTGTGCAGCCTGGTAAACCGGAAGGATAACTTCTTCCAGATTGCCGGTGAATTCCTGCCTGTCCAGTCCTTTACGGTACAGCTTCATCCGCACTTCCATGTTATTTACATGCTCTTTCTGCAACTTTTCAAATTCATTATGCACCTTTTCATATTCCCACATCTTCTGATAAGAATAATATTCTATTTCACTTAATAATGGGAAATATTTCTCCCAATCCGGCAGCTGATTGCTTTTTTGGCTGTTAATACTTCTCGTTGTCGGATGCAGGTTCCAGAATTCATCGTGCGCTACATAAGACCACGGGACAAAATGGTCAATGGAGATATCCTTTGCCGTAAGCAGCTGGCCAGAATATATTTCATGTACTGGACTAATTCCTATAAGCAGCTTCCAATACTTCTTTACCTTCTCCATCTGACGTTCCATCGGTGGCTCCAGCTTATTTACTATCCCCGGGACGCTTGGATTCCGCTTCTGCAGATATGTAATCAAGTTATAGCGGATCCACCCACACAATATCTGGTAATTACGCTTGATATATTCAGCCCACTCTTCTTTAATTTCTATCTGACTATTTAAGCCATCTATTTTTAAATAATAATAAATCAAATGCTTTTCCCGGTTTATCTTTTCGGCCAGTACCTTTTCAGATACCCTCCAGCCTACGCCGCTGAATCCTTCTATGAATGGCGCCTGCAACCGGTAGGGGACGTTGTCGGTCAATGTTTTCTTCATCTTCAGCAGTTTCTTGTCTTTACTTGCATCAAGGAACTGGATGATGTGCCCTTTCTTTTCATTTGATTTTAATCTTCCTGTGTTGAACACATGGTGTACCAATGCTTCCAAAGTGTCAGCCGGCCCTAAGTTCAGCTTATACTCCGAAACCATATACCATGCATCAGCTATCATCTCATTAATCAGTTCATTAAAGGAGATAATGATTTTTCCTTCCATTACTTTATTAATCAGCGCTTGGAACCAGAAGAGTTTGTAGCATTCACTCATTTTGCTGAAAAGACGGGATAATTGTTCAGTTTTTAATGTTGGGGCGGTTGGTAACTGCATGCTTCTTCCTCTTAGTATTTTGGCAGTATGTTTCTATAGTATCAATCAGAAGGCTGCTTTAAAATTATTCCTAAATAACGGAAAAGTCCCTCTTGATAATAATGAAACAGAATAGTACACTGTAGAATTTTTGTCTGCGCAAACGAACAAGAAAACTAATTAACAGTATTGACGGCACAAAATCCTCAATTTTTAACATATCTTCATCAAACAGCCACTTTAAGGCGAAAGCTCTTTATGAAGAGCCTAATGTATACACCCATGTATAATCGTATTACTATATGCACCAATAATTCTTTTAAAGAAAATATAGTATCCACAACTATGCTTCTTGATTTGACGAGGATTATCACTTCTTTATCTGCATCCCTGTTATAAAGTTTTGTATTACTATCGCAAAAATAAGTCTAACCAAATATGTCCTCACCCTCAGGAATACTATATCTAAGAACTGTAAGAACCACATTCCTGGCGAGCCTTACTAAATTCAGCCACATGGGTTGTAACTTTGCCTTCACGAAATACTTCGGCAAAAATTCATCCGCTTCCTTATCCATCTTTTCCATGCAAATAATCAGGGCAAGAGAACTCGATATTGGCCTCTTCTGGTTATTGTGCACCAGATACACACAAATGTCTAAGTCTATTTATCCTATAATTTGCACTCTAAATCTCTCTCAATGAATCATAAAATACGGATGTTTCACTTCTGATTCATCATTATGATAACTATCTTAGTTGTACATTACCAGTGTGGCATCTAAAACCATATCAAATGCAATTCTACTTTTTGGAAGGTCTGACACTTCTATAAACAAAACCTCTGTGTAGTATATTCAATCTCTCCGATATCTGTAACTAATTTAAGCGTTAATTAAACAAGGAAAAATCAACTTTTACCAAATAGTCATCCATATCCCCTATAACTGATTGTCTAGATTGTTTTTCACAATTCCCGTAAACAATCTGCTTCGCTTCATACTTAAGTCTCCTTGGCATCTCAGGTTACAGGCTCTGGAAATACATCATACTATTCTGTACTTGCGGCCAATCAATTTCTAGTCCCAGCCCCACTCTATAAGCAGTAAGCCTTCTAGTCAAACCAGACGATTTTACAAAACCCATCTTTTTAAGAAAAGATATTTCTGCTTGAAACGGCTTCCTTGTGCCCCCGGCACGAATTGACGACTTCTTAGATAAATGAAGCTTCGTAAATTCATCGTCAAGCCATAGCAAATAGTCCGTAGGCTCAAACTTATATTCTCCTGCATTCGGATTTTTTGTGGCAAATTCAAAAAGATTCTGATTGAATCTTTCCTCCGATAATTTGTAAATGTAATGTAACATCGCCCCATATTGCCCATTTTGAAGAACGGAGGCTTTCAATATCTCCAGCGGGATTCCCATGTATGCATTATCTATTCTCTCACATGCATCCACATATTTATATCCCAAATCCGTGAGTGTCCCATCAGGCGACAAGAAACCGATATGATATAATCCTGAATCTATAACCTCGCGATAACTATGAGCATCGCTACGTACTTTTCGGGCATATTCCTCCCAAGCATCACCTTCAACTTTTGAGCCAGCATTTAATGCATCAACTAACTTTTGCTTGATTGAATCAGTTCGGCCAAAGAATAGTTTCTGGTATTCGGTCTCGCTCTTTTTGATACGTGTAGATGTATCATTAACAGTGTATGGCATTCTTGCTTTATATATTGGCATCAAATTGTTCCAAAAATAATAATTGAACCACACATACCGCCAGGCTTTATCTGACACTTCATCACCTACAGTGTTCGACAAATACTTGAACTCATCTGCAGTTGAATCTATACGGTGGATTGCCGCTACCAGTTCAGGAGGTATATCAATATTTGCCAAATCCTCTGAGCTCGCTGTAACTACTTTTACGGCCTGACAGTATCTATAGAACGCATCCGGATGACTCATTCCTTCTCGCATATGCGCCCAAAGAGTAGTCACGCTTCCAGAAATCTTAGTTCCTGTCCCTGTCCTAGCTATTATCCTGCTAGACGGAAGTGAAACATCCCTAACGCATTTCAATTTTCCTAAGAAAGGTCTTGTAGCAGATAAATTAGGTTGCGAGTAAGTATATATCGATATTGGGATATCTGGAACTGTTGTATCAATCACACGTTTAATATGCCCTCCTGGATCCATATGCGAAGAAAACTTTTCAGGAACCACCATTACTGAAGCACGGTATCCTTTTTCGAGATAGGCAAGTGACTGCCCTAATGCAGTGAGAATTCCATGCACACCCTCATTTGGTCTTTTATATTCAAACGCAATGTTTATTTCGGGTACTGTGGTATTCTGTGCACTAATCACACCGTCAGCAAGCGGCCACTGGCGGCCTCCTTCACGCCCAGCAAACACTGACCAAGTTCCTGTAGTTCCCATATTCCCAAAATAAAAACCTTGATTTTTCATTATTAAATCTGCTACTTCTGAAGACGCATATGCTGCCTCTGTGTCATGGCTCATATTTACTCCTCCTCGCTTGACTCGATGTACTCTCTTATCTTTTTTATAAATGGCACAGCCATTTTAGGAGGTACAGCATTTCCCACCTGAATACACTGCTCCTGTCTTGTTCCAAAAAAGATATGGTCATCTGGAAATGTTTGAATTCTGGCAGCCTCCCTTGCAGTCAATGTTCGGTTAAGTGTGGGATGAATAGGAAATGCATTATGTCCTGGCACCATCGTAGTTGAAGGCTTCTTCCTATCAAGTCTCTTAAATACATGGCTGTAATTAGAAACAACTCCAGTTTTTGAATCTTTTCGCGTTGCAACTGCAAGTTCTGGAGGTAAATCATTCACGTTGAGTTTACTTCCTTCTTTAACATATCCAAATCTTCTAGCCACAATGGTTTTATGTGCAAGTGGAATATGATTGGGTACCTCATTTTCTTTGCCCACCAGATTCATAATAACATCACCTACTGTCATATATTCCGGTTTCAATCCAGATTCTTTGGAAAAATGCGTTGGGGCCGGCTTCTCAAAATCAATTCCCAAACGATTTCCAATCATAAACATTCTGTACCTCTCTTGAGGCACTCCGTAATCACAGGCACAGATTATCTCACACCATATATTTTCAAAGCCGATACTCCTGAATTGTTTTTTTACCTCTTCTACAAAAAGCCCCTTATCAAGGTTGGTAAATCCCTTCACATTTTCCATAAAGAAAAATTTAGGTTTCAACTCTTTTACAATTCTAATGTACTGATAGACCAGAAAATTTCTTGGGTCCTCATGAGGATCATATTCCTGTGTATTGATAAAGCGACGCTTGCCAAAAACCGAAAATCCCTGACACGGAGGTCCTCCTACTACAAGGTCAACCTCAGTATCTCCGATAACCTTTTTTATATCTTTTGTGGTCAATTCATTTATATCCTTTACGATTAAAGGCACATCCGGGAGGTTATGCTTGTGGGTTTCAGCAAAACGAGGATTGATTTCATTTGCCATTATTATCTTAAACCCACTATCCCTTAAGGCGATAGACAATCCCCCAGCACCTGAAAACAAATCAATCGCATTCATATAATCCACTATCCTTTGCTTTTTGTATTTCACTAAGAATAAAGTTGGCCAATTTTTCCGAAAACATTGGCGGCACCGCATTTCCTACTTGATGCCCTTGTTGTCTTCGGTTTCCCTCAAAGATAATCGAATCCGGAAAAGTCTGAATTCGGGCAGCTTCTCTAACAGTAAGGCTTCTATGCAACGTCGGATGAATCGGAAATGCATCATTTCCTGGCACCATAGTCAATGCCGGTCTCGTCCTGCTTAGCCGTTTATATGTATTGCCAAAGTTGCGCCTATACAATTCCGGAGGCAAATCATCTTCTGGCAATCTGCCACCTTCTGGTATAAGTTTATATCTAGCAATATTTTTCGCAGTATGCTTTAGCGCAACATGGTTTATAGCTGGTTTGTCTCCAAGTAGTTCCAAATCCTTAATGGCATCCCAACAATTATTCCACCCTGGAAGATCGTCATCAGGATTGTCCGAATGATCAGGTTCAGGAAATGACACTGGAAGCCCCACGCGATTACCTATAATGATTACTCGCTCCCTTATTTCTGGCACTCCATAATCTGCCATGTTAATAAGCTTATACTTGGCATCATATCCCGCATCTTCAAGCTGTTTCATTACATTCTTCAGATACTCTCCATTTTTCAATGTCAATATCCCTTTGACATTTTCCATTACAATAAACTTTGGACGAAAGTCTTTGATGAGATTCGCATAAACGAGCACTAAATCGTTCCTGGAATCATGTTTTGCCCTTTTTTCCGGATCCGAAGATACCCTTTTGCCAATCGTAGAAAAACCTTGGCAAGGCGGCCCCCCTATTACTACATCAAGTGTACCGTTGCCGATATATTGTTTTATCTCGTCTACAGTAATCTCTCTAATGTCCCTATTGATTATCGGAATATTAGGAAAGTTCCTCTTGTGAGTTTGCTCAACAAGATTATCATTATCAATGCATAGCTTTATATCGAAGCCTGCATTTTCAAAGCCGATATGCAGCCCTCCTGCGCCAGAAAACAAATCTATTGTCTTATAGCTCATTATCAATCCTCCAAAAATTTTTGACTGATACTAATATCAATCTTATTCTGCTCGCAAAAGTCATCTATCAGTCTCTTCGTTATATTTGACAATTTGCTTTTTTGCTACTCTTCTGTTGACAGTTGTAAATGAAACTCCCAGCGTTTTTGCAAATGTCTCTTGACTGAGCAGACTTTTGGAGCGAACTATTTTAATATCATTAGTTAAATTCATATTTTACCTCCATTTACATTACAAACATATAACAAAATTATAACATCCCTATTGCACTTCATCAAATTTTTTCTTCTGGTCCTATTAATGAAATTTTAAATTCCACCACACTAAAGGATGATAGAATTTACTCGAACTCTATCGTCCCCGGCGGCTTCCCAGTGCAATCATACAGCACCCGGTTCACATGCGCCACCTCATTCACAATCCGGCTCGTCACCTTCTGCAGCACGCTCCACGGTATCTCCGCAGCCTCCGCTGTCATGAAGTCGACCGTATTCACCGCCCGTAAGGCCACCGCATAGTCATACGTTCTCTCGTCGCCCATGACCCCGACGCTCCTCATATTTGTAAGTGCGGCAAAATACTGACCGATTCCTTTATCAAGTCCGGCGTTCTGAATCTCTTCCCGGTAGATTGCATCCGCATCCTGGACCATCTTCACCTTCTCGGCCGTCACTTCTCCCACTATGCGGACACCAAGTCCAGGCCCCGGGAACGGCTGGCGGAACACGAGGTACTCCGGTATCCCCATTTCCAGCCCGGCCTTGCGGACCTCATCCTTGAAAAGATCTCTGAGCGGCTCGATAATCTCCTTAAAATCCACATAATCTGGCAGGCCTCCCACGTTGTGATGGGATTTGATGACGGCGGATTCTCCGCCGAGGCCGCTTTCTACTATATCCGGGTATATCGTCCCCTGTACGAGGAAATCCACAGCTCCGATTTTCTTCGCCTCCTCCTCAAACACGCGGATGAATTCCTCACCGATAATCTTCCGTTTCTCTTCCGGCTCTGTCACGCCGGCAAGCTTTTCGTAGAATCTCTGCTGTGCATTGACGCGCACGAAGTTGAGGTCATAATTGCCCTCCGGCCCGAAGACTTCTTCTACCTCGTCGCCTTCATTTTTCCGGAGCAGGCCGTGATCTACGAACACGCATGTGAGCTGGCTTCCGATTGCCTTGGAGAGCATGACTGCTGCCACAGAGGAATCCACGCCGCCGGAGAGGGCGCAGAGCACCTTGCCGTCCCCTACTTTTTCACGGATAGACCTGATAGACTCTTCCACGAAAGAGTCCATCCTCCAGTCACCGGCGCATCCGCACACGCCGTGTACGAAATTGGACAGCATCTTCGTGCCTTCTGCCGTGTGGAGTACTTCCGGGTGATACTGGATAGCATAGAGCCTCTTCGCCCCGTTCTCTGCCGCGGCCACGGGACAGTCCGCCGTATGGGCCGTAACCTCGAATCCGGGCGCGGCCTTCGAGATAGAGTCAAAATGGCTCATCCAGCATATGGTCGGGGAAACGACTTCCTCAAATATTTTTGACTCCAGCTTATCTATCATAACTTCCGTCTTACCGTACTCCCTGACATCCGCCCTCTCTACCCTGCCGCCAAGCAGATGCATCATGAGCTGTGCGCCGTAGCAGAGGCCGAGCACTGGTATCCCGAGCTCGAACAGCTCTCTGCTGTAAGTCGGCGAGTCCGCCTCATAGCAGCTGTTCGGACCGCCCGTCAGGATGATGCCCATCGGATCCAGTTCCTTAATCTTCTCAATCTCTGTTTTATAAGAATAGATTTCACAATATACATTGCACTCTCTGACGCGGCGGGCTACAAGCTGGTTGTACTGGCCGCCGAAATCTATCACGATTACCAAATCTCTCTTCACAAGAAGTTCCTCCTATGTCTAAACTATTTTTCAATTATATACGAGCACCCTTGCATTTACAAGGGTAACCTGTAACTTTGGGCGATTATACGATTGCTTTTTTCTTCCAGCTCCCCCGGATGTACCGTATGACAAAGCAGACCGCGCGGAATATCCAGTCGATGATCATCGCCACCCAGATGCCGAATACGCCAAGTCCCAGGTATTTGCCGAGAATATAGCTGAAGATGATACGGAATATCCACATGGACAGGATGGAAATGTACATACAGGCCTTTGCGTCCCCCGATGCCCGGAACGTAGCGGGCAGAATGAAGGATACAGGCCATATGAAGATAGCGCTGATTCCGTGGAAATACAAGATCTGCCTCGTGACTCCCGCCGTTATGTCTGACAGATGGTATGCTTTCAAAATGAATGCAAGTATGAGGAAAATGGCCCCCACTGTCACCACCATGCAGACATGGGTAATCAGTATGAGCTTCTTATTATAATAGCGGACCTGTTCATAGTCGCCTGCACCTACGCAGCGCGCGATGACCGTCGTAGCCGCAAGTGTCATCGCCATGCCCGGAAGTATCTGGAACAGCGCCACGGCATTGGATACCGCGTTGGCAGCAATAGCATATGTGCCGAACGTCGATACGAGGCTCAGCACGAGTATCTTGCCGAGCTGGAACATGCTGTTCTCAAGCCCGTTAGGGATGCCGATGCTTAATATCTTCTTGACGAGCCGCCAGTCGGGACGGTAACGCAGCGTCTTTTCAACGTGCAGCGTCCTCTTCTTATTCACAAGCAGCGCCATGATGAGCACCGCCGCCACGATACGGGACACGAGCGTCGGGATGGCAACACCTTCCGTCCCCCTGTGGAAGCCGTAGATCAGCACGGCATTTCCCGTTACATTGATTATGTTCATTACGATGGAGACCTGCATAGACACCTTGGAATTGCCCATGGCCCGGAAGATAGCTGCCCCGCCGTTGTACAGCGCCATGAACGGAATGGACGCGGTCACGATCATCAGATATGTATTGGCATGGCCCATGACGTCCTGCTCAATCTTTCCGAAGACGCCGTGCAGTATGACATATTTGCACGCGTACACGACTATCGTTATGGCGACCGCGCTGATCGTGATGAACCATACAAGCTGTGTCGCTGCCTTGCACGCCTGCTTTTCATTTTTCTGTCCAAGGTACTGTCCGGCTACGACCGCCCCGCCCGTCGCCAGTGCTCCGAAGAGGTTGATGAGCAGCACCATTATCTGGTCTACGAGAGATACGCCCGACACGGCCGGTTCGCCCACGCTTGCAATCATAATAGAATCCGCCATGCCGACGAGCACTGCAAGAAGCTGCTCGACGATAAGCGGAAGAATCAATGCCAGAAGCGTCTTGTTGTCAAAAAGATATCCGCTCCTGTCTGTCTTTACTTTATGTTCCATAATAAAAAAACTCCTCACCGTACATCCTGTCTGGCATAAACTGCCGGACAGATATATACTTACCAGACATTTACAGTCCGGTAACTATATATTATACGCCGAGGGGTTTCCTCCTTCAAGTGCTATATTACGCTGCGATGTATTTTTCGATGTCATGCCACAGCTCGTCACAGCTGTCATGATACACTTGCAGCTCAATCTTATTCTTTAGTCCGAGATTCATAAGTCCTAAGATAGACTTTGCGTCTACGATGAATCTGCCGCGCTTCATATCCATGTCAAAAGGATACTTGCCCACCTTGTTAACAAAGTCTAAGACATCGTCAGGTCTTTCAAATACCACTGTCTTTCTACTCATAATAATCTCTCCTTACCTTTTTAATCTATGCTCACAGAACGGTGAATGTTCAATAAGCTTTTCAATATCTAGTCCATATGTTCTATTTTATTATTGCCATGTTACCATATATTGTTTCATTAAAAAGGGGGAAATTTTTCAAAAAGGTGGAAATTTTTAGCAGGATTTGTCCAGATTTCGACATTTTTCTTCCTTAATTATTCAGCTTTCGGTATTCCGCAGGCGTCACTCCTACTTCTTCTTTGAATACCTTGCTCATATATTTTGGATCCGTATAGCCGGCCAGGTCTGCTATCTGGTTCAGCTTCAGGGGTGTTTGGAGAAGCAGCTCTTTCACTTTTTCTATCCGGAATCCGCGGATTGTCTCTGTAAATGTCCTGCCCGTCTCTTTTTTAAACTGGGCGCTTAAGTATTCCTCCGAAACGCACAGCTTACGTGCAATCTCTTCCAGCGTGATCCCCTGGTTATAGTATTCCTGTATGAGCTGCGCCGCACGCTGCACCATAAGGCTTGTGGCCTCCTCTTCCCGGTGGAACCTGAGCCCTTCAAAGAACTGGCGGTATGCCTCACCTATCTGTTCCCACGTATAAGCGCGAGTAATCCTGTTCATGATATCCTGGGTCGATATGTCCTCCGACACCTTGCCCGCCTCCTTGGCGGTATGATACACTGCCATGCAGTAACGGATACAGGCTTCCTTAATCTCTTTTGGAAAGTGGATAGCCGCCAGGAAGTATTCTCTGAGCCGCTTCGTGCAGGCGTCAAACTCCACCTTGTTGTTAGAGACGACCGCCTGTCTGGCCTGTGTCTCTATGTCCATCGGATACTTGACCGGCACAGGTTCCGTCTGGCCTATCCGCATTTCGCTTATGAGCGTTTCCCGCCCAAAGACGAGATTCCATTCCAGGGCTTCCCTCATCTTCGCCAGTGTCGGATTCACTTCCGCCAGACCTTCGCATGACTGCCAGACGGCAGTGATGCTGCCCTTAACCTGTCCGCAGAGCATGGGCATGACAGTTTTTTGAAAATACTGCCGCAGCTCCTCCCTGTCCTCCAGCTTATAGAGGAGCATGATGACGCTTTCTCTCTCCTCAAATTCCAGCAGGCAGGAAGAGAACGTCCCCTTATGGATTCCCGTCTCTTCCAGCAGCGACCGGACCGTATCATGGTAGACGGCGTAGCAGCCGCCGAGCTTGACGAGCAGAATCGTAATCTCCTCATCCGGTGCGATACGGAAGTGTTCTTCCAATGTGATATCCGTCTGTCTGTCAGATCTAAACTGCCCCGTCGCGCTGCGGTAAAATATATTTTCCAGCGTGAAGAACTCCTCCTTGCTCTGCTGCTCTATGAGCGTTTTCTCCACCTGTTCCAGCGCCCGCTTCAGCTCCGGTATCTTGATCGGCTTAAGCAGATAGTTCTCAATTCCAAGCTCAATCGCTATCTTGGCATAAGAGAAGTCAGAATATGCAGACAAGACCATGGCTTTGCAGTTCATCCCCTTTTCCCGGACTTTGGCAAGCATCGTAAGCCCGTCCATATCCGGCATATGTATATCCATGATGACGAGATCAGGTTTTACCCGCTCAATCAGCTCCAGCCCCTGCAATCCGTTTTCTGCCGTACCCGCAAGCTCATATTCGGGATTAATCTTCTCCAGCAGCCTGCTCATGCCGTTCCTGATTGGCGCCTCGTCTTCTACCACTACAATTCTCATGCCCGTGTTCCTCCTTCCCCGGCGGGTACCGCCGGAATAAACAGATGTACCTTCGTATAGGAGCCAGGCCTGCTTTCAAAATAGACATCTGCCTGCTCCCCGTAATATAGCCTGAGCCGCTTTCTGACGTTCGTGATTCCAAGATGGTTGCTGGCATATTCCGTATCGTTTTCAAATTCTTGTGAGTTGAGCCTTGCAAGCGTGGAAGTGTCCATTCCGGTTCCATTGTCCGTTATAATGATGTGTATCTGATGTTCCGTACCGTGCATGGAGATGTCAATCCTGCACTCCCCTTCTTTGCGCTTCATTCCGTGCTTGATGGCATTTTCCACAAAAGGCTGCAGCAGCAGCTTATGTATGCGGCATCCTCTCAGGCTGTCCGGTACATCCAGCCGGACGAGTATCTCTTTGCCTGCCTTGGCGCTCTGCAGTATGATATACTGGCGCAGCCAGTACAGCTCCTGCTCCATAGACGTCTCGCCACCGGCATTTTTTACCGTGTACCTCAGGATATCCGCCAGCGCGCCAACCATCTCGCTGATTTCAAATTCGCCTCTTTCAATCGCCTTCCAGTTGATGGTGTCCAGCGTATTATAGAGGAAATGTGGATCAATCTGGGCCTCCAGTGCGGACAGCTCCGCATTCTTCTGTTCCAGAATTGCCGCTTTCACCTGCTCAATCAGCATCTCGATGTGCTTTACCATCTCATTAAAGCCGTTGCAGATTTTACGTATCTCAACCGGCATCTTATCATTGACCGCCACCTCTGTTCTGAAATTGCCCTGTTCCACCTCATTCATGGCATCTGCAATCGTGTCGATTTCTTTCAGGTACGGCCTCGTAAGCACATAGACGAGTACGAATACGATGCCGACCGCCGCCGCGGTTATGAGCAGCCAGAAGATTCCCTGCTCATAAAACGTGTCATGGTATGCCTTCAGCGACTGCCGGTTGTATATCGTAAAACCGGTCCTTTCATTTACCACTGACGTATATTCATATTCTTCCTTCTTGATCTCATCTATAGTTTTTCCGATGTCATTATTGTCTGGTGCGCTGATGATAAGATTGTCGTGTACAAGATAGTTTTCCGCAATGTCCCACGCATCCAGCGCTTCTGTGAGCAGATCCTCATTCATGCTCATGACGACCGTTCCGACTTCTTTGTGGATATCCTCGTAATCCACGAGCCGCCGTGCTATGCGCAGCATATAAACGCTCTCCTTACCTGAAGTGACCGGCTCCGTTATCCCTTCGTACACCGGCCCTTCCGTGACAGCGGGGGCTGTGACCTCCGACGCCCACGAACTGCCTGCAGACGAGGCAGACAGATGGTCATAATAGATCGTCCTTCCCTCTGCCGTGATGACCGTAATGCCCTCGATACCTCTGTTGCGGTTGCAGATATGGCTCAGTTCACGCCGCAGATAATTGCTGTTTACCTCCAGCCCGTCCTGGTTCCGGTTGATTTCCTCCACAAGGGAGATTACTTCATCATCCGTACACAGGTCATAGAGCAGCGTGCCGTATTTGTCGAGCACCATGTCCAGACACTGGTCCGCCTTATTCATGTTGCCGGCTATCTGCCTGTCCAGGCTTGCCCGTATGCTCCGTTCCAGCCTGTACATCGACAGGCAGGCAAATATGATGATTGGTATGGCTACCGCCAGGAAGAAGAACGGGGTCAGCTTCTGGCGCAGCGTTCTCTCTCTCTTCATCGCGCACCCTCCCTGATACCCCGGATGGCGCCGCTCGTTTCATCCAATATCGTTTCTACGCTCTTGCCGCCAGCGATGGCCTCATCGATGGCCTCTGCAATGACGGCGGATACGCGGGGCCATTCCGGACTGATTTCCCGCATCCTGGCTGTCTTGAAGATATCGGCACCCTCGCGCAGAAGCGCGTCGCCGGCGAACTGCCTGTCCATGACATCCTTCCTTGGTGCCAGAAGCCCCAGCCCGTCTATATAGGAGGAAAGCCTGTCCACCTCACTTATATATCTTAAAAACGCAACAGAAGCCTTTTCATTATCCCCCTCCATCACGCCGAAAATCTCTCCGCCAACCGCAGATACTCTCTCACCGTCCGACGGAAGATATGTCATCCCAAAATCCAGCTCTGGATTCCGTTCGCGTATATGATCAGCCATCATGATGCTGTTGAACATCATTGCCACCTTTCCGTCCGCGAACTGCCCTGCCAGATCTGATCCGGTCAGGCTGATGCTCTCTTTGCCGAGATAACCGCTGCGGGCCATCTTCCTAAGAAGTTCAAAAGCCTGTCTGCTCTCCGGAGAATCTATCGCATCCACATCTCCTCCCATAGACCATAGAATCGGAAGGAATGCGTACAGACTCTCCTCACCCTTGAGTGCAATCTGGGCGTATCCGCAGATATCATCCGTCGTAAGCAGACGTGCTGCATCGTAGAATGCTTCCCAGGTTCCGGGAACGGACAGGCCTGCTGCTTCAAACATATCTGCGTTATAAAACAGTGCGGTACAGTTAAGTCCCGCAGGAAGCCCGAGCGTGCGCCCCTCTGCCGTACACGGCTCCACCGCCGCCGGCAGATACTGCCCGAGCTCTTCTATGTCATCCGTCAGATCCACGAACGGCTGCATAGAATTAAAAAACTGGAAATCGACGGAATCAACGAGCGCGATGTCCGGCGTATTACCGTCCGCCATACTTAGCGCAAGCTCTTTCTTGAAGTCCGCGTCAGGTATATACCTTGTCTTAACCCGGACGTCATCCTGGGATTGATTATAGTCGTCTACAAGCGCTTCCAGCGTTCTCCTTTGATGCGGAAGGTCCCAGTAATGCCAGAGGACAAGCTCTGCCTTCTCCTTCGTTTCTGCTTTTTCTTCCTTTTTACATCCCGTAATACTGCCTGCCGCAAGAGCCACCACAAGCAGACAGATCAGAATTACAGATGCAGACGTTCCTGTTCTTCTCAATTCTGTATCTCCTTCATTCGTATACAAGCCCGTTTCAGTATATGTATGTATTATACCATACTTTCACTATGAACGCATTGTCCCTCATCGTGGCGGCTATGCAGATACTTTTCACGCGTAGCCATCCCGCCGCGGATATGGCGCTCAGACTTGTTCATGTCCAGCACCTTGCGCGCCTGGTTGGCCAGAGCCGGATTGATCTGCAGAAGGCGCTCTGTCACATCCTTATGTATGGTGGATTTGCTAACGCCAAACTGCTTTGCCGTCTGCCGCACCGTGGCCTGGTGCTCAATGATATAGTACGCAATCTCTACTGCTCGTTCCTGAATATAATCTTTCATATAAATAACCCCTGCACAATTTGTTTTTACAATCTATGCAGGGGGGCGAACGAGTATGACTTGCTATGCCCCAATCTTCTGTAATTGCATGCCAATATTATGTAAAACCACTTTTCCGGTTGACAACTTTATCCCATATGTTATAATGAACCCGTTATATCATAGAATAATCAATGAATGAGGTAGTGTATGTTAATTGTGTCAGTGAAGGGATATACAGCGAAATAAATACGTTGTCGGAGTACCCTGGCTTTTGGGCTATTGTACTCTTTATACCGGTGCGTCCGAAACGACCGGTATATCCGCCTTACGATACACATTCATACGCTTTCATGTTTATATAGACAGTGAACGGATGCTATGGAATGCACAGCTTGTAAGGGCTGTGTTTTTTATTTCCTCCGCCTGTCTGTTTCCCGGACCACAGAAGCCGTATGCCTTGAAGAGGGCGGATGCGCTTCTGTGGTCTTTTATTTTAATAACAGAAAGGAATATTCACATGTACAATAAATCATTAGAAACCATCGGATATTATGAAATCACAGGAAAACTGGCAGACTGTGCCCTTACCGCCCGTGCCAAAGAACGGATACGTTCCCTCCACCCCTTCCTGTCTGAGTCAGAGCTGCGCAAAAACATGCGTGAGACGACACAGGCACGTGATATGGTTGAGCTGCTTGGACTGCCGCCTCTTCCTGCTATGGAACACATCGAAGCGTTTATAGAAAAGGCGGTGATTGGAGAGCTGCTCCTGCCTGAACAGCTCGAGGAGATGGGACTTTTCCTCAATGCTGTGCGCCGTCTGAAGCTCTATCTGAAAAAAGGAGAGGAACAACACATACGGATTGCTTTCTACAATGACAACCTGTATCTTCCCGAGGAACTGAAGGAGAATATAGAACGCTGTATCCGTGCAGGACGTGTGGACGACTATGCCTCCGGATATCTGAAGGATATCAGGCGGCAGATCCAGCACGCAGAAGAGAAGATCAGCGAGAAGGCCTCCCGCGCGCTGAAAGCTGCCGGCGCCTGCGCCAGCGATTCTTTTATCGTCCAGCGAAATGGGCGGCTCTGTATTCCGGTCCGTAAGGAATGCCGTGCGAAAGTAGCCGGCAGTGTCGTAGATAAATCATCTTCCGGTGCAACCCTGTTCATTGAACCTGAGTCTGTCGCTTCCCTCCGGGAAGATCTGGAAGTGTTGAAAATCCAGGAAGATTCCGAGGAACGCAGGGTGCTCTACGAGCTGCTCGAGCAGATTGCCCGGCATGAGGAGGCTTTAAAAGAAGACGTACGTGTCATCGCCGTCCTCGACTTTGTATTTGCCAAGGCAAAGCTGAGCATTGATATGGATGCGACAGAACCGGCCATCAACCTTGACCGTTATATCTCCATCACTGGCGCACGGCATCCGATGCTGGAAAAGGAGACGTGCGTGCCGCTCGACTTCGAGGCCGGCCGCGGCACAAAAGGCATTGTCATAACCGGACCGAACACCGGAGGGAAGACGGTCGCCCTTAAGACCGTTGCCCTCGTAAGCGCCATGGCATGCGCTGGCCTCCATGTACCATGTACGTCTGCCGACGTTGCAATGAACAACCAGATTCTGTGCGACATCGGGGACGGGCAGAATATCGCAGACAATCTGTCCACCTTCTCGGCGCATATCAAAAATGTGCTGGATATCTTAAAAAGAGTGACAAAGGACAGCCTTGTCGTCATGGATGAGCTCGGTTCCGGCACGGATCCTGCCGAGGGCATGGGGATTGCCATCTCTATACTGGAAGAGCTGCGCAAAAGCGGCGCCTTGTTCTTTGTGACGACCCACTATCCGGAGGTTAAGGAATACGCGGGTCACCACCCCGATATCGCCAATGCCCGTATGGAATTCGACAAGGAAACATTAAAACCGCTCTACCGCCTCACCATCGGTGAATCCGGCGACAGCTGCGCACTGTATATCGCCAAGCGGCTCGGTGTGCCCGAAGCCATGCTGGCCGCTGCGGCCAAAGAAGCTTACGGTCCGCGTGGGGAACATATCATCGCCGAACTTAAGGACCATGGGGTATCTGAACCGTTTCGCAGGATATCTGCCCCGCACTTGAAGCCTGTTGATCATATGAAGCCCGTGGCAGTACAGGAAGGCAGCTTCACGAGAGGTGACAGTGTAACCGTTCTGCCGGACAATAAGATTGGCATCGTCATTCAGCCGTCGGACAGCCGCGGTAACGTACTCGTACAGGTACAGAAAGAGAAGCTTGTCATTAACAAAAAACGCCTGAAGCTGAAGGTTGCTGCTTCCCATCTGTATCCTGAGGATTATGATTTCTCTATCATCTTTGACACGGTGGAGCACCGGAAGGCCCGGCACCAGATGGAGCGGAAGTACCAGGGAGACCTGGAGATAGAAGTATTCGACGAATAGCTTCCATATTTTACACAAACAGTATATTTTTTGCTACTTTTAGTTGATTTAACATACCCGGTATTCTACAATGAATTTAAAGATTGTTCGTGTAAAGGGAGGGACCTATGAAACATCATGAACGCATACCTGATTCATTTCATATAGATACAGATGCTTTCTATAATGCCATCGTCAAAAGTACCGAAGATTATATCTATATCGTGGATATGTCGACGGATACCGCTCTTGTGTCCGAGAACATGGTTCGTGATTTTGACCTGCCCGGGCGGCTCGTGCCGGGGCTCATACCTCTTTGGGGTGAGCTTATACACGAGAAGGACAAGAAGCGTTATTATGACTCTATCGATGAGATGCTGTCAGGGTATACTGATATGCACAATGTAGAATACCAGATTTTGAACAAGAAGAACGAATATATCTGGGTCTGCTGCCGCGGCCTGCTGTCCAGGGATGAAAGCGGCAAACCCACCATGTTCGCAGGAGTCGTCACTCCGGTCGGCAGCAAGGGAAAGATGGACCGGACGACCGGGCTCTTCACCCAGGAAGAATGCAAGAACCATATCGAAGCATATCTGAACCTTGGCAATACCGCGGGAGGGTTCCTTTTGCTTGGGATTGATGATTTCAAGCGGATCAACAATTTAAAAAACCATACCTTCGGCGATTCCGTACTTCGCAAGATTGCTCAGGATATCCAGCATATGATACCGCATAAGGCAGAAATCTTCCGGTTCGACGGAGACGAAGGCGCTGTCTTCTGTCCGGAGGCCACGCTCGAGGACATGTATAGCTTATATTCCAAGATACATATCTATGCCAATAAAGAACACGAGATTGACGGCATCTCCTACTACTGCACGATCTCAGCCGGCATAGCCATGCTCGGCACGGATGCGGACAACTACCTTGACCTCATCAAATGCGCCATGAGCGCACTGGAAGCATCCAAGAAGAAGGGCAAGAACATGTGCACCGCGTTTACTCCGGGCCTTCTTCAGTCCAACCTGTACATTATGGAGCTGACGAATGAGCTGCAGCGGTGCGTGATGAACGGCATGGAAGGTTTTTCTGTCGTGTATCAGCCGCTCGTCCGGTCAGAGGAGCTTAGGCTGAAAGGAGCGGAAGCCCTGCTGCGCTGGCATTCGCCTAAGGTGGAAAAAGTAGGGCCGGCGGAATTCATACCACTCCTGGAATCCAGCGGAAATATCGTAACTGTCGGCAAATGGGTACTTGATAAGGCTTTCTGCACGTGCAGGAAATGGATTGCCAAATGGCCTGACTTTGTCATGAATATCAATGTATCCTACGTGCAGATAATTGAAGATGACTTTGTATCTTATGTAGAGGAGCTGCTGAAAAAATATGACCTTCCTGCCAGACACATCGTACTCGAGATGACGGAAAGCTATTTTGTGACCGATATGCCGACCTTGAAAACTACGTTCCAGCGCCTGCAGGATATTGACATATGTATCGCCATGGATGATTTCGGGACGGGCTATTCTTCTCTTGGAATGCTTTCACAGACATTGGCGGATATCGTCAAGATTGACCGTATGTTTATCTCCTTGATCAACGATAAAGAACATTTTTTCAACCGTTCCTTCATACAGGCGGTAATCAATCTGTGCCACAGCATCGGAATCTCTGTCTGTGTAGAAGGCGTGGAGTATGCTGATGAGCTGGACACGGTACGCAGCATGCATGCTGACAGCATCCAGGGGTATTATATCTCAAGGCCTGTCACGCCGGAAGAATTTGAAGAAAAATACGGGAACGGCTAGAGCCCGGATTCATTGGGACTCAGAAAAGGAGAGGTCTTAATATGTATCAAGAAGAACGTAAAATAACTATTTTCTCTGAACATACTGACTTAGAACCTCTGATTCAATCTGTCATGGAAGAAGGGCCTGTTACTTACATCGTTTATACAACAACATCTATGCAGACTGGTTGGCAGGACAGCGATATTATCATTTGTGATATTCCTGTGGAAAAGTTGGCATCTATCAAAAAAGAAATGAAAGCAGGCTCTTATCTGTTCTATATCCACAGCCCTGCTGATGACGTCTGCCAGGATATGGACATGGCTGCTGATGAATTGCTGCCCCGCCCTGTAAGCGCAGGCTACCTGAAGAAGCGCATCCGCCGCTTAATGGACAGGATAAGGCTGGAAGAGGACCTGTGGCTCTCCGGCACATATCTGGACGTGCTCATAGACAGCATGCCAGATCTCGTCTGGTTTAAAGACAACAGCGGCATACACGTCAAGGTAAATAATGTGTTCTGCCACACTGTCGGAAAAGAGCGCAGAGACGTGACCGGCAAAGACCACTGCACGATATGGGATGTAGAAGTGGACGACTGTGAAGCGACAGAGGCGATAGTACGCAGGGAACGTAAAACGTGCCAGTTTAACGAGCTTGTCAAAAGCAGAAGCGGCATGCGCCAGTTCCGCACTTACAAATCGCCCTTATTTGACAGGGATGGGAATATCATGGGAACGGTAGGAATCGGGCATGATGTCACCGTCCTGGAAAATATGAGCACAGAGATGGAGATACTGCTGAACAGCATGCCCTTTGCTATACTCGTAAAAGACGGGGATGACATCATCGTAGACGTCAACCTGAAATTTGAGGAATATTTCAATATCAGCAGGGAGAAGGCAGTCGGCAGGCCTTACTGCGAATGGTACGATACGATGTTCAAGGGTCTTGAAACTATACAAAAAAATGATACGGAAGAGATTCATCTGCCGTGTAATGGTTCGGACCGGATCATCGAAATCACACATGAGCCGATTTATGATATCTTTGAGAGCATCGTCGGTGAACTGACGATCTACCGCGACATAACCGAAGAGTCTCTGCTCAAAGAACAACTGAACAATAATTCAAATACAGACTTTCTGACAGGACTGTGCAACCGGCGCTACTTCTATGAGTGCTTCTCTGAAAACCATAATTATGAACAGATATCTATACTTTACATAGATTTAGATTACTTTAAAATGGTAAACGACACTTACGGGCACCAGATCGGCGATGAAGCGCTCATCATGGTGGCTGCGACATTGAAGAAGTGTTTCCCTGGTACGCTCATTGCCAGGCTTGGCGGCGATGAATTTCTCGTTGCCAGGACAGACCCGGTGACGGAAGAAGAGCTCATCCGACAGGCGGATACGCTCATTGCCGGGCTGCAGGACGCTTTTAATACAAATAGCTGCTTCAAAGTCCTGTCCGCAAGCATCGGTATCGCATACACGACCGATCCGCTGAAGAAGATTGACGACTTAATCAAAGAGAGCGATACCGCCCTGTATAAGGCGAAAGAGACGGGACGGTCAAAAAGCTGCGTTTTCCATGTCAGTTAAGTTGTGGACGCCGGAGGGGAGGTGCGCAGCAGATGCTCCGATGCGAAAGCCGCTGTTACTAAAAAGAGCCGGAATCAGGTACGGGGATGTTTTTTTACATGACATCCTTGTGCCTGGTTCCGGCTCTTCTTACACGTTCATAATTATATTACTGATTAATAACCCGATGGTTATTTATTCTTCTGAATCTTTTGACTCTGTCTTTGCCACCTGCACGCAGTTCTTTGCAAGCCAGTCTTTTACGAGGTTATTCAGCGCCATCTCTTTCAGATCTTCTTCTGGTGCCGCTTCTTTCAGCGCTTTTGCATCCGCATAGCCGTAATTCTCGGCCATCTTCTTGAGCTGTTTCTTGTATTCGTCATCTGACAGCTTGATGTTCTCTTTATCCGCGATAGCTTTCGTGACAAGGCTCTGCTTCACGCTTGACTTCGCCGCTTTGTTCACCTGATCTTCAAAGTCCTCTACGGAAGCTCCCATCTGCTCCTGGATGAACGCCTCATATTCCATGTCATAATACCCTGCGGCATCTTTATACTGCTGAATGAGGTTATCCTCTATCTCTTTGACATCTTTCTTTGGATATTTCTTGACCTTTGATTTGTCTAGCACTGCCTCCCACACTGCGGATGACAGGTTATCATTGTACGCAGCCTCAGCATCTTTTTCCAGCTGTTTCTTTACTTCTTTCTTATATTCCTTTACAGTCTTAGACTTCTTGGACACGGATTTTACAAACTTGTCGTTCAGTTCGGGAACTTCGTCCAGCGTAATCTTATTTACCGTAATCGTGAATACGACATCTTTTCCGGCCTGCTCTGCATTGCCGTAATTGTCCGGGAACTTTCCGTTCCAGTCATACGTCTCTCCGACGTTATGCCCGATAACGCTTTCCTCAAACCCATCGATAAATACGCCGGAGCCTATCGTAAGCGGATAATCTTCTGCACTTCCGCCGTCGAACGCCTCCCCGTCAATCTTTCCCACGAAATCTATATTAACCGTATCGCCGTTTTCCACCGTCCGGTCAGTAATCTCTTTCTGTGTTGCCTTAGATTCGAGCGTGGACTGGATGGTACTCTCCACGTCCTTGTCCGTCACTTTGGAAGCTTTCTCAACCTCTGGTACCTCAATACCTTTATATCCTTCCACCTTCACCGCATCGGTATCGATCATATTGCTTCCTGCACATCCTGCCAGTGCCATGGAACCGGCACATACCAATGCCAATACGGCAGTTAACTTCTTTTTCATAAATACACCTCGTCGATTCTTTATCTTTTATGTCCTTCTGTCCGAAACACACACTATTAGTTATAGCACATTCCCTTTGAATTTGAAACCTTTTTCACACTTATTTCACTTTTTAAAGAGGCGCCGTTATAATACCGGAGAGAGGAGACGGCAGAACTGCTCCTTGACACGGACGACGAGCCCGCGGCGCTCGTAGCCTTTTCTCGTTATGAGGGTACTCTTAGGTATGTCGTTGACGAAAGCCTCCATAAGCTTCTCCGTCGTTCTGGCGCTGTAGATTACCGCGTTTACCTCGAAGTTAAGGGAAAAGCTTCGGATATCCATATTGGCCGTTCCGATGCAGCTTACAAGTCCGTCCACGCAGAGGCACTTCGTGTGTAGGAACCCATTGTCATACGTGTAGCATCTTGCTCCTGCCTCAATCATCTCTCCCGCGTACGAATAGGTGGCCCAGTACACGAACGGGTGGTCCGGCTTGCAAGGAATCATGATACGCACGTCGATGCCCGACTTGGCCGCGATGACGAGCGCATCCCTGATATCCTCATCCGGTATAAAATAGGGCGTCTGGATATAGATGCTTTTTCTCGCCATATGGATGAGCCGCAGATAGTTGTTCCGTATCTCCTGGCTCCTCGAGTCCGGGCCGCTCGATATGATCTGGACCGGGTCGCGGCCATTGCGGATGTATGTCGGTATCTCAAAGAGGCGGTCCTCCAGGAAGAGATTTTCCCTTGCCGCATAGTTCCAGTCAAGCACGAATCTCACCGCCAGCGAAGTGACTGCCGAGCCTTCGATACAGATATGCGTGTCTCTCCAGTAGCCGAACTTCTTGTCCAGCCCAAGATATTCCCGCCCGATATTGAATCCGCCCACGAAGCCGATCCGGCCGTCGATTACGACAATCTTCCTGTGATTACGGTAGTTGACGCGCAGCTGAAGCTTGCCGAGTACTGCCGGAAAGAACTCCGCCACCTCGATGCCGGCTTTCTCAAGCCTGACCCAGTCTGCGTTGTGCATGCTTCTGCAGCCCATGCTGTCAAAAAGCACCCTCACTTCCACGCCCTGCCTGGCCTTGCGGACAAGCACCTCCTCGATTTCCTGCCACAGCTCATCGTTGCGTATGATATAGTATTGCAGATGGATATAGTTCCTGGCATGTTCCATCTCCGTCATGAGCGCCTGGAACTTCTCTTTGCCATCTGTGTAGATGCGGATATCGTTATTGTCCGTCAGCACCGCTTCCCCTTCGTTCAGGTTGTACAAGATCAGGCTTTTGAACCGTTCAAGCTCCGGATCGCGCAGCCTCAGCTTCCTGCGGTATATGGACTCCTCCTGCCGCCGGACGGCGTACTTGATCTCCCCTTCGATCTCCTTCATCTTGAACATCCGCTCCTTGCGGAAATTCTGTCCCAGAACGAGATACAGTATGAAGCCAAGGATAGGCACAAAGTAGAGCAGGAGCAGCCACGCCCAGACAGTGGTCGGATTCCTGCGCTGAAAAAAGATGATCAGCAGGGAAAATATAATATTGATAAACAGCAGATGGTCGAGAATCCACCAGTAAGTCGTTCCCACCCCTTGCGCTATATTCTGTAACATAACTTCACTCCCTCATAATATATGTGTTCTATTATAACGTCATCCGCCGAGAAAAGTAACCCTAAAATGTCAAATCTCTTGCACTTAACCAAAAAGAATGATACAATGTACATCGTGAAAAAGTCTATTTGTAGGAGGTCCCCATGAGTACATTAACTATCGTACTGCTCGTTATCTTAATTGTATTAATTATAGCATGTGTTGTATTATATTTTCTCGGCAAAAGAGCGGAAAAGAAACAGGCTGCCCAGCAGGAACAACTTGACGCGGTGGCGCAGACCGTGTCTATGCTTATCATCGACAAGGGTAAGATGCGCCTTAAGGACGCAGGTTTCCCTCCGGTCGTTGTGGAGGGCACCCCCAAGTATCTCCGCCGGTCCAAAGTTCCTGTCGTAAAGGCCAAGGTGGGGCCAAAGGTCATGACACTGATGTGCGATGCCCAGGTATTTCCGCTCATCCCTGTCAAAAAAGAAGTGAAAGCTACGGTGAGCGGCATATACATCACAGGTGTAAAGGGTCTGAGAGGGCCGCTTGAGACACCGCCGAAGAAAAAAGGCTTCTTTAAACGGATTACAGGCAGATAGTAAGAATCAGAAGACGGCACATTATAAAAAGCATTGGGACTAGCGTTCCAATGCTTTTATGTTCATGTCAATATTACAGTCTGCCACCTTCTCATCATTGATGTCCAGCGCATAGTTTACGGCTACCGCTATGTTGGCTTCACTGATATCCACTTCTATCTTCCTCGTGTGGATGCCGACGAGCAGCTCCCCGTAAGGTGTCTCATACTGGGTCATATTGATCTTATCCTTTTCAAATACCATGTGGGCATTGGCCAGACCGCTTTTGATAATCTCAAACACGCTGTCTCCGGTAATCTTGATCGTGTTCCTGACCGTGCCTGCCATGCCTTCCACCGGTTCCTCATATATGACATAGTGCTTGCCGTTCTTGTTATAGTAAGATGCAGGAGTGATCACTTCTATCGGTTCATTCTCGTCCGACTCTCCTCCCGCGGCGTCAAAGTGGAGGCCGGATATGCTTAACAGTACATCTTTCGTCATAATCTCACCTAATATTCCTCTATATTGATTTGCTGTATCGTCTCTACGTTGTAAGGCAGTATGGAATTGGCAAAGTGCTTGAACTTTTCCGCCGTGTCGCTTACATAGAATTCATATCTGGCAAGGTTCCCCGAGTCGTTGTCCATACCCTGCCCTTCAAGGAGCGCTTTTAAATCCATCGCTGTCTCATAGGCCGGATTTACGATGTGGACATCTGTTCCGAAGTATTCCATGATGCGCGATCTCAGCAGTGGATAATGGGTACAGCCGAGTATCATCGTGTCTATATCCGAATGCTTCATCTCATCCAGGTAGTATTCGATGATCTCATCCGTGACATGGTGCTTTGCAAACCCTTCCTCCACAAGCGGCACGAACAGCGGACACGGCTTGCCGATTACCGACGCCTCAGGCTCCATCTCCGTGATGACCTTGGAGTATGTATGGCTTCGGATAGTAGCTTCCGTCCCGACGACACCTATCTTCTTGCTTCGGGTCTCCTTAACCGCCGCCCGTGCTCCCGGCGTGATGACTCCGATAACCGGAATGTCAGATTCCTCCTTCAGCACGTCAAGCGCCAGGGCGCTCGCCGTATTACATGCTATGACTATTGCTTTCACGCCCTTCGTCTCAAGAAAACGGAGAATCTGGCGGGAGAACCTGATAATATTATTCTTCGACTTGCTGCCGTATGGGACTCTGGCCGTATCGCCGAAATATACGATATTCTCATCGGGCAGCTGGCGCATGATCTCCCTTGCCACGGTAAGCCCGCCCACGCCTGAGTCAAACACGCCTACAGGCGCTGTCCTGTCTTTATTCATAACCAATCTGTATCCCTCTTTTCACTCTGTTCGTGTACTCTGTCTGACTGTACTATTTGAAAAAAGAGACATCCAGTGAAAGAAAACTCTCTATCCTGAACGTCTCTGCTGTCCTGAAAACCGATATCCTAAAGTGCCAGCTCTCTCGCGATCTCATACTGATATGTCGGAATACCCTTCTTCATGCCGAGTGCCTCGTCGATGTCAAAGTCCAGATATTCTCCGTGCCTGTAACCTACGACACGGTTGGACTTGCCCTGGATAAGCAGGTCTACAGCCATAGCACCCATGATAGACGCATATACCCTGTCTTTACATGTCGGGCTTCCGCCCCGCTGCATGTGGCCAAGGACAGTCGCCCTCGTCTCCATGCCGGTGGCCTCTTCGATTCTCTTTGCCATATTCATAGAATCGCCGATTCCCTCCGCGTTGATAATGATATAGTTCTTCTTGCCGCGCTTTCTGCACTCCTGTATGTCTTCGACAATGGCTTCCTCATTATAGTCGTGCTCCTCCGGCATGAGGATACGTTCCGCACCGTTTGCGATTCCGCACCAGAGCGCGAGGTAGCCTGCATCCCTTCCCATCACTTCGATGATGGAACATCTCTCATGGGACGTGGACGTATCCCTTACTTTGTCTATCGCTTCCATCGCCGTATTGACCGCCGTATCAAACCCTATCGTATACTCCGTACAGGCGATATCCAGGTCAATCGTACCCGGAAGCCCTATTGTATTGATTCCCAGTCTGGACAGCTTCTGCGCTCCGGCAAAAGAGCCGTCTCCGCCGATGACTACCAGACCGTCTATTCCGTATTTCTTACATATGGCGGCAGCCTTCTGCTGTCCCTCTTCTGTCCGCATCTCTTCACATCTTGCCGTCTGGAGGATAGTGCCTCCGCGCTGGATGGTATCGGATACATCTCTGGCCGACAGGTCTATGATCTCTTCGTTCAAAAGACCCTGATATCCTCTTCTGATGCCTCTCACTTTCAAGTCTTTTCCTAATCCCGTCCTGACAACTGCACGGATAGCTGCATTCATTCCAGGGGCATCTCCGCCACTTGTCAAAACACCTATCGTACGAATCACTTTGTCTGCCATTTCAATTCCTCCATCGTATTGTGATCATTCTCATTCTATCTTTTCTTCGTGGTTCATTTTACCTTATCTATGAAATGTTTTCAATGGGTTTTTCTATAACTTTTACACAAGATTCTCCAAGGTAATTCGTCAACCTGCTTAAAATCTCCGGCTCTACATGGATATTCCTGCTTCTCGGAAGACGTTTTACCGCCTTCTCGGCCTTACAGTATATGACGACCTGATCATCGCCGTCAGACTCCTTTATCAAGTCATACAGCTCCGCTTCCCGTGCCAGGAAGTCCGCCTTTCCTTCATACTGGAGCCACAGCTCCTTCTTCGTCTGCTCAAAGGGGATGACTGCCTCGCAGATAAGCTTGCTCGCCGCTTCGTCCTCTTCCGAGACTCTTCCTCTTACGAACACTTTGTTCTCCTCTGTGAGGTATTGCTGGTTCTTCTCGTAATCCTTCGGGAACACGACAATCTCCACGGTACCTGCCAGATCCTCCAGCGTGAGGAATGCCATCGTCTTGTTGTTCTTCGTGTACTTGGTCGTCTTGTCGGCGATGATTCCCCCTACGACTTCCCTTGCCCCGTCATGTACCTTCGTCCTCCCGGTCTCTTCATCGAGCTGAAAATCCAGCGTCGTCCGCGTAATGCTCTTCTTCCACTTCTCCTCATACTCTTCCATAGGATGCCCGCTTAAGTAGATTCCCAGTACCTCTTTTTCAAAAGACAGCAGGTTTTCCTTCTCGTACTCGCCTACGTCCGGCAGCGGGATATCAAATTCCGCCTTCTGGTCATCGTCCACCATATCGAATAAGGACATCTGTCCGGTCATGGAATACTTCCGCTCCTGGTTTACCTGGTCCAGAATCTGCACGTAGATTACCATGAACTGCTTCCTCGTCCCACCAAGGCTGTCAAAGGCCCCTGATTTGATGAAGTTCTCCAGCGTCCTCTTGTTGACTTCCTTCCCGGACATGCGCTCGATGAAGTCTTTGAGCGTCTTGAACGGCCCGCCTGTGCCCCGCTCTTTGATAATCGCGTCGATGACCGGCCGGCCTATGCTCTTGATGGCTGCCAGGCCGTAACGGATACGGCCGTCCTCAACTGTGAAGTTCCCAAGCCCTTTGTTGATGTCCGGCGGCATGATCTCGATTCCCATCTGCTGCCGGCACGTATAGATATACTCCGCCACTTTTCCGGGATTGTCGATGCAGGAGGTCATAAGTGCCGCCATAAATTCTACCGGATAGTAATATTTAAGCCACGCTGTCTGATAAGAGACAACTGCGTATGCAGCCGCATGGGACTTGTTGAACGCATACTTCGCAAAATCGATCATCTCGTCATATATCTTATTGGCCGTCTTCTCATCTATACCGTTTTTGATGCATCCGGGAACGCCTTCTTCTTCATTGCCATACACAAAGTTCTGGCGCTCTTTCTTCATCACGTCTCCCTTTTTCTTAGACATGGCGCGGCGCAGGAGGTCGCTCCGCCCAAGCGTGTACCCGGCAAGGTCCCGCACAATCTGCATGACCTGTTCCTGATAGACGATACATCCGTATGTGGGTGCCAGAATCGGTTCCAGCTGCGGGCAGTCATACGTAATGCTCTGTGCATTGTTCTTTCCCTTTATATACTGGGGGATGAAGTCCATCGGTCCCGGACGGTACAGGGAGATACCCGCGATGATATCCTCCAGGCTCTGCGGTTTCAGCTCCTTCATAAAGCTCTTCATCCCACCGCTCTCCAGCTGGAAGATGCCGTCTGTACGTCCTGTTCCGATAGAGCTCAGCACATCCTTGTCATCATAGTCTATGCTGTCCATATCAAGCGGCCCGCCCCTGCTCACTCCGGCCAGCTGCGCCGCGTTCTGTATGACAGTCAATGTCCGGAGCCCGAGAAAGTCCATCTTCAGGAGGCCGAGCTCTTCCAGCGTCGTCATCGTGAACTGGGTCGTGACAGAACCGTCGGAGCCAAGCGACAGCGGTACATATTCATCCACAGCCTTCTGGCTGATGACAACTCCGGCCGCATGCATGGAAGTGTGGCGGGGAAGCCCTTCCAGACGCTTCGACATGTCGATGAGCTCCCGCACCTGCCCGTCCTCCTGATACACCCTCCTCAGCTCAGGATTCATACTGAGCGCACGTTCCAGCGTCATATTGAGTTCTGTCGGAACCATCTTGGCGATATTGTCCACAAATGCATACGGCAGGTCCATCACGCGCCCCACATCCCGGATGACGCCGCGGGCTGCCAGCGTACCGAAGGTGACGATCTGTACGACCCGGTCAGAGCCGTACTTCTCCACCACGTAGTCTATCACCTCCTGCCTCCGCTCGAAGCAGAAGTCAATATCGATATCGGGCATGGATACACGCTCCGGGTTCAGGAAACGTTCAAAGAGAAGCTGATACTTTATCGGGTCTATGCTCGTGATGTCCAGACAGTATGACACGATGCTTCCCGCCGCAGATCCACGGCCCGGGCCGACGATAATGTCGTGGTCTTTGGCATATTTGATAAAATCCCATACGATGAGAAAATAATCCACGTATCCCATAGACTGTATGACAGACAGCTCATATTCGAGCCGCTCCGCCAGTGCATCCTCCCCGTCCGGGTAATGGCGCTTAAGCCCTTCAAAGCAGAGCTTTCTCAGGTATTCCCAGGACGAGTATCCTTCCGGCACATCGTATTTGGGAAGCTTCGTCACGCCAAACTCTATCTCTACCTTACATCTGTCTGCAATCCTCTGCGTGTTCTCCAGCGCCTGAAGCGCATATGGAAACAGCTGCTGCATCTCCGTCTCTGACTTGATATAATACTGGCCGCCTTCATAGCGCATACGGTCCTCATCCGCAAGCTTCTTTCCCGTCTGGAGGCAGAGCAGTATGTCATGGGGCTTGACGTCGTCCTCATATGTATAGTGGATGTCGTTCGTAGCCACAAGCTCGATACCTGTCTCCTGGGAAAGCCGGAGCAGCGACTGGTTTACCATCTTCTGTTCCTGCATGCCGTGATCCTGCAGCTCCAGGAAGAAATTACCTTCTCCGAATATCCCTTCGTAGCGCTCCGCTGCCGCTTTTGCTTCGCTGTACATCCCCCTCATGATATTGCGCTGCACTTCCCCCGCCAGGCAGGCACTCAGCGCAATGATCCCCTCGTGGTACTCCTGAAGCAGTTCCAGATCCACACGGGGCTTGTAATAGTAGCCTTCCGTGAAGCCTCTCGACACAAGCTTCACCAGATTGTGGTATCCAAGGTCATTTTCTGCCAGCAGCACGAGATGGTAATACCTGTCTTCGCCGCTGCCTCCTGCCTCCTTGTCAAACCGGGAACCAGGCGCCACATACACCTCACAGCCTAGTATCGGCTTTATTCCGGCCGCCTTTGCCGCGCGGTAGAAGTCTATGACGCCGAACATGACGCCGTGGTCCGTAATTGCCACGCTGTCCATGCCAAGCTCCTTTACCCGGGCTATACACTCTTTGATTTTATTAGAACCGTCCAGGAGGCTGTACTCCGTATGGACATGTAAATGTGCAAAACTCATAATTACTCCTGTTCTGTGAATGTCGTCTTATAGTAACTGATAAGATAACTATAACAAATTTTGCGGCATAAGAAAAGGCGGCGGCAATATTCTCCTCGTCTCGAGGGAAATATTGCCGCCGCCTGCGCTGTCTGCCAGCCTGTATATAAGATCTTGATTTCTAGCCGTTAATCATGAATGCAACGAGCTTGTCGATATCTTCTTTTTCATGTGCTACGATTTCAAGCTCCGGAATCTCTCCGTTAGAGAAGATATTCGCCATAGACACATACTGAGATAATTTAGATTTTAAATTAAGTCTGTCTCCTTCACCTGTTACTAATTCCACCTTACCTGAGCAACTGTCTACTACTTCGAAAAACTTTTCGATATTTGTGATATTCTGAACTTTCATCTTGTTACTCTCCTTTTCTTTTCTACTCTTTTCTTTTTACACCCTCAATATATACGAAAACCCTGCCAAAATCAAGGCAAATGTTGATTTTCGGCGCTTTTTAAAATGTGCACAATTTTTCACACCAGTTTTTGGTAATAATTACTTGAGCACGATGGAACTATTTCTGATTTCTACCTTGCCCTCTTTCAGCAGCCGTCCTACCGCACGCTTAAAAGCATTTTTGCTCAAACCGAACTCTCTCTGGATGAGTTCCGGCTCCGCCTTGTCCGTAAACGGCAGCTCTCCCCCATATTCTTCCATCCGTTTTACAATTGCCGCGGCATCCGCGTCCATCTGGATAAATGCCTTTTCCCTGATGCTTAAGTCTAATTTTCCGTCCGCATGTACTTTCACGACCCTCGCATGTACCTTATCTCCCACTTTCAGGCTGCCAAATGCCTCTCTCTTTGGTATCAGGGCGGAATACCGGTTATCTACCGCCACGAACACCCCAAAATTATCACTGAACTCATAGACCGTTCCGCTTACATGGTCATCTTTTTTATAAGGTGAATCTGTCAGCAGCCTGTCATACACCTTCATCGTCGCACAGAGGCGCCGGCTCTTGTCCACATACAGCGCCACAAGCACCTTGTCCCCCTTCTCCACCTTTGCCGTCTGCTCCTTATACGGCAGCAGCAGATCTTTCTCAAGCCCCCACTCGAGGAAAGCTCCTACCCGTCCGGTATCTGCTACAGCCAGAACGGCCAGCCCGCCGAGTGTCAGTGCAGGCTCTGACGTCGTGGCTATCAGCCTGTCCGAAGAATCCTTATAGAGAAATACTTCTATCTCGTCTCCTTTTTTTGTCCCTTCGGGAACCTGCTTTTTCGGAAGCAGCACTTTCTCTTCCTCCGTTCCGAGATATACCCCAAAGTCCACCAGCTTCATCACGCTCAGCACCTGTTTTTTTCCTAATCCCTTTTCTAATGTCATCATAAGTTCTCCTTTAGTTCTACTATTGCATAAGGTTTCCCCTGTGCATCTCCAAGTGACACGACTGTCCGGCCTTCCTCCTCTGACACGCGCGGGCTGATAATATCCTGATAGACAGCCGATTTCCTGTATTCTACCCTAACCTGTCGTATATCCGGCTCTTTCCCGAGCACCTCCAGCGCCATCTGCACATACTGGCAGTTATTGACGTGCTCATTCGTATCGATATGATACTTTCTCACCGGAAAGGGGGGCTTTTCTTCCCATGTATCCGGAAGGGCAATCTTCCTCGGTGCATAATCCATTGCCAGGGGCTCTTCTTCCCCGTATGCCTCAATCTCCTCGGTCGGCGGCTTCACCGGCCTTCCTTTCGCCATATCCATATATACCCAGACAGAATTGGCATATGCCGTGGTCCTGCCCTTACCGTCCGTCATACGGAAGTTTCGGAGCCCGTATAATCCGTTGAATTCCGTCGCCCACGTGCTGACCGTGATGTGCTCTCCAAGCTTAGGATAGCGTTCTGTTACGACCTGCCACGCGTTCAGCACCCATGCCCGCTTGTGTTTTGCGAAGTAATCGACCCCGAGGCCGAGACTCTCCGAATGGAAGGTGCTGCAGTCCTGAAAATAATTGATAACCCCTGGCAAGGTTATCTGCTTCGTGTGGTCCACCTCACTGAACCTGACTCTGCTGTCAAATGAATACATCTCTTATTCTTCCTGTCCTTTCCGTGCACTTGCCACAAAGCTCATCTCAACCGTAATGACGCACTGGTATCTCTCATCTATCTTCTGAAGTTCCTCCATGACCGCGTGGCTCAGGCTGTTCTGCTGCTCCCTGCTGTATTCTCTCGGAACAACGAGGTCGAAGATAAGATTGATCTGGTGTCTGCCGTCCACCATGCGGAAGTCGTGGATGCTCGCCCTGCCATCCAGACGTGATACCACCTCTTCCACATGTTCCTTCGCCTCGAGCACCTGCTCATCCTTCGTCTCCACAGGATCCATATGTATCACGAGAAAGATTCCAAGCTTCCTGGCCGCGTCCCGTTCTATCTTGTCGATGATCTCATGCGAATCTTCTATATCCGTATTGTTCGGCACTTCTGCATGGATGGACGCCATGCTTCTCCCAGGCCCGTAATTATGTACAATCAGGTCATGGCTGCCGACGATGCCGTCATATTTCTCCACGAACCTCGATATCCTGACATATTCTTCCGCCGCCACGGGTTCACCGATAAGGGGCTCCAGCGTATCTCTGGCAATGCCGATTCCCGCCCACATGACGACTAGCGATACGCCAAGTCCTACGAAGCCGTCAATATTAATTCCGGTTGCCTTCCAGAACAGAAGAGAGGCGATCGTGGCGGACGTTGTTATCACGTCTCCGAGCGCGTCTGCCGCCGTTGCGAGCATGACCTTCGAATTGATGCGCTGTCCGAGCTTCCGGTTAAAGACGCCCATCCAGAGCTTCACCCCGACAGACAGTATGAGTATGATAACAGATATGAGCTTGAACTTCATCATCTCCGGCTCACGTATCTTTCCGATGGCATCCTTGAAAAAGGTAAACCCGACCTGCAGGACGAGAAACGCTACGATCAGCGCCGCGATATATTCAATCCTTCCGTGGCCGAACGGATGGTCTTTATCTGCCGGTTTGCTTGCCATCTTGACGCCCACTAGCCCGATGACGGAAGATCCCGCGTCCGAGAGGTTATTAAAAGCGTCTGCGGTTACGGATATGCTGTGGAGCAGGAAGCCCACGGCCGCCTTGACCACAAATAACAATACATTGCAAAAGATGCCCACCGCACTCGCCAACACTCCATAGGCCGTACGGACAGACACCTTCTCTACCTCTTCATGATTCTTAACAAAACGTCTTACCAAAAACTCAGTCATGAAACTGCCTCCATGTCTCTACCGGTCCTCTTTCTCGTCTCCTCCAAAGAAAAACCATTTTATCTTAAAGTCCGAAGTGGCTGTCACCATTTCATATTCATCATCTGTGAGCACTTCTTTCAGCTCCTCTTTCCCCTCATCGCTTACGACCGCGCACGTCGTGCTCATAAAGCATAAGTTCGGATAGAGCACGCACCACCAGTTGTGGCCTCTGCCTTGCCCGATCACGATACGCAGCGCCTCATAATCTCCTTCCGGAAACGTGATGTCCCCGTAAGTCTTGTCCGGAAAATGGCAGAACTGTACATTCGCTTCTGCTCCGTAGGAATACCCTTCCTTACGGATAACCTCCTCCGCCTTCTCCTCAATTTCCTCCAGATGGTTGTGAGCCCATCTCTTCGTATCCTCCGCGGTCGGCTCGCCGGCCGTCCCGCCTTTCATATCGGCTTTCATATACGCCAGTACCGCGTCCCGCACTTTCAGCTTCAGCGCCTGATCCTCCTCGCTGTCGCTGTTCGCCAGCACGTGGAACCGGAACACCTCTCCTGCCAGCTTCTCCTGGGTTTCCCGCACTTTCGCATCAACTACTTTCATCCGCCGGCTGACGATGCTCCCTGTCAGAATCAGTGCTATACAGACACCAAGTATAACACAGATGAGTTGTTTCTTTCTATATCTCTTTTCAATTTCTTCCCGCATAATATGTACCTCCTTATTCACAATCCCCTCGGATGTTATAAGAAGTCTGTACACATTTTCCGGCGCTTATACAAAAGCAGGCCTTAAAATTATAATTTTTTCAGGCGGAGCGTATCGATGACTCCCTCGACCTGGTTATCTATATGCTTGCTGACGACTTCGGTCGCCTTTTCCTTCTCTTTGCCGGCGACATGGCGGATAATGTCTTTATGCTCTGCGATGAGCTGCGGATATACTTCATCACTTTTCAGATATTCCATCCTGTAGCGGTACATCTGCTCACGCAGGTTGTTCAGCAGCTGGATGAGCTTCTGGTTGTCCGTTGCCATATAGATGACATCGTGGAACTTGACATCCGCCTCGGCTATCTCTGTAAGGCCGCCTCTTCTTATGGCGGTCTTAAAATCTTCCGCAGCCTTTTCAAGCTCCCTGATCTCATCCTTCGTAATCTTGTCACAGCAGAGCTGTACCGCCAGCTCCTCCAGCGCTTTCCTGACTTCCAGCACATCCCGCAGGCTCTTCTCCGTTATCTCTGCCACCTCTGCCCCTTTTCGCGGAATCATGAGCACAAGTCCTTCCAGCTCCAGCTTACGGATTGCTTCACGTATAGGTGTACGGCTGACACCAAGCTTATTGGCGAGCTGGATCTCCATCAGCCTCTCCCCGGGTTTCAGCTCTCCCCGCAGAATCGCCTGACGGAGCGTATTAAATACGACGTCCCGGAGCGGGAGATATTCGTTCATATTGACTTGAAAGTTTGGTTCCATGCTCATTTCCTCCTTGCATTATGCACGTTCGTAACATACACCTGCTTCGTTAATCCCGTTTCCTTTATCTTTCTGCCGGCCTCCCTCGCCCTGCTCTTTTCCTCAAATATGCCGAATACGGTCGGGCCGCTTCCGCTCATGATGGCGTTCAATGCCCCCTGTCCTTTCATGACATTCTTGATCTGTTCGATTACAGGGTATTCCCGGACCGTGACTTCCTCCAGCACGTTTCCAAGGCATCCGGCCGTGCGTGCCAGGTCTTGTCCATCCAGACCCTCTATGATTCCGTCTATATCCGGGTGCGCTGTTATCTCGCGGGAGTCCAGCTCATCGTACACGAACTTGGTCGATACGCTGATGGGCGGCTTCGCTATCAATATATGGCACTTCGGCATGGGGCTTAAAGGAGTGAGAATCTCGCCGATGCCCTCTGCAAGCACGGTTCCCCGCATGATGCAGTACGGCACGTCCGCCCCAAGCGTCAACCCCCGTTCCATCAAAGCTTTCTCCGGCAGCTTCAGGGCAAACATGCGGTTCATTCCATAGAGCACTGCCGCTGCATTGGAACTTCCGCCTGCCATACCTGCCGCCACCGGAATATGCTTCTTAAGCGTAATCTTGATTCCCTCTTTTATGTGAAATTCATCCATAAGCAGCTTTGCTGCCTTGTAAGCGAGATTATTCTCATTGACCGGAAGGAAATACAGGTTCGTCTCCACTTCGATGCCCGGCTCCTTCTTCTTCTCCATTATGACCTGGTCATACAAGTACACCGTCTGCATCACCATGCGTACATCGTGGTATCCGTTGCTCCGCCTTCCGAGTACGTCCAGGCCCAGGTTTATCTTAGCCAGTGCTTTCAACTCCAGTTTATCCATATTTTATCTCCTCGTAAGTTAACGTTTACATTATCCTCAGATCGTTGTATCTTGTATACAGTGTACTCATAGTATACTCATATTTTCCTTAAAAATCAATATCTTATCCCCTGGTTTTACCTGCTCTGATTCCAGGCCGTTCACTTCCATGATTCCTTCTACCGTCGTGCTGTATCGTTTTGCAAGATCCCAGAGCATATCTCCATCTTGCACGATATATCCTACGATACCGGGCCGCCGTTCCATCTCCTCCATATCGACCGGTTCAAAGTCTACTTCTTCGATGTTGGATACCAGTACCGGCTGTTTCAGGAAGCTGTTGAAGGCCAGCACGGCCTTGATCTCTATCTCGTCGCTGCCGAGCAGGCCGATGGAAAGCTGCTCAACCGCATACGTCAGGTCATAGGTCATGTCACTGCTCGTTTCATTGCTCTCCAGAAGATAGGAAAAGGGAACCATTCCCTGCCACGTGTCAAACGGGATGACATCATCTGCTTTTACATAGAGGAAGCTGATATGGAGTACGCCTTCTATCTGTATACCGCCGTCCACAACCTCGGTCCGCTCCAGCTGAATCTTTCCGCTGCTGTGGCACACCTGGAGCATGCTGTCCTTAATCTCCGGAAGGGAGAGCTGTTCAATTACTTTACATTTTGAATGATTCTGCATGAGCAGCTTTTCAAATGTCTCTTCTGTTATTCTCGGGATGCAGGTCTTCTCCAGCGAATATACGTCCTCCAGCACATCCTCATTCTCTTCCTCATATACGATAAGCCTGAGTTCCAGCGTGGCTTCCACGCCGAGCAGGCGCATCTCGCCGTCTTCATCCATGCGCACATCGATGTTGACATCCGCAAGCTCCGGATATATCTGATGATACATATTATCCTGTGCACCGTAACATTCTATACGTCCTTCATAAGGAATAACTTGTTCGATCCAGTCTGTCTTGCCCTCCAGAGACTCATAGAAGCAGAACAGCATCAGCTCGCCCTGTATGAGCATCTCGTCCGTGCCAAGCCTCGTATCGAGCTTGCGGCTCGTGACATCTGTCCAGAGCAGCGTGCCGACATTTTCCTTCGTCCCGCTGATGGCAACTTCTTCCTTGATCCGGTATGTATCCTTCTTGGATGTGAGCATGCGCAGCATCTGCTTTGCGGCATATCGCTTATACACTGGAGCATCGCTTAGAATATCCGTCGTCACCTCCAGGTCGTCCATACCTTCTGAAGACACCTGAAGTTCCACGAGGGCTTTCAGGTTCAGTTTCCTTGAATGTATCGTCGTCACTGTCAGGTCGATATTAGAAGCCTTGATAAACGGCGTCCCTTCCGGCACCTGTTCCGTGTATATCATCTCCTCAAACGGAATCCTCCCTTCCAGGGAGGACAGCCTCGATTCTCCCTCCTCGGTCACGTACAGCACCTTGAAGTTCATCTTTCCGGCCACACGGATGTAATTTTCCACGACCTTCATGTCCTCTACATCCAGCATTCCCTCTCCGAGTATGATGCGCATCACATCACTTTTCACGTCCGGTACATTATAATCATCGTCAATGTAGAACTGGTCGGTAATGACTTTCCCGGTCCGGTAAGTCTGTACCTGTTTTTTCATATATTCCATTTTTCATTCCTCCTTAATCAAATTCTACGTTTTTGTCGCTGTATTCCATTTTTATAACTACATACGGATAAGTCGGCTTTTTCTTTACCTCTTCCGTTTTGTCCGGCCCCAGAAGACTGCTTTTCATGCAGACTGCATTGGATGTCTCATAGCATTCCGGCACCTCCACACTGTACCCGCTTGTATCTTTTGTCCCATATCCACGGGCAATGTACAGATATCCATTATCCCCGTAAGTAAGCCTGAATGGTTCCGCCTTCGCCTCTTCTATCTGTGCGGCCAGCTCTTCCGGGACAGCTTCCGTATCGACCACGGTGAAGTCGATATCGCGTATCTTGTCTTTGTCCGTCTTTGTGACGGAACACGCTGTCAGAAGGAATGTGCAGGCCAGAAGAAGCACATAGGAGCATAATCTTTTCATCAGATTCCTCAAAGCTACATTCTCTTTAACATCATACACAGCAAAGCTATGAAAAATTCCAATTTTGTAGTATAATAGACGCATATTTGTCATAAAACTACTTAATCTTTATAGAAAGCAGGCGTACCCACATGAATGAACAGAACAGAATCTCCGGCATTCTGCTGCATCCTACCTCCCTGCCGTCCCCGTACGGTATCGGAGACTTAGGGGCAGATGCCTATGAGTTCGTAGACTTTTTAGAACGCGCGGGACAGCATATCTGGCAGATGCTTCCGCTCACCCCTACCGGTTACGGCGATTCCCCCTACCAGAGCTTCTCTGCCTTTGCAGGGCAGCCCCTTCTTATCAGCCCGGCACATTTAAAAGAATTGGAGCTGGTACAAGGTTATGAGATCTTACACTGTCCCGTACGCGACGACGAACACGTCGACTACGGCGTCATCATCCCCTGGAAGCAGCGTATCTTTCAGAATGCTTACCGCCGCTTCTGCACTTCTGCCTATCAGGAGGCCCACCGGGAACTCCTAGCGGCATACGAAGCATTCTGCGGACAGAACGCGGCCTGGCTGGATGATTATGCACTCTTTATGGCGTGCAAGGATGCACACGGAGGCGTAAGCTGGCTCGAATGGGAAGACGAATGCAGAAATCCGTCTCCGGAATGCAAAGCCCGTCTGCAGGAGGCTTATGAAAAGGACAGCGGGTTCTACAAATTTCTGCAGTTCCTCTTTTTTGAAGAATGGAGAGAGCTGAAAGCTTATGCAAACAGGCATGATATACGAATCATCGGCGATATCCCCATCTTCGTCTCCATGGACAGCGCAGACGTGTGGGCGAACCAGCATCTGTTCCAGCTCGATTCAAAGGGATATCCTGTCAAAGTGGCGGGCGTGCCGCCGGATTACTTTTCCGAGACCGGCCAGCTCTGGGGCAATCCCCTCTATCACTGGGCAGCCCACGAGGAGGAAGGCTTTGCATGGTGGATCTGTCGGATACGCCATCAGCTTACGCTGCTTGATATTCTGCGTATCGACCACTTCCGTGGTTTTGAAGCATACTGGTCTGTCCCGTACGGAGAAGAGACAGCCGTACACGGCGAGTGGGTCAAAGCTCCCGGCCGGGAGCTGTTCCATGCCATAGAAGACGCGCTCGGAGAGGGACTGCCGATAATAGCGGAAGACCTTGGCGTCATCACTCCGGAAGTCGAGGCGCTGCGGAATGAATTTCACTTCCCGGGCATGAAAGTCCTTCAGTTCGCATTCGAGGGCACCGAGGAAAATGCTTTCCTCCCCCACCAGTTTACGACCCCTCACTGCGTCTGCTATACCGGGACGCACGACAATGACACGACGCTCGGATGGTATGAGACGCTGAATCCTGCCTGCCAGGAAAAGGTAAGGCGCTATACGAATTCGGACGGCACGAAGATCAATAAAGAATTCATACGTCTCTGCCTCGGCAGCATCGCCGCCTGTGCGGTCGTACCGATGCAGGATGTCCTGTCTTACGGGAAGGAAGCCAGGATGAACATACCGGGGGTTGCCGCCGGCAACTGGAACTGGCGCTTCAAGAAGGGGATATTAAGCGCGCCGCTTGCAAAAGAGCTGAAAGACATGGCCATATTATATGGAAGATATTAAATAACATAAACAGAGAGGTTATACTGATGATAAGATTTATATGTGTTGTAATCGTATTGATGCTGTATCTCGTACTGGGCATTCCGGTACTTGGAGTGGAATGGATCATCCATAAGTTCAGACGCAGGACTGCAGATGTAAGCTCCCTGCGTCTCGTACAGTGGGTCTTCCGCCTGATGCTCCGCATCTCCGGTGTGGAAGTCACCGTCATAGGTGAGGAACATGTTCCAGACGAACCGGTACTTTTTATCGGAAACCACAGAAGCTACTTCGATATACTCATCACCTATTCCCGCTGTCGTCGCCTCACCGGATATATTGCCAAGAAGGAGATGCTGCGCTATCCGCTTCTCAGAGACTGGATGAAACGGCTGTACTGTCTGTTTCTCGACAGAAGTACGCCAAAAGAGGGGCTGAAAACAATCCTGAAGGCGATAGAGTATGTGAAGGAAGGCATCTCCATCTGCATATTTCCCGAAGGAACACGCAACGACGGGGATGAACTGAGCATGCTGCCGTTTCACGACGGTTCCTTCAAGATTGCAGAGAAGACTGGCTGTGCCATCATACCGATGAGCCTCAACAACACGCATGCCATCTTTGAGCAGCAGTTCCCGCGCATCAAAAAGACCCATGTCATTCTGGAATACGGCACGCCTGTCTATCCGAATGACCTGGACAAAGAGACGAAGAAGCATCTCGGACAGTACTGCCAGAATATCATACAGGAGACGATCAATAAGAACCAAAGGCTTGTCTGAGCCTCTGGTTGATTACTTTTCTCTTTTACATTTTATGCGTCTGGTGATATAATAAGACAGAATATCCCATGCCGGGTATTCATATAGACAGGGCAGTACGGACTGCCCCGAGAAAAAAAGGAGTTTTAACAGGAAAATGAGCAGAAGAGATTTGACCTTGCTGACGGATCTATATGAGTTGACCATGATGCAGGGTTATTACGAACAGGGACAGAACGAAACTGTGATTTTTGACGTGTTTTTCCGCCAGAATCCTTGTAACAACGGCTATTCTATATGTGCCGGACTTGACCAGGTGATTGACTATATCAAGAATCTGAACTTCACATATGATGATGTGGACTATCTCAGGAGCCTGGGCATCTTCAGCGAAGATTTCCTCCACTACCTGAGTGGATTTCATTTCAGCGGCGATATCTATGCGATTCCCGAAGGGACTGTCATCTTTCCGAAGGAGCCTCTTCTGAAGGTCATCGCCCCTATTATGGAAGCGCAGCTTGTGGAAACGGCGATACTGAACATTATCAATCATCAGTCTCTTATCGCGACCAAGACATCCCGTATCGTGTTCGCTGCTAACGGGGACGGTATTATGGAATTTGGCCTGCGCCGCGCCCAGGGACCGGATGCAGGGCTGTATGGAGCAAGAGCCGCCATGATAGGAGGCTGCGTGGGAACATCTAACGTGCTGGCAGGGCAGCTGTTTGACGTGCCAGTCATGGGGACACATGCGCACAGCTGGATTATGAGTTTTAAGGACGAGTATTCCGCGTTCAGGACCTATGCCGAGATGTATCCGGATAACTGTACCCTGCTCGTGGATACGTATGATACGCTCAAGTCCGGCGTACCGAACGCGATACGTGTGTTTCAAGAGATGAAGGAGAAGGGCGTCCATTTTAAAAAGTATGGTATCCGCCTCGACAGCGGCGACCTTGCCTACTTATCCAAGGAAGCCCGCAAGATGCTCGATGCAGCCGGGTTTACCGATGCTACCATCACTGCGTCCAATGACCTTGACGAGTATCTGCTCCACGATCTGAAGATGCAGGGTGCCGCCATCAATTCCTGGGGGGTAGGGACGAACCTCATCACGTCCAAAGACTGTCCGTCATTCGGAGGCGTGTACAAGCTTGCGGCCATCATGAATGAGGACGGTGAATTCGTACCTAAGATAAAAATTTCAGAAAACACTGAGAAAATTACAAATCCTGGTAACAAAACGATTTATAGAATCTATGATAAAACAACAGGTAAAGTAAAAGCCGATCTGATCTGCTTTGTCGGAGAAGAATATGACACAGGCAGCGACCTGCTTCTGTTCGACCCGATTGAGACATGGAAGAAGACAAAGCTGCCGGGTGGATCCTACACGATGCGTGAAATACTCGTTCCTGTATTCAAGAACGGAGAATGTGTATATAAGTCCCCTTCTGTAAAGGAGATTGCCGCATACTGCCGCCAGGAAAAGAGGACTCTGTGGGAAGAGACGAAGCGGCTGTTCTACCCGCACCGCGTATATGTAGATTTGTCACAGAATCTGTATGAAGTAAAGAAATCACTCTTAGATCAGATCAGCACGACTAACTAAAAAGGAGAGCATTTGTTTATGAAGATTATCGTTTTAGCAGGAGGACTGAGCCCCGAGCGGGATGTATCCCTTATCTCGGGCGCCGGTATCTGCAGAACCTTAAGAGAACGGGGACACAAGGCATTTCTGCTGGATGTCTATCTTGGATTACCTTACGATTCTGATAAGCTGGAAGAAGTATTCGACCTTCCGGGCGCGGGGCTTGAGATTGCCCAGGGCATCAAGACGACCGCACCGGATATCGAAGCAGTCAAAGCTTCCCGCCCAGACCAGTCTGAATGCTATCTTGGTCCGAATGTCGTCGAGCTGTGTCGTCTGGCCGATATTACGTTCATGGGACTTCACGGTTCCGTTGGGGAAAACGGAAAGATGCAGGCCACGTTCGATGTCCTCGGAATCAAGTATACGGGACCTAATTCGCTCGGATGCGCCATGTCCATGAACAAGCTTGTCGCGAAGCAGGTGTTCAAGATGACACGCGTGCCTACGCCAAGGGGGACTTCTCTCACAGAAAAGACGAAAGACACGACTCTCGATGAGCTCGGATACTATCTGCCGCTCGTCGTAAAGCCTTGTTCCAGCGGTTCCAGCCTCGGCGTATATATCTGCCACACCGAAGAGGATTATAAGGAGGCGGTCCGCCGCTCTTTTGACGAGGACCATCAGGACGAAGTTGTCATCGAACCTTTTATCAGGGGCCGCGAGTATGCATGCGGCATCTTTGCAGGCAAGGCGCTGCCTCTCGTAGAGATCATACCGAGAGACGAGGTGTTTTCTTATGAAAACAAATACCAGGACGGAGGGGCGACCGAGATATGCCCGCCAATCTCCCTGGACGCGAAGATGATGAAGAAAATCCAGCGTGCCGGAGAGAAAGCGTTCGAGGCGCTGCGCATGGATGTCTACGCCCGGGCTGATTTTATCGTGGATGAGACGGACGGCAGGTTCTACTGCCTTGAGATGAACGGGCTGCCGGGCATGACTCCTACAAGCCTTCTCCCGAGGGCTGCCCTGAATGCCGGCATGGATTACGGAGAACTGTGTGAGAAAATAATTGAAGAATCAATGAAAGTAAGAGGATAAGGAATATGAAGAACCTTACACTGGAAAATATTGCAGACGCCTGTCACGGCACGTACCACGGCGATGAAAGCAAAAAGAGCCGGGAAGTGGCAGGTGTCGTAATCGACAGCAGAAAAGTCGAGAAGGATTACCTGTTTGTCGCCATTGACGGAGAGAATGTCAATGCACATAAGTTTATCCCTGATACAATTGAAAGGGGCGCTCTCTGCGTCGTCTCCCATGAGGATCTCGGTGATACGGACTTCCCATATATTCTCGTAGAGTCCACCGGGCAGGCGCTGCTGGACATCGCCAAACTGTACCGGGACTCTTTTGATGTGACGGTAGTCGGTATCACAGGAAGCGTCGGCAAGACAAGTACAAAGGAAATGATTGCCTCTGTCGTGTCTCAGAAATACAATGTCCACAAGACGTTAGGCAACTTCAACAATGAATGGGGACTTCCCCTCACCATTTTTGAGATGAATGAAGCGCATGAGGTCGTGATTCTGGAGATGGGGGTCAACCATTTCGGAGAAATGCGCCGCCTCTCCTCTGTCGCCAGTCCTGATATCTGTGTCATTACGAATATCGGCGTGGCCCATCTGGAATTCTTCAAGACGAGGGAGGGGATTCTCCAAGAGAAATCCCAGATGATACAGGATATGAAACATGGCGGAAGCATCATCCTTAACGGCGATGATGACCTTCTGTCCAGGATGGGGCCAGTGAAAGGGGTTACTCCTGTCCTCTTCGGTACGACGGAAGACTGCCAGTGCCATGCGTCCGATATCGTGCCCATGGGCTTAAAAGGAACGGCCTGTACGATACACATGCCGGACGGCGAAGCTTTTGAGTGCCTTATTCCTACTCCCGGCGCACATATGGTCTCCAATGCCCTGGCAGGCGCTGCCGTAGGCGCTGCACTCGGCCTTGCAGTAGAGGAGATCAAGGCCGGCATCGAGGCACACACGACCCTCCCGGGACGCAATAACATCATCTCCACCGGCAGCCTCATGATACTGGATGACTGCTACAATGCCAATCCGATATCCACAAAGGCAGCCATCGATGTCCTTGACATGGCCATCGGCCGGAAGGTAGCCGTGCTCGGCAACATGGGAGAACTCGGGAATAATGAAAAAGAACTTCACCGGGAAGTCGGTGAATACGCCGCAAGGCACGGCGTAGACGTCCTGTGTGCAATCGGGGAGCTGGCAAAAGAAATCGCCGCCGGAGCAGACAAAGCTCCCGGCATAGAAGTGCTCTGGTTCGCCACGAAGCAGGATTTCCTCGCACAGATGAACAACATAATAAAGGAAGGGGACAATGTCCTTGTGAAGGCGTCACACGGAATGTGGTTCCCCGAAATTGTCGAACAACTCGTAAAATTTTCATAGGGGTCAGACCCCTGTTGCACAAGGGGTCTGACCCCCTTCAAAATTAAAGGAGTTACGCATGAATTATCAGATATTAGCATTGGATTTGGATGGCACCCTGACCAACTCTAAGAAGGAGGTTTCCAGGCCGACGCTTGAGGCATTGATTCATATTCAGGAGCAGGGCAAGAAGGTGGTGCTCGCAAGTGGACGTCCTACGCAGGGCGTGCTGCCGCTGGCCGGCCAGCTCAGCCTGGACCGCTACGGCAGTTATATCTTGTCTTACAACGGCGGCCGGATAACGGACTGCAGAAGCCGGGAAGTCATCTATAACAAGACGCTTCCTATGGATATTGTCGCGCCTCTGTTTGATATCGTGGACAAGTACCGGAACCGGGGTGTTGATATCGTAGGCTATACCTCTGACGTGCTGCTGTCGGGTGGCAGCACGAACAAGTACAGCGAGCTGGAATCCCGTATCAACCATATGCCTCTCGTATCCGTGGATGATTTTCCGTCCCATATTACTGCTCCTGCGAACAAGTTCCTCGTTACCGGGGAGCCTGACGTGATACAGGAGGTAAAGGCAGAGGTCACGGAACGCTTCCGCTCTTACCTCTATATCTATCTGTCTGACCCGTTCTTTCTGGAGATCATGCCTCCGGGCATCGACAAGGCCCACTCTCTGCTCCGGCTGCTGACAAGCATCGGCCTGACCGCGGATGAGATGGTCTGCTGCGGGGACGGCTATAACGATGTGACCATGATAGAGACCGCCGGTCTGGGAGTGGCCATGGCCAACGCTCAGCCTCTCGTGCTGGAGAAGGCCGACTACATTACGAAGTCGAACGACGAGGATGGCGTGCTCCATGTGATAGAGAAGTTCATGATGGATTAGCCAAATGCTGCCATCAAGTTCTGTTTTGCTTATAGACGCACAAAAGGAAGCTCTGTAAAAATACGCAAAGCTTCCTTTTTATATTCCTCTGCTTCAGGCCGCAGCGGGATGCCAGTTGGCACTGCCCGCCCCGGCGGCTTTACTCCAGTTCTTTCAGACATTCGGTCAGCCGGTCATACTCTACTTCCACCTTCGCAAACAGCTCATCCAGATTATCGTATGTATTATTTCTTACTGCATCCACAATATGAGCACATCTACTGCTCAGATTATTCATACCCAGATTGGCAGACAGCCCCTTCAACGTATGTGCACACGTCTCGATCTCTTTATAGTCTTTCTCTTCTATCGCTCTTTTTAAGTTCGGATATGTGGCTTCATCCCGGAACCTGAGCAGATACTTCTTAAGCATAGACTCGTTCTGGCAGAATCTGCGGATTGTCTCCTGTGGATCAATCTCCATCTTTATAAGTACATCTATAAACTCCATAGCAATCTCCTTTTATGAATCTTCCAGGTTATAGCTCTAAGTATAGCATGAATCTATTAAAAAATATACTCTTTATTCATAATCTTCAAGGAGCGGCCTGATGTTTTCCGTTATACTGCTTATGACCGCAATCTTCTTGTCAGCATCATACCGGCTGTTTCCCCGGAACGCATGATATGCCCCCTGGATACAGTAGCTGAGCACGATGTTCAGGACCATATCTTCCCGGAGGCCCGGATGCTTTTCAAACAGCAGCTTCTTCACGCTGTCCTCGATCCTGGATGCGAGATGGCTGCTCTCGCTCCCGGAGAATACCGTGTCTGTCAGAGAACTCTGGGATAGATATGCCACAAACAGCTCCTGCGTAAATGCCGCCGGATTCTCTATGATGTACTCGGGGTGGGAGATGCTGTTCGTCACCGCCTCGACAATCTCCGCCTCCATAGCGTCAGACAGATCGTAGATGTCCCTGTAGTGGGAGTAGAAGGTAGACTTGTTAATCCGTGCAATACTGCAGAGCTCCTTTACCGTAATCTTTTCCAGCGGCTTTCGCGCCCGTAGTTCTATAAATGCATTTTTTATACTCTTTTCTGTCTTTTCTATCCGTAAGTCCATATGAATCCTCCTCTTTATCCAACTGATCTTCCCGATAGTCGTTTATCCGACTGTTATCCTCTAACGATGGTGGATACCTGGCATGTCTGTCTGTATAATCATTATAAACGCGATAAACGACTGCTGTCTATTATTTATAGCAGATATATACGACAGGCCATGATTTATACAGGAGGAGAGAAGATGGATTACTATGGATTTTATACCGGGAAAATATTTGACGCGTATAAGTATCTGGGCGCACACCCTGAACATGGAGGTGTCACCTTCCGCACCTTCGCGCCGGCGGCAAAGGACATCAGCCTGATTGGGGAATTTAACGGATGGACGGAATATGGCATGAACCGGGTATATGACGGCAACTTCTGGGAATGTCATGTACCGGATGCCACACCCGGCATGATGTACAAATACCGGATCTGCCGCAAGGACGGAACATACGTCGACCACTGCGACCCCTATGGATTCGGCATGGAGCTCCGCCCGGCCAGCGCGTCCATCATCCGGAACCTGGACAGCTACTGCTTTCACGATTCCCGATGGATGTCAAGGCGGACAGACTGCAGATCAAAGCCGCTCAATATATATGAAATGCATTTTGGTTCCTGGAAAAAGCCTTCCGGCAAAGAAGACGACTGGTATTCTTACACTGCGATGGCGGAGCTACTTATTCCATATCTGAAAGAATGCCACTATAATTACGTTGAAATCATGCCATTGAGCGAGCACCCATGCGATAAGTCATGGGGATACCAGAACACCGGATTCTTCAGCCCGACTTCACGTTACGGCACAGCGCAGGAGCTCATGGCATTCATCGACCTCTGTCATCAGAACGACATCGGCGTCATCCTCGACTTCGTCCCGGTCCATTTCGCCGTAGACGGGTACGCCCTCGCCCGGTATGATGGCACAAGCCTGTATGAATACCCGCATGTGGACATAGGACGCAGCGAATGGGGCAGCTGTAACTTCATGCACTCCCGTGGAGAAGTGAGAAGCTTCCTCCAGTCCGCCGCCAACTACTGGCTGACAGAATATCACGCCGACGGCATACGCATGGATGCCATAAGCAATATCATCTACTGGCAGGGAGATGCCTCACGGGGCGTGAATAAGACCGGCGTAGAATTCATCCGGGACATGAATCGGGGCCTGAAAGAACGGCACCCTTCCGCAATACTGTGTGCGGAAGATTCCTCATCCTATCCGGGCGTGACAAAGAGGACGGAGGACGGCGGCCTCGGGTTTGACTACAAATGGGACATGGGATGGATGAACGATACGCTGGAATACTTCCGCACCGCGCCGCAGTACAGAAGCCGTGACTACCACAAGCTCACCTTTTCCATGCATTACTACTACTGTGATGCCTTCCTTCTTCCGCTGTCCCACGACGAAGTCGTACACGGCAAGGCCACCATCCTCCAGAAAATGAGCGGAAGCTACGACGACAAATTCCCCCAGGCAAGGGCATTATATATGTATATGTACGCCCATCCCGGCAAGAAGCTTAACTTTATGGGAAATGAATTCGGCCAGCTCAGGGAATGGGATGAAAAACGGGAACAGGACTGGGATGTCCTGGCATATCCAATCCATGATGCATACTACCGCTTTATGAAAGAGCTCAACCGAATCTACCTGTCCCACCCTGCATTATATGCCATGGATTATGACCAGAACGGATTCTCCTGGATAGACTGTGCCCGGGAGGAACGCTGTATATATGCATTTGAGCGGACAGATGGGAGAGAAAGGATCCTGGCCGTATTCAACTTCTCAGATGAACTACAGAAGGAATATCTCCTTCCCGCAGCCGGCGCTGCCCGAATCGAGCTCCTGCTCTCCAGCGATTTTGAATCGTACGGTGGAAATGAATCTTGCGACGAAGCGTCCCTCATGCCGGAAGACGGCTGTATCCAGCTGGACCTGGCTCCTTTCAGCGCTGCCTATTATCTCATGTCTTAAAAGGCTGCTTGCGGCTAGCTGAGCCGGGGCAGAATCTCACCAAGGTCTGCGACAGCACGGTTGAGCCGCTTAAGTTCCTCTTCTGTAAGCTGCTCGTCCAACGACGATATAAAGGCTCTGTTCTTCAGATAGTATCCGTCCAGATAAGAGACGGCCGTGGGCGTAAGCTTTATCCAGACCGCCCTCCGGTCGTCTTCTTTATATATTCGCTCTATAAACTGATGCCCGCTCAGCTTATCGATCAATTTCGTCACCTGCTGCTTCGGCACCTTAAGACGACGTGCAAGCTCCGTCATCGTAACAGCCCCGCATACTCTAAGCGTCTCCAGGCAGTAATAGGTCTCCAGGCTCATCTCCCCGCTCAGGGAATCCTTGAACGGGCGTACGAGCTTCGCATGCCAGTCAGGCAGTACAAGAAGCAGATTCTGGACAAATTTCTCCGACATTTTTTCTGATTCCATCTTTTTCTCCTTATTGACAAATGAATTTAAAAATGTTATTCTTTACTCTTGTATATTAGTAAATAAAGTATGACTATCATGTATATTTTATTATTCATATAATAATACAATGTACAGCCATTTATTTCAAGCTGAAAGGAGATGCTGCAGCTGATGACTACAAAAAAATGGAATATGCCCCGGATAACGAAAGAAAAGGTTCGTTCCAGTACATTAAACTTCCTTTTTATAATTGCTTACGTAAATATATTTCAATTCGTATTCGGCCCGGAAAACTCTATCGTAGGTGTCATTTTTACGATTATGATGTCCGCATCCATGGTACGGGACCTGACGGCCGCACCAATCAGACATCTGCTTATCCAGGCTGCCGTACTTGTCTGGATGGCGGCTGCCGCTTTCCTTGTGGTTACACTGTCTGCGCCTCTGTCTTTTGCAGTTAATTTTATCACAATTTTACTAATTTTGTACGCATATACGTATGAATATTCAAATCATATGTACTTTCCGTATATATTGTCCTATCTGTTCCTCGTATACATCTCTCCGGCAGATGCCGGACAGCTTCCACGCCGGCTGCTCGGCATGCTGGCGGGAGCAGTCTCCATCATCTTATATCAGTGGTTCATGGGACGAGACAGAGCCGCTGAGACAGCCAGAGATGTCCTGGCCGATATGATAGACGACATTCTCCTTCTGATAGCGCATAAGAACAGAGAAGCTTCGGAGAACCCCTCCCCCTCTGACATGCACCGCAGCCTCAGCCGCTTAAGCCAGATGGTATATGAGCGCCGCAGGCGGGTTCTGTGCGTATCCGACGCTGCATTTTCTATGATTGCCGCCGGGCGCGGACTGGAACAGCTCCTGCTTCTTGTCAGGGAGCTGCCAACCAGCCTGTCTGTTCCGGACAGGGATCTGCTCTGTCACACCGAAGCTGTCCTGGAGATGTTCCGCGCCTTTATCTGCCGTGAATCTGAAAAGCTGCCTACGGCAGACTTCTGCCGCGTGTCCCCACCTGGTTCCGGCCAATCATCTGAACAGTTCTGCGGGGCGCTTCTCTACATCCGTGACCGGCTGCTCCATATGGCAGATCCTCAGCGCAAATCCCATTACCACAGGACAGCCCTGTCCGTAAAGGTGCGGCTGCAGGCCGCCCTGGATCTGAGTCCTGTCCGTGCTGTCTATGCCGTGAGAACCGCACTGCTTCTATCCTGTGCCGCACTGCTTGTCCAGTTCTGTCCCCTCCCGCACGGGCGCTGGCTTATGTTTACGCTTGCCTCCGTCTCTCTGCCCTATGCAGATGACGTACCAGCCAAGATGAAAAAGCGGCTCGCCGCCACGCTTGCAGGGGGTCTCGTATCCGTAGCCATCTATTCCCTCGTCCCCTCTGCCGCCGGCCGTACCGCTGCCATGATGCTGTCCGGCTATATATCATTCTACTTCACAGACTACGCCCTGACCTTTGCCTGCTCTACCGTGGGAGCGTTGGGCGGTGCCGTGTTTATGGACGCATTCGGTGTGCAGGCCGTCGGTCATATCTTCCTCATCAGGCTTGGCTATATCTTGGCAGGGGTAGCGTTGGCATTCGCAGTCAACTGTCTTCTCCTTCCGTATACGAGGAAGATGGCGACCGGGCATCTCTGGAAAAAGTATGAGACGTCTTCCAAACTGCTGGCAGAGATAAACCGTACCGGCCAGAGTGATCCCCAGCTATACTATCATCTTGTGATACAGGCATATCTGCTGGAAGAAAAGCTGGCGCAGAACGGAGCGATGCCCCGGGATTTGAACCGGGGCACCGCTCCTGATGCAGCTCCGCAATGTCGAGTAGCTTCGTGACAGGCTCTCCAAGAAATACCGCATCCTCTTCCCTTCATAAAAATAATTGTCCACCGGGAAGTGCAGAATCTCTCCTTTTCGTCATAAAACCAGTCCTGCGGATACGTGATTGCTGCACTTCTCCTAAGCCTGTCTTCTGATTACCTTACGCAAGATCTGGTACAGGTACTGTACGTCAACCGGTTTCGTCACAAATCCATCCATACCTGCTTCCGTTGCCAGGTCCACGTCTTCCTTGAACGTATTTGCCGTCATCGCAATAATCGGGATATCAGCGGCGTCTTTCCGCTTCAGCCTGCGTATCGTGCGGCATGCTTCCAGTCCGTCCATCACCGGCATCTGTATATCCATCAGTATCGCTTGGAACTCTCCGGGCTTGCTGCTCTCGAATATCTCTACCGCGGCCTTGCCGTTCTCTGCACGGTGTACGGATGCTTCCTGCATCTCCAGCAATTCTATGGCAATCTCCGCATTCAGGTCATTGTCCTCTGCCAGAAGGATATGCGTGCCTTTCAGATAGCCCAACGGCATATCTTCCGGCTGTTCTATCCTGACGCCACCCTCTTCCATGTCAATAGGAAATGCTACCGTAAAATAGAATACACTTCCTTTCTCTGGTTCACTAGTCAGATCCAGCTCCCCTCCCATGAGTTCTACGATGTTTCTGCTTATGGCAAGTCCAAGCCCGGTCCCCTGGCTCTTCGTATAATTTGTTCCTACTTGTTCAAACGACTCGAAGATTCGCTTCTGGTCTTTTTCGGATATCCCGATGCCGTCATCGGCAACCTTGAACGAAAATACCGCCTTGCCGGTGGATGACTCCTCCTCGGCTATGTCGACCTGAACGTGGCCTCCGGCGGGTGTAAATTTGAACGCATTGGATATCAGGTTCATCATCACCTGCTTCAGCCGGACCGCATCCCCAACAAGCCGCTTGTCATCCTGCATCTTCAGTTTCATCCTAAAGTCCAGCCTCTGCCGCCCGGCTTCTGCTGTCATCATGCTCTCAACCTCATTCATGACCTGATCCATGTAAAACGGCTCGCTGTCAACTGTCATCATTCCCTGCTCAATTCTGCTCATGTCCAGTATATCACTGATCAGCCCGAGCAGATAGCGGGAGGAAGAGCGAATCTTAGACAGGTTCTCCCTTACGCTTTCTGGCACATCATCTATCATACATGTCAGGTCGCTAAGGCCTACTATGGCGTTCATCGGCGTACGTATCTCGTGACTCATCCTGGACAGGAACTCACCCTTGGCACGGCTCTCCTCTTCTGCCTTGGCAAGGCTGCTCTGCATCCTTGCCGAATGTATGCGGGAACGTGCCATCACGAGAATCAGTACCACGACCAGAAGAAATACACCACCGCAGATTACGATAAACATAAACGGATTGGCATAAATCATCTCAACGAGCGTCAGACTTCCCGTGCCAGTAGAAATCATATTCTGGTTAGCCAGCGTATCTTTCTGTTCAGCGCTCAAGCTGTTAATCGCTTTGTTCATAATCGTAAGCAGCTGTCCTTCGGCAGGTCTTGCTATCGCAAAGCTTATGTCATTCCTGTCGTTGATAAGCGTGTTTGGAACTACGTTTGAAAACCGGTAGTTCTGTATCTCCTGCTCCATGACGGCGGAAACCCCGTAATAAAAATCTGCCTCGCCCCGGTCCACTGCCCTGAGTGCTTCTGTCGCGCTTTTGTAATACTTTACTTCCGAGGCTTTTATTTCTCCCGGCAGCTCCCTGCCCTCCAGCACTCCGCCTGTCAGTCCGTCCGACGGATAGCTCACGGACTTATTCCTCACTATGATATCATTCAAGTCCACATATGGCTTCGTAAGCGCCAGTTCCTGCCTTGCGCCCTCCTCGTCTGTTCCAAGATATGCCCCCAGCATGTCTGCCTTTCCTTCCTGCACCATCTTCAGAGCATCCGCGTAACTGTCCGCATAGTGATATGTGAATTCCAGCCCTGTAAAACTGCTGACCTCTGTAAGCATATCTGATATAATCCCGTTATGCAGGTCGCTCTCCGTCTCCATGCAGTACAGAGGATGCCAGTTCTTCAGCACGGCCACAGATACCGTCTTTTTCTCTGCAATATAGTCCTTTTCTTCCTGATTCAGGGCGATGCTTGCGGTGCTGCTGTCCTGAACATTAGCATCATACCGCTCCTGCGCAAAATGCGGATTGGAATCTACGATCTTCTCCATGGCCATATTGAGGCCTTCAAGAACGTCCTGCCTGTCGGGGGTCGTAACGATATAGTGAGGCTGTGAGTCAAACTCCGCAACCACGCGGAACACATTTGCGTCACCTCCGGAATTCCCGAGAAGCATATCTACCTCTTTGCTTTCCAGATAGGAATATAGGTTCCCGTCCTTCATCTGGTCCGCTGTATATGTCTTCAACGTACAGTCAATCCCGTTACTGTCCAGAAAAACCTTCAGCCGCCGCGTATTTTCCTTGGCACGTTCGTATACGCCGATCGTCTTGCCGGACATGCTCTTCCAGTCGAACGACCGTATGCTGTCATCATCCCGGCGTGCCAGCAGGACTGACTTGCTGTATCCTGTATTATAGTCAGGGTATGCAAAATACTGCTCCAGCTCTTCCTGATAAAAGGTTCCGCCCATCAAGTCATAGCCGCCCTGCAGGAACTCATCCACCAAAGTCTCGCTGTCCAAGTCTATGTACTCATATTCCCATCCGGTATACTTGGCAATCTCATTCAGATAGTCTACGACAATGCCGTGCCTCGTACCGTCTTCATCCAATTCTGTAAATCCCGGCACCTCTGAAAATACCACCTTCAGGACGCGCCCCTCTTCCGGCTCATCCGCCAGCGCACGGCTATGGGGCACAGAAGCAGCGGCAAGCATTACGGTCAGGCCGAGTATCAATGCACCACATTTTATCAAAGCCGCTTTTAATCTATATATCATAAACAACTCCTTCTTTCACATGCTTACCCTTATTGAACAACTTCTGTTCAGCGGGTATACTTTATTCTATCATGCCACCAGACGATTTGCCACATAAATAAATGCCCAGAAACCCCTTGTTTACACATTACGCCAAAAGGCAACATATGCTAAAGTACAACTACGAAAAGCAGGTGATTTATATGACACAAGTTTCTAACCAAAACGATGACGCAAGAATAACAGGCTGCGACTCCTGCCAGTGGAACACAGGCATATACTACCGTAGATACCGATGGACGCTGGACCGTACCGGGTCTGGGTCCGAGCGATAATGCTTCCTTCGTTGTCCAGCCCCACAAATAACCCGTATCAGACGATAACGACAGGGATACAGATGAATCGTCTGCATCCCTGCCGGATAACAATTACTCCTGGATCTGTCCGCTGTTGCGCTTCAAGAATGCTTTGAATTCTTCCTCGGGCATAGGACGGGCATAATAAAAGCCCTGAATCTGGTCAACCTGGGAGTCCACGACCATCTGTCTCTGCTCCTCTGTCTCAACTCCTTCTGCCACGACCGTCATTCCAAGCTCTTTGAACGTACGGACGATATTCTTGACGCCTAGTGCAGAATTCCTGTTGCCTATCATCGCCCACACAAGACTTTTATCCAGTTTGATCGTACCAAACGGAATGTTAATTACCATGGCAAAATTAGAATACCCTGTTCCGAAATCATCAAGCCCCATCTCAATTCCGTACTTTTCCATCTCAGCCGCGAAATCAGTGACCGCCTGCGGCTTCTCCGCAAGCGTGCTCTCTGTAAACTCAATTTTGATAGCCGAGGGGGGCGTACCGTTCTTCTGAATGATTTCCATTACCTTCTCTCCAAGATCTGGCTGTGTAAACTGGACGGCAGGGAAATTGACATGGACCGCCCTTATCGGAATGTGCTCCGCCATCAGCCCATTGACGAATACACACACTTTGCCGAGGACGGCATAAGTGATATCAATTATCATACCTGTCTCTTCTGCAATCGGAATAAACTCAGACGGATATACAGGGCCGATAGGAGTGTCATTCATACGCATGAGCGATTCCGCATAGTTGAACGTTCCGGACTCTATCGAATATATGGGCTGGTAATACATCTCAAAGCTTTTATCATTCAGCTTCTCCTTCAATATCTGCATAATCTGCTGTCTTCTGCGCAGCTTCCGGAGCACTTCCTCATCACAGTAGCAGACTTGCCCTTTTTTCCCGGTTTTGGCTTGATACACCGCATATTCAATAGCATTGATGATATGCTCTAACGTGTCATCCACATCCTTGTGCCGGATAATGCCGATAACTGCAGACAGGTTGAACTGGTAATTCCCCACGGTCCACGGCTGCTCCATCCGTTTCAGGATGCTCGTTACATACTTGCGTATGGAATCATCGCTTTCCTCTGTGAAGAGAATCGCAAATTCATCGCCGTTAAACCGGTATACGCTTCCTTCCTTTCCAAGAGAGCAGAGGAACCCGCAGACAGCTTTTAGAAATTCATCGCCAATACGCTGACCGCACACATTATTAATCTGTCGGAATTCTCTAAGAGATACGACTACCAGCGTGAATTGTGCCTCCGGATGCCTGTTCAGCGTAAGGCTGAGCATGTTGAGCAGTTCCTGACGGTTTGGCACGTTTGTCATATAATCCATAGATATCTGCTTGTTCTGAAGATGAAGGTAGATAATGAGCATGGCGCATGTAGCTGCCGAACCCGAGAGTATAATATCAGGATAGATCTGCTGCACGATGATGACAAGCACCGCCAATACCGGAAACGTCGATAAGATGCGGTAAATCTTTGGCTCAATCTTTCTTCTGTTCATAAGGGCGGTTACGATGCTCGCTGCACAGTAGGCATAAAAGACAACATATGTAACATCTATAAGACTTCCCCTTACATAACCGTACGCCGCATTAATATCAAATATATTTTTTGTAAATGGATTCAGTAATATAAGTATGAAATATAGAATACCCGGAATCAGGCCGTAACCCATTATTTTATTTCTCGCCGTCTCTTCCGAATATATGACCGATATGCTGTATAGGAAATATACGAGTCCCATCAGCGGGGTAAGTATAAAATATATGGTTGTCATTGTCCACGTCGTCCACAGCGGGATGGCGTCATAATGATATAACATAACTGTGGAGGCTATATTCGTAAACATGGCACTGAACGTAACCATCAGGCAGCCCTGAAACATTCTGTTCTTCAGCGTGGGAATATGGCTGCCCTTACGGGAGTATACCCATATGATTGCCAATATGACTAAGGATATCGATTCTGGCGCTATGTTCCAACTCACAACTTCCACCTTCCGTTTCTGCCGCGGCATGTTCTTAATTCCGGCACTTCCATTATATCATCCCCACATAAAAAGGCAATGAAAAAGGCGTGTTTTTAGGAACGGTGCAGCCTGTGGATATGCGATTATTGCAGGTTGATGGAATCTGCGAAATACCTTCCTTAAAAGACGCTCCCGCTGCCGCTTTAAAGATTCAGAGTATTTTTACATGGATATGGGCATTGATTTATGAAAATACACCACCTTCAAATGACCAGAAAATAATATGCAACAATGACCTTACCCTCCTGAAAAGTATGATGAGCTTAATCCAGCAGCACTATCAGGAAAAAGTAACACTGAACTATTATATACGACAGACATGAATATTACAGAGATTGCATACGAAGTCGGCTTTAACGGAACAAGCTATTATGCCGAAGCATTTCGCAAATGCTTCGGCATCACTCCGTCCGACTATCGTAAAAAATCGAAGGGTATTTCATAAGATATTACGCCACCTTACAGTTCATGCCACATGGCGCATCAGCCTGCCTTTCTCTGCACCCTGGTTTGAATCAGCTCCATCACGTCTGTCAGTATGTCGCGGTCTGTAACATCAATCATCAGCCACCGGCTTCCGTTGAGACAGCCTGCATCGCGATAAAGCTCCCTGACATATGGCGTACATGCGGTCAGTAAAAGTTCTGCCTCAGCAGCCTCTCTGCTTCCTATGCTCACCATGCATGTATAATACCCTTCAGCGGGATACAGCGTACAGAGTGCCCGTCCCCCTTTCTTATACTTTACGTTCCAGCCCGGCTGCATGGAGCAGCGGCTGTATTCAATCTTCGGTGCCGTCTTATATTCCTGCTCCAGATGGCGGCAAAGTTCCTCCCAAAGGCCGTTCGTTACATACGCTCCTATCTGTTCCATATCCGGCTTCCTGCCGGCATCATATAGCTCGTTCCATTCCATTGCCTGCTCCTCCTCTGTCCTTACTTAAAAATGTGTATCGCAATCCTATAGTAATGCTCTGTATCATCATAGCGCATGAAATATGACAACTGTGTGTCATATTTTTTCTTATCTTTAATGGAATTTTAACATACTTGGCTCACTGATGCCACATGACCGGACGGTAATATATTCCAATTGTAGCATATAATTGAGCTCTGTCAAAAATATATCTGACAAGAATCTTTTTCATATTGTTTATTGAGTCAATTTGTTATAAACTAAAATGGCAGCATGATATCTGAAATGTATTTGGGGGGAAGTTATATCATGAAATCAGCCAGCAGCACAATATCCCGGTTTCAAAATTCAATCTCTGCACAATCCGTACGGAATGGCCTGACACTTGCTATTCCGTTTCTTATCATGGGATCTTTTTCGCTGCTTCTGAGAAATTTTCCAAATGACGCATATCAGTCATTTCTGGAGCACTTTCTCGGCGGGGCAGCCGCCGCCCTTTTTGAGACATTATATACGGTCAGCCTGGGCTCTCTTGCCCTCGTACTGAGCATCACCATCAGCCTGTCCTACGGGCTGCTGGCGAAGACCGATACTTTTTTACTCTATCCTGTCGTATCCGTCTGCTCTTATCTTGCTTTCTGCGGTGGCATCGAGGGACATGACGAATATGTGTTCAAAGCCGAATGGGTATTTACAGCCATGTGCATCACCCTGCTTTCCTGTATTCTCTTCCAGTGGATGCTGAGGCTTGGCAGCCGGCTCAGAAAGCTACACGCGACAGGCGCGGAATATCTGTTCAATATTTCCATCCAGAGTCTGATGCCGGTAATTATTATCATCGTCGGATTCGGGATTACAGGCTATGCACTCCGCACGGCATGGGGGAGCAGCAATGTCACAAACTTCGGCTCCTATATCTTCCTGAAGATCTTCGACCAGATGAGCGGCAATCTGTTCGGCATCCTGCTCTATGTGGTCGTGACACACGTGCTCTGGTTCTTTGGCATACATGGTACGAACACGCTGGAAGCGGTATCCCAGAAGCTCTTTGAACAGAATATCTCCGTCAACCAGTCCCTCATGCTTGCGGGCGGCGCACCGACAGAGATATTCTCCAAGACCTTCCTGGACACCTTCGTATTCCTGGGCGGCTGCGGCTGTGCCTTGAGCTTTATCATCGCCTTATGTATCAGATCCAGAAAGAGCCATAACCGTAAGATTGCTTATGTGGCACTTCCTTCGGCCTTGTTTAATATCAGCGAGATAGCCGTGTTCGGATTTCCGATTATTTTTAACTTTACGATGATGATACCATTCATATTGACGCCTGTCGTGCTGACGCTAACGAGCACCCTGGCCGCGCAGGCAGGGCTTGTGCCTGTCGTGACCCAGTCTGTGGAATGGACGGTGCCAATCGTGCTCAGCGGTTATAAGGCTACCGGCTCCGTAGCCGGAAGTATACTGCAGCTTGTCAATCTCTCGATAGGGGTTCTCATCTATATCCCTTTCATCAAACGCAGCGAACAGAAGGAGACGCTGGCATTTCAGAAGATTGTCCGCCGTATGGAGCAGGACATGGCTGCCGGTGAGGAAAACGGTACTCTGCCGCATTTTCTCCATCACAGATATCCGTATTACTCCTATGCTAAAACACTTGCCATGGACCTTAGTAATGCGCTTCACCGCGGACAGATAGAACTGTTCTACCAGCCTCAGACTTCGTCAGATGGTGCGCTCCACGGGATAGAGGCACTCTTAAGATGGAAGCACCCGGTCGCCGGCTACATTGCCCCTCCGGTGCTTATCGCTCTTGCCTATGAAGGTGGGTTTCTGCTTGAACTGAGCCGTTACCTCCTGCACCAGGCTTGCCGCGACTCCAGATTGCTGGAGCCGCACTTAGCGAATGACCTGTATCTGTCTGTCAACATCTCTTCTAAGCAGATGGAGGAGGATGGTTTCTTCGATAAATCACTCGGTATCATAGAGAGTTATGATCTGGGACGCATCCACGCTGTATTGGAGATTACAGAGCGCTCTGCAATGATTATCTCCGATACGCTGATGCAGGATATGAGCCGCCTCAAAAGCAGCGGAATCAGCTTCAGCCTTGATGACTTCGGCATGGGGCATAATTCTATCTTGTATCTGCAGGAACGGATCTTTGACGAAGTGAAGCTGGACGGCAAGCTGGTATCCCAGCTTCCGGATAACGAACGGTCTAAAGATATCCTGTCGGGCATCATCTCGATGGCACACAGCCTGAACCTGCGTGTGGTGGCGGAGTTCGTAGAGACAGCGGAGCAGCGGGATATGCTCCTGGAACTCGGCTGCAGCATCTATCAGGGCTACTATTACAGCCGCCCTCTTAGTCTCACGGACCTTATCGGATACATGGACCAGCACAGATAAGAAAAGGAGGACACGGGAAGCGTATGTCTCATGCTACCCATGTCCTCCTTTATTGCCGGAATAAGTTAACAGCCCGCTTTTTTCATCAGACACTGCATCTTTCTGATTCCTTCCTTTTGTGATACGATGATTGCATCGAGCAGCGGAACCAGCTCCGGACAGAGCGAAAAACGCAACGCATTCTCTGACATGCGTACCGCCCCCCTGTGATGCGGTATCATCTCGCGCATAAAGTTGCAGTTGATATGATTATCCGTACATGCAGATTTCATCTCATAAATCATATCGCTGATGATGCGTTCATTCTTCATTTCATAGCACTCGATATCCCTCTTACAGTTGATACATGACTCACATCGGGGAAATACCTCTGTCATGTTCTGAATGCTCTTCTCCTGGGACGAGATAATGTTCAGTGCTATATCCTGCAACGGAATGTTCGTAGTGTAGCAAAGCAGGTTCTTTGACATCTCAATCGCGGCACGATGGTGTGGTATCATCTGCGTTATGAAGCTGCCTGAGAGGCTGTCTGTAAGCTCGGCGCAGTTCATATTGCGGATCATCTCATCCAGGATGCAATGATACTGCTCTACATAATCTCTTGTATTATTGCTGAAACGGCACATGTTCATAATATTTTCACCTCTTGCTATCATATGTCAGAAGCAGTCCTTCGGTGTGTACCGTCTATATATTTTAGACCATCGGGTGCTGTCTTTCTGGTGCCCGTACGGACAATTCCCTTTCAGTCCCGGCTCCCGTCCTCCGCCGCAGGAAGCAGTACCTGAATCACTGCAATCTCGTTGTCTGTCCCAACCCGCTGTGGCGGCCCCCAGGTTCCCGCCCCCGAGGTAACGACAGCCTGAGGTCCCTCTTCGCCCAGGCGGTAATATCCATAGTTCATATCCAGCATGATTCCCGTCACAAGGTTAAACGGGAACATCTGTCCACGGTGCGTGTGACCGCTTAGGATGAGATCTGTACTCTTATTATAGCTGCCGATGTTTTCCGGCCTATGGTCCAGCACGATCCTCGGCAGGTGTTCCATACCTGCCTCTTCTGCCAACTCCCTTCTTGCTTCCCCCTGCCCGCCAATCGGTCCCGAATCTTTCCTTCCGGCCAGTATCAGCTTATTTGCTATCAGCACGGACTCATCCTGAAGAAGGTGAACCTGCGCCTTTTCAAGGAATTTCAACATGTCCTCATATCCAGCCCCTGCATCGTGATTTCCAAGGCAGGCATATACACCATAAGGTGCTTTTATACTGCGAAACGATTCTTGAAGTACCGATGGATTTTTCACCGCTGTAATATCACCGTCGAACATGTCTCCTGCTATACACACAAGGTCAGGCTCCTCCGCATTTACCGCCGCTACAATCTTTTCCACATGCTTCTCGTCCACGACATATCCGATATGCAGATCGCTGATTAGAACGATATTCATTGCATCTGTATCTCCGTTGCCTTCTTGTATCTGTATCTTATAGTTTACCGTCTGAACCTTCGACGCATGGATTCCTCCGTAGACCGATAATGCCACCGACAGAACGACCGCTGCCGCTCCCGCAGTAATTGCAGCTTTCTGTGGCAGCGGCGTCGGAATGATATGGCACAGCCTGGCCAATAACAAGGCCAGATTCGTAAGATTGACAAGCAGCATCAGAAGAACAATTACGCCCAATGCATAATGGTCAATCAGAAAAACCGTTCGCGGTATCGGGCTGTCCGGAATGCGGCTGAGTACAAAGAGTATCAGGACGGCTGCCACCATAATACCGTATGAGATTCCAAACGCCACCGGTCCGACACCAGAGAAAATGGGACGGAACCAAAGGAATAATTTATGTCCTGCATTTACGAACAAGCCGATTAATGCTCCCAAAGCTATAAGAATCAAAATAATCCGCATGGTAGTATTCTCCTTTTACTGTAAGCCTGTTTAATAGTCCCCTATCGCATCAATCAATGCCATATCCCATGTCAGTGATGGAAGCCCACATGCCCAGCAACAGATATCGTCAGAAAATTCTATTACCCGGGTTACCTCTAAACTTCTATTTATTCGCTAAGTTCAGTCTACTATAATCCAGCCGGCCCGTCTATTGAAACAGGTAAGAATCTCTGCAGGCAGAATCTTTACAAACACTTATGCAGCGCTGAATGCATAAATTATATAGAAAACAATCCTTGTATCTTCCCAAAAGGAGGAATTTCTATGTATTATAACGAACATTCTGACAACGTTCCAGATAAATGTGATACAAATTGCAGCCGTAAAAATAATTGCCGCCCGCCTCAGCCGGACTGCTGCATTCCCTGTTGTTCCGGAGTGCCAGGGCCTGCAGGACCACAAGGCGAGCCGGGGCCTGCCGGGCCGCAAGGAGAACCGGGGCCTGCCGGTGTCCAGGGTGAGCCAGGCGTTGCAGGACCACAGGGTGAACCGGGCTCTGCCGGGCCGCAAGGTGAGCCGGGGCCTGCCGGTGTCCAGGGTGAACCGGGCGCTGCAGGACCACAGGGCGAACCGGGCGCTGCAGGGCCGCAAGGTGAGCCGGGTCCTACAGCTGCCACCATCCCCTTCTCCTACTCCAACCAAAATTCATCAGGCGTCCCGCTTAGTACCGACAGTACAGGGGCGCCGGCCCAGATTGCTTATGCAGGCTTTGGTGGCGATAACGGGTATTTTTCCGTATTTGACCCTGGGGAATGGGCCTCCGGTGTTATCACAATCAGTACAAGTGAATCCTACCCTTCTTCCTTTGTCATGCCGTATGATGGTACGGTACGCAATATTTACAGCGTATTTGCCAACCGTCAGGAACTATATCTGGAGGAAGGTGTTATCATACGGCCCTTTATGTGCCTGGCCATAGGGCAGACCGACAGGCTCGCCTTTACAGTGCTTCAAAACAGTATCATATACTTTCCACCTTATATAGGAAGCGCAGAAATCCCCAAATACACCATTCGCAGCGCCAGTCAGACAGGATTAGATATCCTGCTGCCGGCTGGAACGCTGGTAACGATTATCTTCGGTATAATAGGGGCCGGTACGGCGGAAGCGCAGTATATAACCGCTTCCATAAGCGGTGGCTTATATATCGAATGAATATCATGTAAATACCCCGGATTTGTCTCCGGTCAAGTCCGGGGTTATCTTGCGCAATATAAAATAGGAGGAACCGCCATGTCTGTACGAAAAGCCATTATACAACTCATAGAGCAGGAAACCGTCATTACTGCTCCTATTACAGATACGACCAATCTGTATGAAGATCTGCACCTGGACTCTCTCTCTTTTGTCTCCCTGCTGATGGATATAGAAGATCGATACGGTATTACCTTCGAACTGGGAGAGATGGAAGGCTGCCACATTGCCGGGCAGCTCATAGAACTAGTGGAGCAAAAGGTTAAGGAGGTCCGGACAAATGATTAGAGATGCATTACAGGCAAGATGGGAAGTGACCCTTCCGGCGGTATTGGGCGAAGAGGAGACCGTATCCTATGCTGAACTGGCACAGCGTGCGGCAGCGCTGCAAGCAGCTCTTCCACATACAGACGGCAGACAGACAGCAGCAATCTTCCTCCCTGACGGGAGCCATTTCCTCGCTGCTTTATTCGCCGTGCTTCAGGCAGGATGGATGGCTTTCCCGCTGAACATACATCTGGCCGCAACGGAACTCTCCTGCCTGCTGAACCGAGCTCAGATAAGTACGATAATCACCTGCCGTTCCATGCGCCCTATATGCGAAGCCGCCGCCGAGTCTTGTGCACATGCGCCGGCCATCTTATGTACCGATTCTTTACGCTCTGCACCGCAGCCGCTGCCCGACATACAAAGAACCGATCCCGGCGCCCCTATGCTTCTGCTCGCTTCATCCGGCACTACGGGTCATCCTAAACTGGCAGAGCTCTCCGAACAGAACGTAGCATTCAATGTAGCAGCTTATTTACGACACATGGGGTATGAAAAATACCGGGATCCATCACCCCGGTATGCTCTTGGTACGCCTTTTTCAGGAATATACGGCCTGCTCGTCCTCTTTTCTTGTATGCTGCGTGGGTTCCCGCTGTATGCCATGGCCGAAGGCTTTACGTTGGACACTCTGTTTCAGGCCGCGCAGGAGCATGGAATCAGCCATTATGACGGTGGATCTGTGGCCGCCATACTGTTGGACCGTACCCTTGGCCGCCCCATACCGTATGACATCACTTCTCTTCGCTATTTTGGATTTGGCGGAAGCAAAGTACCTGACGGTACGTTAAGCCGCTTGTCTGCCGCCTACCCCCATATACGGTTCTGGTCCGGATACGGCATGACCGAAGCCTCTCCCCTCATTGCGCAGCCATTCCGGGGGCTTCCGCCAGATAAGCTGGATTCCGTAGGCGTGCCGCTGCCGGGCGTAACCGTCTGTCTGGAAACAGAGAGTGGAATAACGGATGAACCAGAGCAGCAGGGAGAAATCATAGTCCGTGGACCTAACATAATGCTCGGCTATTATAAGGATAAGAAAGCCACCGAAGAAATCCTGAGAGGCGGCTGGCTTCACACCGGAGATATCGGATACTATGACAGCGACGGCTATCTCTATATCTGCGGACGCAAGAAAAATATGCTGCTTGTACGGGGATTCAACGTATATCCAGAGGAGGTAGAAACATGCCTGCAGAGCTGCCCGCTCGTAGAGGACTGTATGGTGTACGGAAGGTCGGATGCACCTGGCACCGAATGTGTCTGTGCCGACGTAGTCCCGGCAGCCCCGGATACCTCGCCTGCGGCCATCCAGAGCTGGTGTACCGGTCATCTGGCAGATTATAAGTGCCCCCGCTTCATCCGGCTTGTCGAGAAGCTGGATAAAACGACAACCGGCAAAAACAAACGTACGCATGAGGAGGTATCCCAGTGAAGCTAATCCACTTCCAAGGCCTTAACTGTTATCACGATTGTCTGATTACAATAGCCAACGCATCTGGTCTCGACTATACTGCCGCCTTTTCCAGGCTTTGGGCAGAAGGGTATCTGCGCTACGACCCAATCTGCAGCGTTTTTCTCTCCCGGCGGATACAAGAAACGCTGGAGACTATGGGCATGAGATTAGATACGCCTCTTACCACAGTTGAAAACCGGGAAACAGGATGGGCTGAAACACCTGACGGAAGTTATGTCATCATAGGCATGGATGCCTGTGTCATTCCATGGAGTCCGCTCTATAAGCTTCTACACGGGCCACATTATTTTATCGTCCAAAAAGGAAACGCAGAGCTTCACGACTGTTTCGACCCAACGTATGGAATCAGTGGTCAGACGATAACTGCACATGAGCTGATACCCAAAGCGTATGCCCACATCCCCATTAATATGGACCGCTGCCGCATCCTATCATTAAATGATACGCATAATACACTGCCTGCACAGGCGCAGGAAGTGCTGATGGCCCATCCCGAAACATTACGTCATCTTCTTGAACAGGCTCATATCTGGATGCAAGGATCAGAAAAAGAGCGTCTCCTTCCTGCAAAATATGTCGACTGCCTGCTCACCGGACGTTATTTATACAGGCATTTTTTGAATGGACAGGACAGCGCAGCCACAAAAGCGCCCTTGTTCTTCTCACATCAATACTATGAAAAATGGCTGGCAGTCAAAAACGGCTTATATAAAGCGGCGCTCTCCAATCAAAGCAGCACCGCCTTCGGTGAATCATGCCGCCTGATCACCTGTCTGTTTGAAATGGAGGTGGAACTGGCAAGACATATCAACGCATCCCTCTGATTTCAATGTCTGTTCCCTGCCTAAAGCGCCGTTCCTCTGGCAGGAACATACAGCTTGTCCATATCCGCCCCCTCCAGAGCTAGCAGTTTGATCTTCTTTTCCAAGCCCCCTGCATACCCTGTCAGGCTCCCATTTGTACCGACCACCCGGTGACAGGGAATGATAATGGAAATAGGATTATGGCCGACAGCACCGCCCACAGCCTGCGCTGACATGTTGGAAAGCCCCCTGGCTGCTGCAATCTTCTTGGATATCTCCCCGTAGGTCGTGACCTCCCCATAAGGAATCTCACAGAGCAGCTTCCACACTTCCCTGCGGAATGCACTTCCCTCCGGGGCAAGGGGCAGTTCGCCGGCAGATGGTTTCTCTCCCTTAAAATACCGGTCCAGCCACACTTCTGCCTGATGCAGAACTTCAGTATCCGCTTTCTCCAACCTTTCCCCCTGCAGAGAATCACAATAGTATTTCTGCCCTTCCATCCAGAGCCCAGTAAGAGCTCCATCCCTCTCCGCAAGCAAAAGTCTGCCGACGGGAGAGTCATAACACATAGTATAATACATATCTTACCGCTCCTTTTTTCACTTTACTGTCACAAGTTATTCCACTGATTCATTGTCGCGTAACTCCGCCATGGCCGCCATTTTTCAGACAATGTGAGCAGCTCCTTTGGCGTATGACCCGGAAGTGTATGCCTGATTCCAATATCCGTTTCTAAAAATGCATCTTTGCCCGGCAGACTGGGAGGCAATAGATTTTTGTAGAAGCGATTCCCACAAAAAATCTTCCGTCCGAATCATCCTTATCACCACTATACAGCATTTTCATTCTGAAATCCCGCCATATTCAGACATGGTATTCTTCTTGTCATCTCTTCCATCTGAGTTCCGTCTCCCCAAAGCTGCCGCTATATTAAGAACATCAAATGGTCAAGTCAGTAATATACTGCTAATCATGAGATACTGATGGAAATATATCTAATAAATCACCGTCAAAAAAATCCTTCTGGTGCTCCAAGTATTCATATATATAGTCCGGTTTCATCAAATTTTTAACTATTACCCTTTCGTTTTCTGATATTTTATTGCCTAACTTTTTTCTTAATAAAATATAGTCATTGATTATGTTTGCAGTGTATATTATAGCTGTTTCAACAGCAATAATGGCCAACATTATAAAATCAATATAGCTTGCAAATATGCCGGATTTACTTAAAGAGTTATTGCTTAATCCTATGTAGAAGCTGTGCGTACTATTTGATAACAAATTATAGATACCAGACTCTATATTATAATTCAGTATCTTCATATCAGGCTTATTAATTAATTGTTTGCCAGACAGCATTAAACTTCTTTCATCTTTATCTGCATTCAAATATATTTTACTATTCTTAATTTCGTTTCTTATATTCTCTGCATCAATCAGCCTCATTCTAGAACTTGTTAAAGAAAAATTTAATTTGCCAAATATGTTTTTAATATTTTTATAATAATTAAGAATCTGCATATTATAACGAAGGTTTACTTCTTCCTCTGAAATTCCCCTCTCTGAAACATAAAAATATATGTTTGCTGAATCTATTATATTTCTAGCTGCAGATGCTACTAGTGCAATATCCAATTCAGCATAATTCTCTTTATCTATACTAAGCAATTTTACAATACTTCCACAGTGCAGCAACACTTTTTCAACCACTTTCTCTGCTTGTGCTGCCCGAATTGTTGTTGCCCTTTTATTTTCGTCGATAAGACTAATCTTTTTTCCAATATCATATAATTTCTGTAATGTCCCTAATCGTATCTTATACTTATTATCTTCCAAGAGCCCCCTCCGTACACAATTTACTATTTGATTCGTAATATTGCATCGCTTTTACAAACTATTTTACATTCACTGTTTATCATCACAGGAAAAATCCGGCAAATAATTCTACCTTATTTCTGTGGAATCTTTCTTGGACGCTTTAATTTCTCTGCCACATTAGGCGCATCATACATTGTCAGTATGCTCTTTAAAGCCGTATTTTTTCTCCGCATATTCTTTAGCATTCTATATATAACTTTCGGTCTTGTCTGATATTTCTTTTCCCGCTCTAATATTGCATCCAACGACATTACCCTCACCCTTCCCAAACTCCACCTTCACATTGATAACACTGTCCGGTGAATTGTGAGATAAAAGCACGATACTTTCCACATGCACGCTATGCGGAAACATATCCACCGCCTTCACCTTCCCCACTTCATACCCTCTCTCCCTCAGGTACTTCACGTCCCGGGCCAGCGTAGCGGAGTCGCAGCTCACATACACAATCTTCTCCGGCCGCATTTTCACCATCGTCTCCAGCACGGATTCCTCACAGCCTTTCCTTGGCGGATCCACGACGATGATATCGCCATGGATTCCGTCTCTTTCATATCGTTCCGGCAGCACTTCCTCGGCCTTCCCCACGTAGAACTGCGCATTCTTTATCCCGTTTATCTGCGCATTCTGTTTCGCGTCTTCGATGGCCTGGGGAACGATTTCCACTCCGTACACCTGCTTTGCCTTCCTGGCCAGGAATAGAGAGATGGTTCCGATGCCGCAGTACAGGTCCCACACCGTCTCATTGCCGCTGAGGCCTGCATATTCCAGCACAGTTCCATAGAGCTGTTCTGTCTGAACAGGATTGACCTGATAGAAGGAAAGCGGGGATATGTGATACCTGATGTCGCCGATAAAATCAGTGATGTACTCCTGTCCCCACAAGAGCCCGGTCTCACGGCCCATAATTACGTTTGTCTTCTCCCGGTTGACGCTGTAGGTAATGCTCTTCATCCCCGGAATTGCCGCCAGGCGCTCTGTAAGGATATGGCTATGGGGAACTTCCGTTCCATTAATGACGAGGCACACCATAATTTCGTTCGTCCTGTGCCCGCTGCGAATCAGTATATGGCGGACAAGCCCCCTGTGGCTTGTCTCATCATAAGGCGGAATCTGATATTCCTTCATAAACGTTAAGATAATCTCCAGAATATCCTTGTTTTCCCCTCTTCCGATGGCGCAGTCCATATGAGGGATTATCTGGTGTGTCCTCCCAGCGTAAAAACCGGTAATAATATTGCCTTCCCTGTCCATGCCGACCGGGAACTGCGCCTTGTTGCGGTAATGGAACGGTTCCTCCATACCGCAGATGGGCTCCATCACCTCCTGCAGCAACTCTTCCGGTACATCGCCAATCCGTATGAGGTTATTCCTGACCTTCTCATTTTTATATGCAAGCTGCCGTTCATAAGACATCGCCTGTATCTGGCATCCCCCACACTGACGGGCCACGTCGCATCTCGGTTCGGTGCGGAATCCGGACTTTGTATGAATATTCATCAGCCGTGCATACCCATAATTCTTCTTGGCCTTCGTCACCTTGGCTTCCACCACGTCCCCGATGACAGCATCCTTGATAAATAAGGTGTATCCGTCTACCTTTCCTATCCCTTCCCCGTTCACTCCGATATCTTCTATCGCAACCATAACTACATCATTTTTCTGCATAATAATTCTCCTTTCCCCAAAAAGGTACAGGGCAAAAGCTAATTTGGGACGTAACACTTTTGAATTTTGTTACGTCCCCAATTATCTACACGCTGGTCTTCCGCAGGTTCGACTCGAACAGGCGGTTATAGCCGAGCCAGTCATTGCTGTTTTTATCTTTGAATATCTCTGTCAGTGTCTGCATCTTTGCGTCGGTGCAGTCTGCAAAGTTGAGCGCCAGCGCCTCTGCCAGCGCCGGCTTCTTTGGTGAGCCGTATTCGAGCTCTCCATGGTGCGCCACGATGCAGTGCTTCAGCTCGCTGGCAAGCTTCTCCGGAAAGTCCGGTATCGTGCGTACGGCATCGCTTACCATCTCTACGCCGATGACGATATGTCCAAGTAGCTGACCGTCGTCTGTATAGTCGTTCTCCGGAAATGCGGAGAGTTCCACCGTCTTGCCGATATCATGGCAGATTGCCGCGGCATAGAGCAGGTCTTTGCTAAGTATCGGATAAGCGCCCGTCATATATTCACACAATTTCACGACGCTCAGTGTATGTTCCAGAAGGCCTCCTGCAAATCCGTGATGTACGCTCTTTGCGGCGGAGTGCCCTTTGAATTTCTTAATAAATGCTTCGTCATTCACGAAATAGTATTCCACTGCCTGACGAAGGTATGAGTTGTCAATCTGGCCGATATATCCGAGCAGTTCCTCGTACATACTGTCAGGACTCTTCTCCGTCGTCGGCATGTAGTCAGCCGCCACGTATTCCCCTTCCTGGGCCTTTCTAATCTGCTTTATGTTCAACTGGAGATTGTTATTGTAGCTCGTCACTTCTCCATAGCATTCTATAAAATCCATCTCATCATAATCGGCGATTCCGCCGGAATTCGGGTCCCAGACCTTTCCATCCAGAGTTCCCGTCTTATCCTGCAGCAGCAGGTTGTCATATGGCTTGCCGTTTCTTGTCTCTGCGGAACGCTTTCCTTTGCAAAGGTAGATGTTCCTTATTGTCTCGCCCTCCTGTAGGGTATTAATGTATCTCATATAGCTGCCTCTTTCTTTATTCTTTACTTCCTATCGTCACGTTGAAATCGATGTCAACATAACCGCCGGAGCCTTGACGCTGGCCTTTTATCTTCACTTTGCTGCCAACCGCCTTGTCAATGAGCACGGACTGGTAGGCCGATACGGTCTTGACCTCAGCGCCGCCGATGCTCGTAATGATGTCGCCGCTCTGGATCCCTGCAGACATGGCCGGCGAATCCACCTCTACTTCTTTTACGTACACACCTTGCGGAATCCCCTGCTGTTCAATGCTCTCTGTCACATCGATGCCAAGTATCCCGATATAAGGCACCGCTTTCCCATTCGAAAGCAGTTCAATCAGTTCCTTCAGGTCAGATATCCCATATGCAGTCGTAAGCTTCATACTGTCCTCATCGGATATGCTCTGGTCGATAATGCCGGTGACTTCCCCCTTCAGGTTGATGATGAATCCGCTCCCCTTCACCGTGCCCGGTATGTCCGTACAGATGAGCCGGTACTGTCCGTCCGCGGTGTCAACGACATTCTTGTTGGAAGAGATGATGCCGTAACCCGCGCCGCCCGCATAATTAAAGGGCTTACCTATCGCTATGGCAGTCTCGCCCTTTGATAGTGAATTAGAACTTCCCAGCACTGCAATCTTCGACTGGGACCAGGTACTTTCCTGAATGTCTTTTCTGTTGACCGCATAGATACCAAGCCCGAGGTTGGAATCCTTTTTCTTCACTCCCGCCTTATACGTCTTACCGTCATAGAAGGTGACTGTCACTTCATTGCTCTCTTTTAATATAGATGTCTTTCCAAGTATGAGTAGCTGCTGTCCATTGTCTGCAATGATGAGGCCCGACACGCTGTTCTTCTTATCGTAATCGGCCTCCAGCCAGCCTTCCTCCCCTGCTATCCCGTTTATCTCTACGACACTCTTCGCCGCTTCCTGCGCGACTGCATTTAACGCCTGATTCAACTGGCGGTAGCTATCTGCATCGAGAACCTGCTGCGTGCCGTCTTTTGTGCCGTCCTCGTCTGCCGTGTCCTCCTGCTCTTCTTCTTTCGGAATGGTGACTTTCTCAGGATTGCTCTGAAGCTGCCGCTCAAACCACGGTTTAAGCACACAGAAACTAAAGCTGGCCGCAATGCCGAATACAAGTCCAAGTCCAATCATCCGCAGTATATTTTTCCTTGTCTTCTTTGTTCCGCCCGCCTCGTCCTTGATTGTTTCCTGCAGAAAAGAATATTCTTGCTCTTCTTCCTGCTCTTCTGTATGTTCTAGTGGATCTTTTTGTTCTTCCATAGACATAGCAATACTCCTTTACAATCCTTAATATAGTATACCGTATCACCGGTGAATGTTCAATATTTATCCTTTTCTTTATGGGACAAATAGGTTAGAATAAGTCTAGGTGAATAAAATGAATCAAAAAACATTAGTAAAACTCGAATACAATAAGATAATAGAGATGCTGACCGGACACGCGTCTTCTCCTGCCGGAAAGGAACGGTGCCGTAAGCTCAAACCGATGACGTCTCCGGGGGATATACAGGCTGCCCAGGAACAGACGGCCGCCGCCTTTACCCGTATAGTAAAGAAGGGACGGCTTTCTTTTAGTGGAAACTGCCCTGTAGAGGACTCTATGAAACGTCTGGAAATCGGTGCCGTCCTTGGAAGCGGAGATCTGCTCCGCATCTGTAAGCTTCTGGAAGCCGCAGGCCGTGCCAAGGCATATGGACGCCATGAGACTACTGACGAGCTGTCCGACTGTCTGGACTCCTATTTTGAACAGCTTCAGCCGATTTCAGTTCTGTCCGGTGACATCCGCCGCTGTATCATCGAAGAGGATGAGATCAGTGATGACGCCAGCAGTACGCTGAAGAACATCCGGCGCCAGATGGGCCAGATCAACGATAAAGTACATGGGACATTGAACAGCATGGTAAATGGTTCACTCAGAACCTATCTGCAGGATCCGATCATCACCATGCGCGGAGACCGGTACTGCATCCCCGTGAAAGCGGAACACCGGAGCCACGTACAGGGGCTCATACACGACCAGTCCTCCACCGGATCGACCCTCTTTATCGAACCTATGGCTGTCGTAAAACTGAATAATGATTTGAAAGAGCTGTATGCAAAGGAACAGGAAGAGATACAGGTCATCCTGGCCCGTCTGAGCGCCGGGGCAGCCGAGCACTTACCAGCCATCCGGCTGGACTTTTCAGTGCTCACGGAGCTGGATTTCATTTTTGCCAGGGGCTCCCTTGCTCTGGACATGAATGCCAGCATGCCTCTGTTCAACACAGAAGGGCGCATTCATATAAGAGAAGGCCGGCATCCTCTTCTCGATAAGCATACCGTCGTACCGATAACGGTGACATTAGGCGATGCCTTTGACCTTCTTATCGTCACCGGCCCGAACACGGGAGGCAAGACCGTCTCCCTCAAGACCGTCGGGCTCTTTACCCTCATGGGCCAGGCAGGGCTCCACATTCCTGCCCTTGACCGTTCAGAGCTGTCCGTGTTCCACGATGTATATGCCGATATCGGGGATGAGCAGAGCATAGAACAGAGCCTGAGCACCTTCTCTTCCCATATGACGAATATCGTTTCCTTTTTGAAGCATGTGGATGAACGTTCTCTCGTCCTTTTCGACGAGCTGGGCGCAGGCACCGATCCGACAGAAGGAGCCGCTCTCGCCACTTCTATCCTGAACCATCTGCACGAACGGGGTATCCGGACCATGGCAACCACCCATTACAGCGAATTGAAAGTATATGCCCTCACAACACCGGGCGTGGAAAATGCGTGCTGTGAATTTGACGTGGAGACGCTTCGTCCTACGTACCATCTGCTCATCGGCATACCCGGCAAAAGCAATGCCTTTGCCATCGCCGGGAAGCTTGGACTTCCTTCCTATATTATAGAAGATGCAAAGCGGCATCTGTCCGAACAGGACGAGTCCTTTGAAGACCTCCTTGCAGATCTGGAGACAAGCAGGCGCACGATAGAAAAAGAGCAGGATGAGATAGCGGCCTACCGGCGGGAGCTGGAACGGCTGAAACACGAGGCAAGCCAGAAGCAGAAAAGACTGGATGAACAAAAAGAGCGCATCCTGCGGGAAGCAAATGAAAAAGCACATGCTATCCTGGCAGAGGCCAAGGATGTGGCTGATGAAACGATACGTAATTTCCACAAGTTCGGCAAAGAGAACATCTCTGCCGCGGACATGGAGAGAGAACGGGAACGGCTCCGCAAGAAAATGAATTCCACCGCCACCGGCATGAGCCAGGAGGCGAAAAAGCCGAAGAAGCAGCACAAGCCAGGAGATCTCAGACTCGGGGAATCCGTCCGGGTGCTGAGCATGAACCTGAACGGAACCGTGGGCTCTCTTCCCGACTCGAAAGGTAATGTCACAGTTCAGATGGGAATACTCCGCTCCCAGGTCCATATCTCTGACCTGGAGATTATTGAGGACACACCTGCATACTCCGCAAAGCAGATGCATAAGACAGGCAAGGGCAAGATGAAGATGGGCAAAGCCTTCTCGGTAAGCCCTGAAATCAATCTTCTCGGCAAGACGGTAGACGAAGCCGTCGCAGAACTGGATAAGTACCTTGATGACGCGTCGCTTGCACATTTATCTACAGTACGTGTCGTCCACGGAAAAGGAACCGGCGCCCTGCGCACAGGCATCCATAACTACCTGAAGCGGCAGAAACGTGTGAAATCATACCGCCTCGGCGCTTTTGGTGAGGGGGACGCCGGGGTTACGATAGTGGAACTGAAATAATACTTGAAGGAGGCCAGTTATGGTAAACAAGCAGAAAATATTGATTGTAGATGATGATGAAAATATAGCCGAACTCATCTCCTTGTATCTGACGAAGGAATGCTTCGACACGATGATGGTACATGACGGGGAAAAGGCGCTTATCGCTTATGATACGTACCAGCCGAACCTGATCTTGCTCGACCTCATGCTTCCCGGAATCGACGGTTACCAGGTCTGCCGGGAAATCCGTTCCAAGTCCAACGTACCTATCATCATGCTTTCCGCCAAAGGGGAGGTATTCGATAAGGTCCTCGGCCTGGAGCTCGGTGCCGATGACTATATGATGAAGCCTTTCGATTCGAAGGAACTGGTGGCCAGGGTAAAAGCGGTCCTCCGCCGCTATCAGGCGGTCCCGAAGGTGGAAGAACCGGCAGAAGACAAGGGGAAATGCGTGGAATATCCCGGTATCGTCATCAATCTGACCAACTATTCCGTCGTCGTAGACGGAGAGAATGTAGATATGCCTCCAAAGGAGCTGGAGCTTTTATATTTCCTCGCCTCCTCCCCGAACCAGGTCTTTACAAGGGAGCAGCTGCTGGATCAGATATGGGGCTATGAATACATCGGGGACACCCGTACCGTGGATGTCCATATCAAACGGCTCCGTGAAAAGATTAAGGACCACGGCACATGGGGACTCAGCACCGTATGGGGAATCGGGTATAAATTTGAAGTAAAATAAGAGGAATGCACATGCGCAGCACACTGTATCTAAAGTTTATAATTGTATATATCATCTTCGGATTCCTAGGCTTCTTTACAATCGCTACTTTGACGTCAGGACTGACGGAAGGGCGGCTTGAGGACTATACGTCCGGCAGCATGTACAAGGAAGCTAATATCGTGGCAAGCGATTATCTCCCGGACTATTTTTCAAACCGCCTGACATCCTCCGACGTGCATCTGCAGCTGAGGGGCATGGAGTCACATCTGGACGCTGCCATATGGTTCGTGGACCGGGAAGGCAAGATTATCGTCTCCGCCCAGTCCGACAATTACCCGATGGCACCTGAACAGATTATAGACTTTAATCCGGCGGAAGGCGGAAGTTCCCAGTATCAGGTAGGCGATTATCATGGATGCTTTGACGAAGAAGTTATTACTGTCATCGCTCCTGTGGTATATAACTATACTCCAAAAGGCTATCTGATCATACACAAGCATATGTCGGATGTCATGGAGATTCGTGACCTGCTCCTCAACTCGGTATACATCTCCATGGCCGTCATATATATCCTGTCCTTCATCATCCTGCTGGCGTTCCAGTTCTTTGTCTACCGCCCGCTGCGCAAGATAACGGAGGCCGCCACCCAGTATGCCTCCGGCAACCTGGACTATGAGATTCCCCTGAACACGGAAGATGAGATGGGTTATCTCGGCGCTTCCCTCAACTATATGTCCTCGCAGCTGAGAGATATGGAAGACTACCAGAAAAAGTTCGTGGCTAATGTGTCACATGATTTCCGTTCTCCGCTCACTTCCATCAAAGGGTATGTAGAAGCTATGGTGGACGGTACGATACCTCAGGAACTTCAGGAAAAGTATCTTAAGATTATTTTATTTGAGACAGAGCGTCTTACCGACCTGACACAGGATCTGCTTACGCTGAATGAATTTGACACGCAGAATCTTCTGCTGAACAAAGAATCCTTTGACATCCACGAAATGATAAAGAATGTGGCCGCTTCCTTCGAGGGCACGTGTACGCAGAAAAAGATATCCATCGAGCTAATATTTGCCACAAAGCACTTATGTGTGAATGCAGATAAACGTAAAATCCAGCAGGTGCTTTATAACCTGCTGGACAATGCGATCAAATTCAGCGATACGGATTCCGCCGTCACTATCGAAACCACGGAACGCGGGGATAAGGTATATACCTCTGTCAAAGATTATGGAATCGGCATACCACGAAATGCACTTAACAAAATCTGGGAGCGGTTTTACAAGACAGACCTGTCCCGGGGAAAAGATAAGAAGGGAACCGGGCTCGGACTTGCTATCGTCAAAGAGGCAATCCAGGCACACGGTGAGAATGTAAATGTAGTGAGCACGGAAGGCGTCGGCACAGAATTCAGCTTCTCCCTTCCAAAAAGCAAGCCGGAGTAGGTAACCTACTGCCGGCTCTCTTCATGTCCGAATCTCGTCCAGGGCCGGCTCGGCCGGTCTCTTAGGAATTCTCTCAAGTGGTCGAACTGGGGATTGGCCTCTAGGAATTTTGCCGCACAGAACGGCATGCCGCATGAGCTCCCCCATCTGGCCCACAGGCTCCGTTCCAGCGCATCGGCAGAAGTGGCTGTCACGCCATCGACGGCCCCTCTCGGCTCATAAGGCGCCGGACGGCCAGGCTGGCTCATATATTCTCTCATATCCAGCTCGTAGTGGGAACATACCGTTCTGGAACCCGGATTCTCTTTCTTAAGATATACGTCATAGTGATCTGCAATTATCTTCTGGGCGGCCTCATTATCTATCCTGCCCTTGTATTCTTCCATAAGCTGCGGAATCCTTACCTGCCTCGCACCCTGGTGTCTGCGTATATCGGCAAAGCCGCTGTCTGCACACTCGAGGTTACGGATACGCGGATCCAGAGGCGCGTTGAAGCCTGCGTAATATCCGTCTTTCGTCTTATCGATATGATAGAACTTAAGCCCTGCCTCGAACCGCATGATTTCATTCGTCTCTATATCGCCCACAAACCAGGTATTGGCATAACCTCCATTGTTGTCTTTCCAAAACAGCTCGACGAATTCGTCCGGCGTCACGGCATACTGGACCGCATAACGGATTCTGGCGAACTCCGGAACCTTCTCTGCATCGTAGACATTAAAGCCTCCTATCGTAGTCTCCGTTATCATAAGCCCTTTGCCGGCACCGGTCCTCGTTTCATAAAAGTCGGACAGGCTGTGGATATACCCCGGCAGCGTCTGCATGATAAAAGGGCTGCCTTGTTCCGGTACGATGTCTGCTATGACATTCATATAATTACAGTTTTCAAAAGGGGTAAAGCTGTTATGGGCCATGACAATCCTGCCGTCAGCCGTATAGGAGCCCGTCGCTATAAACGCGCTGCAGCGGTCATCCGCCCGGCCTCCCCGGCATCTGGATACCCCTCCTTTTACGTGCCGTCCGGACATGCTGTCGTATATCTCATCTACCGCGGTCGGAAGCCAGTAGTTCATAAGCTCTTCGTAACCATTCCATAGAATCAGGTCGTCTATCGTCAGGCGGCTGGAGGGAATCTCTTCTCTTACTCCCCGGACCATCCCGTCCATCTCCGTCAGGAATTCTTGGTATGGCACCCGGTTCATCTGTCTCTTCCATGTAGGAAGGATGCTGAAGCTGCTTTCTTTTAGGAACTTCCAGTCCAGCCCCGTCTGCAGCTCCACAAGGCGTGATGCTTCCCAGACGGAGGCTTCTATTTCCCCGGCCATAAGCCTTCCATAAGAATATCCTCTTTCCAAAGGGCTTCCTTCTACATGGACAAAATTCCATCCATTTTTATCTGTACGGTAATTATGTTCGTCTAGCCGCTTCTTACTGCTTTCCATGTTTTCCTCACCGCAGTCCGCACCACAGAAGTGCAGAACATCCATCTGATTTTAATATAATAATTTTTTGATATCTTTCTCTTTATAATTCTCCTCAGTCACCCAGGTATAGCCCGTATTCACGACTGCTTCATTGCCGGCTTTCATGGCGGCCCTCGCTGCGGCGACTACCGTCGCATATCCCATGCCAAATGGATTCTGTACGATGAGCCCCGTAATCTTGCCTTCCGACAGTGCCTCCATTATTGCGTCATCCGTGTCATATCCGATGATCTTCAGATCCTTGCGTTCGAGCCTGTCAACGGCGGCCACAACCATATTGACGGCTTCGCCGCTTGTCGCATAGCAGCCCTTGACATCCGGATGCTTCGCAAAGAGGTACTTTATGACATCTTCTTCCGATATGCTGTCAGGTGCTATCTCTTCCGTCGGCTGTTCCTCTCCGTCCCTTTGGTATGTTCCTGCATTTATCTCATCTGCGACCCGTTTCTGCATCTCAGGCAGCTGATCCTTGTGGCAGGCATCCACCACATCCACATTCGGATGCTGCTCCGCAACCTGCGCAGCGAATGACTGTTCCCGCTCCTGTGAGGACTTGGACTTGGAGTCATTGGCAAATATGATAATCTCTCCCGCGTCGTCTATGGCTTCCGCCATCTTGTCTGCGGCCGCCCTTGCACTCTTATCGTTATCGGACTCGACCGTAGCCATCAATCCCTGGTAATCACTGCCGGAATCAAACGCCACGACCGGAATGTCTCCCTCTGCCGCAAGGTCGAACTGTACATCGCACGCTTTCGCATCTACCATGGCGATTCCAAGAGCCACCGGATATCTGTCCAGCTCTTCATCCAGTATGTTAACCTGCTCGTCCACATCATAAGCCGTGGCAGGTCCGCTGTATGTCACTTTAATCTTGTCTTTTCCCTTATATCCCAGTTCCTTGTTCAGATCGCTGACCGCCTGAAGGACTCCCTTCTCTACTGCTTCCCAGTATTGCCCGTCGGCACTTTTTCCGATGATGGAGATATAAGAGCCCGGCTCCAGGGTCAATCCGTTGATATTGCTGTACGCCCTCGGCTGTATCATATCGAGGCTGCCCTGATATTCCTTCTCTGTATTTTTCTTCTTTTTATCTTCTGAATTATCTGCTTTTGCATCACTGACATTACCCGAAGCGCACGCACTTGCCAGCATCGTCACGCATAGCGCCGCTGCAACAGCATTCCATAATCTTTTCATAATTCCAACTCCCATATATAATAAAATCTGCTTTTCCAACAAACACTATACACCAAAACAGTGAAAAAGTGTTGAAAATTTTCTTAATTTTTATATTAGAATCTTCTTTTGTATACTGTATCCCATTTAGTACAAGCAAATATGTTGACGGAGCTATATATTATCCCATATAATGATAAGGCAGAAGTTAGTCTAAGTTAACCAAATATTTTACAATTCATATAACAACAGGAGGAGACATGATGGAACACAAATGGCATGCCGATAGCTGGGACGGGTTCAGGCCGGGGCGCTGGAACCGTACCTCTGTAAACGTAAGGGATTTCATCCAGCTCAATTATACCCCCTATGAGGGGGAAGATTCTTTTCTCGCAGGTCCGACCGAGGCCACGGACAGGCTCTGGAAACAGGTGATGGAACTGTCCAGGCAGGAACGGGAAGCAGGCGGCGTCCTGGATATGGACACGTCCATCGTCTCAGGAATCACATCCCACGGACCTGGATATCTGGATAAGGACAGAGAACAGATCGTAGGCTTCCAGACAGATAAGCCGTTCAAAAGGTCTTTACAGCCGTATGGCGGTATCCGTATGGCGGAAAATGCCTGCAAAGAAAATGGCTACGAGGTCGACCCTGAGATTGTGAAGATATTTACGGAATATAGAAAGACCCATAACCAGGGCGTCTTTGACGCGTATACGCCGGAGATGCGCCTGGCAAGGAAGTCGGCAATCATAACCGGGCTGCCCGATGCTTACGGGCGCGGGCGGATCATCGGCGACTACCGCCGCGTGGCGCTGTATGGCACAGACTGGCTCATAGAAGACAAGAAGCAGCAGCTGGAGACTTCTCTCGTAAGGATGACCGGCGACAACATCCGGCTAAGGGAAGAACTGTCCGAGCAGATCCGCGCCCTCGGCGACTTGCATAAGCTCGGAGACATCTACGGTTTTGACATCCGCAGACCTGCCCGGAATGCGAAGGAGGCTATCCAGTGGCTGTATTTCGGCTATCTGGCGGCGGTGAAGGAGCAGAACGGCGCAGCCATGAGCCTTGGCCGTACGTCCACATTTCTGGATATATACATTCAGCGAGACCTGGACAGAGGACTGATTACCGAGGAACAGGCGCAGGAATATATCGACCACTTTATCATGAAGCTCCGGCTCGTGAAGTTCGCACGTACGCCGGAATACAATTCCCTGTTCTCCGGGGACCCGACATGGGTTACGGAATCCATCGGCGGCATGGGCATCGACGGGAGGACGCTCGTGACACGGACTTCTTTCCGCTATCTGCACACGCTGGACAACCTCGGGACATCCCCGGAGCCGAACCTCACCGTGCTCTGGTCTACGAAGCTTCCGAGGAACTTCAAGGAATACTGTGCGAAGATGTCTATCAAGTCTTCTTCCATACAGTATGAAAACGACGACCTGATGCGGGTGACCCACGGCGACGACTACGCGATCGCATGCTGCGTCTCATCCATGCGTGTCGGAAAGGAGATGCAGTTCTTCGGCGCAAGGGCGAATCTTGCCAAATGCCTGCTCTATGCAATCAACGGCGGGGTCGATGAGCGGATGAAGGTACAGGTAGGGCCCCGGTTCCGACCGGTGGAGGGGGAATATCTCGACTACGATGATGTCATGTCCAAGTTCGACGACATGATGGAATGGCTGGCCAGCCTGTATGTGAACACGTTGAATATCATCCACTACATGCACGACAAATACAGCTATGAAAAGCTGCAGATGGCGCTCCACGACCGGGAAGTAAAGCGTTACTTCGCAACCGGGATTGCCGGCCTGTCTGTGGTGGCAGACTCCCTGTCCGCTATCAAATATGCCAGGGTAAGGCCTGTTAGAGATGAGGACGGCCTTGTCGTGGACTATGAAGTAGAAGGGGATTTTCCCAAATACGGCAACAACGATGACCGGGCGGATGATATCGCGGTAGAAGTCGTACGCAGCTTTATGGACAAAATCCGTAAGCACCACACCTACCGCCATTCCGTACCGACTATGTCCATCCTGACTATCACCTCCAATGTGGTGTACGGCAAGAAGACCGGTAATACGCCGGACGGGAGAAAAATGGGCGAACCGCTGGCACCTGGCGCCAACCCGATGCACCAGCGCGACACCCACGGGGCACTGGCATCCCTCGCCTCCGTCGCCAAGATACCGTTCCGGCATGCTCAGGATGGAATCTCCAACACCTTTTCCATCATCCCCGGCGCACTCGGCAAGGAAGACCAGATATTTGCCGGAGATCTGGATCTGGACAGAATCGAAGACTGCAAAGACCTGGCATGCAACATACCGAACATCGAAGACAGCATCGACAACGAATAACCCGGCTGCAGATTATAAGGCAGCCATGATAAGCAATCATTAAGAGGAGGAACTAGCTATGGCAGTAAACAAACAGCAGATAGATAACCTTGTAGCAATGCTGGACGGATACGTAGAACAGGGGGGACACCACCTGAACGTAAACGTATTCTCGAAGGAGACATTGCTGGACGCACAGAAGCATCCCGAAAGCTACCCGCAGCTCACCGTACGCGTATCCGGATATGCGGTAAACTTCATCAAGCTTACAAAAGAACAGCAGGATGACGTCATCGCCCGCACGTTCCACAATAACATGTAGGGACAGGGCAAGACGCGGTTGGGGACGGGGGTTTTTTAAAAAACCCCCGTCCCCAACCGCTCTTTACCCTGTCCCTTCTATAGAAATGGGGTGAATATATTGAAAGGATTTATACATTCGATCGAAAGCTGCGGCACGGTGGACGGCCCCGGCATCCGGTATGTCATCTTCTTCCAGGGCTGCCCGATGCGCTGCCTCTACTGCCACAACCCGGATACGTGGGAACCGCGCACCGGCAAGACGATGTCGGTGGATGAGGTGCTGGACGGATTCTACTCTAACCTTCCGTTCTACAGAAGCGGCGGCGTTACTGTGACAGGCGGAGAGCCGATGATGCAGATGGAATTTCTCACAGAGCTGTTTCGGAACCTGAAAAAGCATGATATCCACACATGTGTGGATACGTCAGGCATCATGTTCAACCCGAACAATGAGATATCTATGAAGCAGCTTGATCAATTATTATCACTTACGGACTTGATACTGCTTGATATCAAGCACATGGACGACCGCAGGCACAAGGTACTGACGGGCCACTCCAATGAAAGAGTCCTGGATTTTGCCCGCTATCTGGACGAGAGGCAGATTCCGGTCTGGATCCGGCACGTCATCGTCCCCGGCATCACGTTCTATAAAGAATATCTGCAGGAACTGGGGCGTTTTATGGCGGAGCTTGGCAATATCAAGGCCCTCGATGTCCTGCCGTACCATTCCATGGGCCGTTCCAAATATGAGAGCATGGGATACGACTATCCTCTCAAAGACACGAAAGAGCCGTCAAAAGAGGACGCCGAAGCGGCCAGAACGGTCATATTGTCCGCCTATAAGGCAGCGAAAGAAGCACCCGGATAAAGGGGATTTCCTTCGCGCTTTGTACTTAATTTAAAGCATGATTTTACTTGTATATTTAATTTATTTGTATTATGATAGGAATAGACAAAATTGGATTATGTCTATCGATAATTAAGAAGGAGGGTACATACTATGGCACACGTAATTAGTGATGAATGTGTAAGCTGCGGAGCTTGCGAAGCTGAATGTCCGGTAGGAGCTATTGCTCAGGGCGCAGACCATTATGAAATCGATGCAGACGCTTGTGTTGATTGTGGTGCATGTGCAGCTCAATGTCCAACAGGAGCTATTTCTCAGGGCTAATCGGTTTTTTTAATCAAGTGATAATGAAAAAAGCATTGCTGTAATCCCATGCGGTTACAGTCAATGCTTTTTTATTATCGGCAGATTTAGGACTGGCAGCCGTACCATCCGTGTCCTACCATTCTGCTATGGAACCGTCCTCGTGACGCCATACCGGATTCTTCCATGCGTGGGGCGCCATGTTTTCACTGACCACGAGCTCCTTATTCATATCGACGCCGATTCCCGGCAGATGCGGCAGATCCGCATACCCGTCCTTAAAGCAGAAGTCCTCCTTATTGTGCACATAGTCCAGCACCGACCTCCCCACATTATAGTGGATACCCATGCTCTGCTCCTGGATGACGGCGTTGTACGAGCACGCGTCGACCTGAAAGCAGCTGGCCAGCGCAATCGGCCCAAGGGGGCAGTGGGGTGCCAGAGCCACATCATACGCCTCCGCCATAGCGGCAATCTTCCGCACCTCTGTGATTCCACCCGCATGGCTCAGGTCCGGCTGGACGATAGAGACGCCGCCCGCCGACAGGAGGCGCCTGAAATCATATTTCGTGAAGAGCCGTTCCCCTGTGGCGATGGGAATGTTACAGTATGAGGCAATCTCGGAAAATGCCTCCATGTGTTCGCACAGGACAGGCTCCTCGATAAACATGGGCTCGAATTCCTCCAGCTTCTTCGCCAGAACCTTAGCCATCGGTTTGTGCACCCGTCCGTGGAAATCGATGGCAATGCCGAAGTATTTCCCACAGGCCTCCCTCACCGCGGCGGTCCGTTCCAGCACCGCGTCTATCTTCTCATAGCTGTCGATTATCTGCAGCTCTTCCGTCGCATTCATCTTGACGGCCCGGAAACCTTCTGCCTTCTTGGCAAGCGCAGCCTCCTTCACATCAGAAGGCCGGTCTCCTCCAATCCAGCTGTATACCTTTATCCTGTTCCGGCATGGGCCGCCCAGCAGCTCGTACACCGGCGCGTCGTGATACTTGCCCTTGATGTCCCATAATGCCTGGTCGATGCCCGCAATAGCACTCATAAGCACGCCTCCGCCCCGGTAGAAGCCGGCCCGGTAAAGCATCGTCCAGATATCCTCGATGTGGAGCGGATTCCTTCCGTACAGATAATCCGCCATCTCCCTCACGCATGCCAGCACGGCGCCTAAGTGTCCTTCCAGGACAGGCTCGCCCCATCCGGTCAGGCCGTCGTCCGTCACGATTTCTACGAAGCCCCATCGTGGGCGGACCGTATACGTATTAACCTCAGCTATCTTCATGGCAGATTCCTTTCTTGGCATATACATCGATACTATCCAAAAGCGAACGGATATACGCCGCCCCTTCTTCCCACTTCTCGTTCTTTACCATCTCTTCCGGCATCAGCCCTCCGGCCATTCCGACACCCGCATAGCCTTCCTCAAAAAATTGTCCGATATTAGATGGAGACACTCCGCCGATGGCAATATAGTCCGTGTCATCGTACGGCCCCTTCAGCGCCTTCACATATCCTGGCGGCACACTCCTGGCCGGAAACAGCTTCATCGTCTTGAACCCGTACTGCAGGCTTACCGCCACATCGCTCGGCGTCAGGACCCCGGGCAGAAGGGCGATGTCGTTGACAGCGCAGTATTCGAGCACATCCAGCGGCGTGCCCGGTGTCAGGAGGAACTGGGCCCCCGCGTCGAGTGCCTCCCTGGCTGACTCCACCGTTATCGCCGTGCCTGCCCCAATCCTGCATCTGTCTCCAAAATGTTCCCTCAGCGCCTTGATCTGCCCGATACCATCCGCACTGTTAAGGGCAATCTCAAAAAACGAGATGCCTCCTCTTACTACAGCTTCCGCGTAATCTAACGTAAGCTCCGGCGGAACATTTCTGAATATGGCCAGCACCGGATTCTCTGATATAACTGGATACATATCCATTTTCATCGCCCTCCTGCAGCTTATAACTTGTTGACGCAATATACGGGTTTCCCGTGCAGCAGCGTCTCTACCACATTTTCAGCCGTCTTGCGCTGAAGTTCCACTACCGCCTCCTCGGAACACCAGCCCATATGAGGCGTCAGGAGCACATGTTCCTTAGACAGCAGCGGGGAATGCTCGAAGTCTTCCGTCGATACGACATCCAGGCCACAGTACCCCACCTTCCCGCTGTCCAGCGCTTTTATAAGAGCCGCCTCATCAATCAGCCCGCCACGGGCCGTATTCACGATGACCACTCCATCTTTCATCATCCGGAAAGCGTCCTCCGACAGCATATGCATCGTGGAGCCGTTCAGCGGAACATGAAGGGAGATGACGTCCGCCCCGCTCACTGCCTCCTCAAAGCCAAGAAACCGGAATTCCGGATAGGACGCGCAGTCTTTAAAATATGGATCATATATCACAATCTCCTGGAAGAATGCCTTCATCTTTGCTGCAACATTCCGGGCTATATGACCGAACCCGATCAGGCAGAGCACCTCATGCTCCATCCTTCTTATCGGCCGTATCTTGTCCATATCAAATTCCTTCGCCAGAAGGAGCCGGTTTGCAAGCGTTATCTTTCTCTGCGCATTCATGATGTGGGCGATGGCTGTATCTGCCACTTCGCCGATACAGTAATCCGGCACGTTGGCCACATAGATACCTTTGGCTGACGCAGCCTCTATATCAATCGTATCCACCCCGATTGCATATCTGGCAATCACCTTGCACCGCTCCATGCTGTCGATGACAGACTTGTCTATCGCCGCAAACTGGACGATAAGCGCATCCGCGTCTTTCACATAAGGAATGAGCGAGTCCGGCTCTTTTATGCCGCCCTCTGATATTTTAGTCAGGTCCACGACCTCCACCTCTGCAAGCCGTTCAAACACCTTGTATTCTTCATTCAGATCCGGATAATAATAATCCGCTATCACTATTTTCATCATCTTATAATCCCCGCCTTCTCTGCGAGGCTGAGCATACCCTCGATACTCAGCCGGTCAATCTGCTCTTTATCCGAGATGACAGACACCTCTGCCTCCGCGTATTCCTTCCTTAGGATATATTCATAGAGCCTGCACCGTTCTCTCAGACCGACAAGCACGAACCGCTGCGGCCTCCCTAATCCGAACATATCCATCTGGCCTATCGAGAGCATGTCATCCGCCGCAATGAGCGCTTCAAAGAAGAGACGTCTCTCATACCATTTCGTATCCAGAAGCACATCCAGAAAACGGGGGAACATGAAGGAACGCACAAGCCCTGCCCTGCGGACCCATGCAGCCGCATGCTCCACGACTGCCTCGTCAAAATAATCTTCCGGCGCTCCGCTTCCGTCATCCTCCAGTGACTTTGTGAGAAAGGTATTATTTTTGACTGCCTCGAACGTCTGCCCGCTCATCGTCGTAAGGCTGCCAAGAATCTTCCCGCCGCCGTCTGCCGATATGAACTTGGTATGTGAGGAGAGCACCACCACTGTCGCAGGCAGGATAAGCTCCTTGTTCCGGAGGATTCCCATCATCTGCGTCTCCTCTCCCCGCATGAAGTCCAGGCTGCCCGCCGCCGCGAATGGGCTCTCCATCTCTTCCGCCATCTTGTTCTTGATACCCCGCACGAAATAGACCGGCTTGCCTGCATACAGGTCAAGCCCCTCTACAAGTTCCATATGCGCAGCCAGGTCTTCTGCTCCGCACGGTGCGGTCAGATGGGGCAGCTCACAGAGCCCAATCTCCGATGTAATCATACCGGAGGAAAAGACCGCACGGATATCTCCCTCTTCGACCCCGGCAGCCTGTACCGCCTTCGTGACCGTATCCTTAAGCCCTGCTGTAAGCACATCCTTGGACCCTGTGATGGAAGTATCCCGCACTCCTACCTTCTTCGACGCCTGTCCTGCTATGCTCCCGTCCTCTCTCACCACATATGCCCTTGAATTGGTCGTTCCACAGTCAATGATTATGTAATACATCAGATTACCCCCAGTTCCTTAAGTGCTTCTTTGATAGCCTCCTTCTCGCCGGCAGACGGTGGCAGGAAGGGCCTCCTCGGATGGGCAGCCATGATGTCCCTGATCTCTGCAATGGCATAGATGGCAAGCTGTGTGGAACCTGCAAGATACATGATATCCCGCAGCTTATTGATCAAAAACTGAAGATCCCTTGCTTTCGCCTTCTCGCCGTCCATGGACGCATCAAACATCTCTTTGCACAGTTCCGGGAATACGTTTCCGATGCCCGGGATATATGCACGGCACCCAAGCGCGTGCGCCGATATCCAGAGTGCCTCCGTCCCAAGCGCAAGGTCAAAGTTGTCATCCACAAGCTCCCGCTCGTATACTGCATAGTTCATGAGGTCAAAGGTGGCGTCTTTTATGCCGGACAATCCGACATTCTTCAGCTGCTTCATAACGTTGAGGCTTGTCTCGTAACCCTGGAATTTCGGGTTGTGATACGCATAGAATGGTATCCTCTCTCCTGCCGCCTCAATCACGTCTGAATAATACCGGATCAGTTCCTCATCCCCGTAGTGGAAATAATAAGGGCCGACTGCAGCAGCGGCATCACAGCCCGCCTCAGCCGCATGGAGCGTAAGCTCTGTCGTTTCTTTTGTCGTAAGCGCTCCTGTATGCACGACAATCTTCGTATCCGGAGCGGAATACTTCTTTACAACTTCCGCAACCCGCTTGCGCTCCTGAAGCGTCATCAGCGGCCCGCAGCCGTAGGATCCACAGATAAACAGTCCGTCTACCTTTGGCGACAGGTATTCCACCAGCTTCTGAAGATTATATTCATCCAGACGTCCTTCCTCGTCGAATGGGGTTATCATGGGAGGTACCACACCTTTTAATTTTTTCATGACTTCTGCTCCTTTTCTTTATACTATTGCTACCATATTCACAGGTCCGGCTTCCAGCCCCGCAAATCTAACAGGAAATGCGCAGACTGCCCGTACCTTATCATCCAGTTCCATCAGCTTCTTAATGTTGACATCCTCATATAGAAGGAGGGTGCGTTCCCTCTGCTCCTCGTTCGTCTCCAGCAGGGCATGGTGGGAAGGGAACCCTTCTGCCGCCCCGGTTTCGGCACTGTCAAAACTGATAGAATCCAGAGCCACCGCCTTAAGGCCGGGAAAATGACTTCTCAGGTAACGCGCCGCGTCCGGAGCCACAGACGGGAAATCGGACACGAATTCCTCCGGGCTGCTCTCCCTTAGGTCTGAATACCCGGTGTAGACGAAGAGTATGTCACACCCGGCAATCTCCTTCTCATGCGCCTGCAGTTCCTCAAGTTCTATCCGTTCCCCTCTGGACTTCTTAAGCTCCAGTACGAACGGGGCCGTATAGTAGAAGTCCTCCACCGGAATCTGATCGATTGTCTTTCCCGCGGCATCGAAATGGAACGGCGCGTCCACATGCGTCCCGGTGTGCAGATGATGGTACACGGATGATGCATTACATGCGTCCCCGAACCGGACCGCCTGGTTGTAATCATACTTCTCTTCCGGATTCGTCGGCCATTTCGGCACATCTTCATCAATGATATAACTTAATTCAACCAACATATAAATCACCACTTCCCTTTACTCTTCGTCTGGTTTCCTGAAAATATACCCTTTGCGCAGCATGTCAAACAGCAGTGCAATGATGATAATCAGCCCCATCACGACTTCCTGCAGATATGCATTGACGCTCATCAGATTCATAGCGTTGCTGATAATCGTCAGTATGAGCGCTCCGACAATCGTACCTGCGACGCCGCCTTCTCCCCCTGTCATGCTCGCTCCACCGATAACGACAGCAGCGATGGAGTTTACCTCCATGCCGTTTCCTATCGTACTCGTTGACGATAAGAGCTTGGATGTCAGGACGATACCTACGAGAGCGGACATAAGGCCGTTGATGACATAGACAGAGAACTCTACGATTCTGACATTGATACCGCTCAGCCACGCCGATTTCCTGTTGCTGCCGGTGGCATATACTTTTCGTCCGTATCCCGTATACTTTAGGATGATATATGACAGAATGTAAAGCGCAAACATCATCCACACGCAGATGGGAAGCCCCATCACCTTCTTCAGCCCTATGACGCTGTATTCAATCGGCAGCCCTATGATTGTCTTGCCCATAGATATGTAAAGCGCAAGCCCCGCGGTCACGCTCGAAGATGCCAGCGTCGCTATGAAGGACGGCATCTTAAGAACAGTGATTAGGAAACCGTTGAACACGCCGACCAGTATGCCGAGCCCCAGCATCATAAGTACAGCCGTCCCGATTCCAATCGTTCCTTCCGCCAGGAATTTCATCCCTATCGTAGCCGTGAACACGATACAACCGCCTACCGACAGGTCTATCCCTCCTGTCAATATGACAAAGGTCATTCCAAGCGCTGATATGCCACATGTCACAGACTGGGTCAGCACGTTGCTTAAGTTGGAAGGTGAGAAAAACTTATCTGTAAAGAGAGACGCCACCAGACACATCAGCACCAGTATAAGAAACACCGACCCCTGTGATTTCATAAAGAGTTTAACTTTTTTATTCATATCTCTTCTCCTTCGTGTCATTTACATTACTTGTCTTTGAAGCTCCGCTTCGGTGATGCTGCCGTTCTCCATCTCGCCCGTTATCCTCCCGTCTTTCAGGACGAGTATACGGTCCGCCATGCCGAACACCTCCGGCACCTCCGAGGACAGCAGAAGCACCCCGATTCCGGCTTCTACCATCTCGTTAATCAGGTTGTAGACTTCTACTTTGGCGCCAATGTCGATTCCCCTCGTCGGCTCGTCCAGGACAACGATCCTGGCCTGGGTGGCAAACCACTTGGCAATGACGACCTTCTGCTGGTTTCCTCCGCTTAGGCTGCTTACCTTCTGTCTCGGGGTCTCGCATTTGATCTGAAGCTTGTCTATGAGACGGGTATTCGTCTCCCTCTCCTTCTTCAGGTTCAGAAGGCCCATCCTGCTCATCTTCCGCAGCGCCGCCAGCGATATGTTGAAGTCTATGGCCTGGTCCACCTGCAGCCCCTCTGAGCCTCTGTCTTCTGAGATATATCCGATACCGGCCTTTACCGCCTGGGCAGGGGCGGCAAATCTTGCATCCCTGCCGTTCATATATATGCTGCCTGTCAGCCGTTTGCTTCCCTTTCCATATACGCCGAACAGCGCTTTTGCTATCTCTGTCTTTCCGGCGCCGAGAAGCCCTACGATTCCAAGGACCTCTCCCTTTTTCAGTTCAAATGACACATCATAAAGCCGATCTTTGAGGGAGATATGCTCCATCTTGAGCAATGTCTCTCCTGTCTTATAGTGTATCTTAGGATATTTGTTCTTGATTGACCTGCCGACGACCATCTCAGCCAGGGTATCTTCATTGATATCCGCCGTATCGACCGTGGCAACCTTCCTGCCATTGTTCAGAATAGTGATACGGTCTGTAATCTCCATCATCTCATCCAGCTTATGTGATATGAAGACGACAGAAATATTCTTTTCCTTCAGTTGCCTTACGATTTTAAACAGATGTTCTACATCCTTCTTTGGAAGGGCCGAAGTCGGCTCATCCAGCAGTATAATCTTACAGTTGCCATTCAGCGCCCTTGCGATTGCCACAATCTGCTGCTGCGCGATACTCAGACGGTCCAGCCGCTCGTCCACATCGATATCTACATCAATCGTCTCTAGCAGTTCACGGGATATCTCCCGCATCCGCGTCCAGTTGACCAGCCTCAGACCATTCTTCGGTATATTACCCTGACAGATATTTTCCGCCACCGTAAGATGCGCAAACAGGTCAAGCTCCTGATAGACCATGCGGATACCGGCCCTGGATGCAGCATGGGGCGAATCAAAAGCTGTCTTTTCTCCGTCGATATAGATCTCACCCGCAGTCGGCGACAGCACGCCGTTAACAATCTTCATCAGAGTAGACTTACCGGCCCCGTTTTCGCCGAGCAGGCCATGTATCTCTCCGGGACGGACTTCAAAATCGACATCTTCCAGCACCGTGACACCGTTGAACTGCTTTCCAATGCTTTTCATGATCAGGCCCTGTTTTTCCATAGTTAGCTCCCTTTCCGATTCCTAGAATTGTCAGAGGGTGTATATTTCAACACCCTCTTTGTTATCAGAAGTCTATTCGATCGTATACTGATCCCAAACGCTTGCCGTCTCGCTCCAGTATCCGTCATCCACATTGAAGTTGCCCCAGAATGCGGCGTCGTCTACATTGTCTTTCGTGATAGCCGTGGCATCTACCGTGATTACATTGCCGCCCAGGTCTTCACCTTTGACTACCTTCGTCAGCACCGCCTTGGCCGCTATCGTAGCCATTGCAAGCGGGGAATTGTCTACCGTCATATCCAACACATCCTGACGGATATAGTCGAGAGCAGAAGCTGCTCCGTCAATCGATACGATCATGACGTGGCCGTCTTCGCCTACATTCTTCAGCTTGTCGGACTGGGTCAGGGCGGACACGACACCTGCCAGCATACAGTCGCTGTGCAAGAATACCGCTCCTACGTCAGAATCCGTCGTCAGCACATCGTTCATGGCTGCCATGGCTGTCTCAGAAGACCAGTCGCACGGATTGTCCCTGATATTGTCAAGCCCGTTTGCCTGCACGCCTGCATTAAATCCTTCCGCACGGTCGTCTGCCGTCGCCGTTCCGAGCGTCCCCTGCATCGTCGTCACTTTCGTGCCTTTTCCGGAAGCATTGTCCGCAATATATTTGGCACACATCTCACCCATCGCCTTATCGTCTATCAATACGCTGTAGTCGACTTTGCAGTCGCCGTAGATGGTCCTGTTTACTGCAATGACTTTTACACCCGCATCGTTACATGCCTTGATTGCAGGAGCCACGGCGTTGCTGTCGGCTGCCTGGATAAGGACTACTTCTACGCCCTTCTCAATGAAGTCGTATATCTGATTGCACTGGTTCTCGGCATCGCCGTCCGCGCTGCTCACTGTCACATCCGCTCCGGCCTCTTCCAGTATGTACTGCATATATTTCTGTACCGCGATGATATATTCGCTGTCCAGCTCCGCCACAGTAATCGCTGCCTTGATTGGCGTTCCATCTTCCTTCAATGCAAGGTCTTTCAATACATCTTTTGTAAAATCCTGTCCTTCCTGTTCTGTCTTCTTGTCCGCCTTCTTATCTTCCTTGTCCGATTTGCCATCCGAGCCTTTGCTTCCGCAAGCCACCAGTGATAATACCATCACGCCTGCGAGGAGCAGCGATGCTGCCTTCTTCATTTGCTTCTTCCAGTTTTTCATAATGTCTTCCTCCTTGATTTTTTTGTTTTGATTGAATGATACGACAAATGCTTTATGATTATAAAATATAATTTTTTTATTTTTTTGTCAATATATTTTTGTAAATTTGTTCATTTTCCATTATTTAACATCACTTTTTATATGCAATATGTTTATATAAATAAAAAAAATTTATTATTTTCAGTTTGAATTTTAAATATCATTATGTTATATTTGTAGTAAGAAAATGGAAAGGGAGGTTACATATGCATATCGACAATGACCATTATCCCACGCTGGCCAAGATCAGCGAATTATATCCGCAGCTTACCAAAGGACAGAAGCAGCTGGCCGACTATATACTTAAGAATCCGTCGGAAGTGGTAGATAAATCCATCACCGATCTCATAAGCCATACGAGCCTGAAGAGCGAAGCCTCCGTCGTTAAGTTCTACCGGCTTCTCGGCTTTGACGGATTCAAATCTTTTAAGATCAAGCTGGCGCAGGAACTTGTAGGCAGAACCTTTTATCATTCGGAAAGTGATATCACGCTGGATGACGAGCCGACCGAAATCAAGAAAAAGGTATTCCTGGGCGCCATGTCTTCACTCAGCAAAAATGCGGATATTGCCGCCGAAGAATGCATGGATGCCCAGAAGCTGCTCTCAGCCGCGAACCGAATCATCATCCTCGGCCACGGTGCTTCCGCTTCCATCTGCCAGTACGCTTTCTTCAGGCTTACCGAACTTGGGCTGAACTGCGTCTGTAACCCAGACGCGCATATGAACGCTGCCATCCTGACCCATCCGCGGCCGGGCGACGTCATCCTGTGCGTCTCGCAGTCCGGCGAGACCGCCGACCTGTACAAGCAGATCGAGATGGCTTACCAGCGCAGGATACCGGCCATCCTCATCACCGGAGCGCCCGGCTCCTCCATCGCAAGGCTGTCACAGGTCATATTAAGTACCGTCAGCGAGGAGCGGAACATCCTGACCGACGCGCTCAACTCAAGAGTATCCCAGTTCTGCCTGATCGATGCACTATTCTCTATGATAAGTATCGCGAATGCGAATGATATGCTCCCCAGGCTGCAGGATACGAGGAACACCTTTAAGAAATACAAACTATGACAAACGCTTTGATTGAATGAAAAAAACAGATGCTTATATTAAATTTCACCGTGAAAGGAAAGGAATAATATGAGCACATATACTATTACCATTGACGGCGGCACGACCAATACCCGGTGCATCCTGTGGGATGACAGCAGGCTCCGTATCGACGAGGCAAGAAGAGAGGTCGGCGTCCGCAACACAGCCATAGACGGCAGCAACAAAAAGCTTAAGCAGGCAGTAAAGGAATGTCTGGAACAGCTGCTGGACGGCAGCTCCCTTACTTACCGCGATATCCGCCATATCATAGCAAGCGGTATGATAACTTCTGACGTAGGCATCGTGGAAGTCCCTCATCTGACCGCGCCGGCGGGACTCGATGAGATTGCGGCGGCCACGAAAGAGCTCCTTCTCCCCGATGTCTGCCCGGTGCCCATCCACTTTATACCGGGAATCAAGAATGCAGACGGCGATATAACCTTTGATGACTACGAATCCATGGATATCATGAGAGGGGAGGAAGTGGAAAGCCTCGCCATCATCCACAAATATCACGAAGGCCGGCCGATGCTCCTGATCCTTCCGGGTTCCCACAATAAGTTCGTGTCCGTGGACAAAGACGGAAGGATAACCGGATGCCTCACCTCCATCTCCGGCGAGCTGCTGGCATCTGTCACGAATGACACGATCATCGCCAAGTCGGTCGGACGGAGCTTCGTAAAGAGCGGCGACTATGACAGGGACTGGCTGCTGCTCGGGTACGAGAACGCGAAAAGGGTCGGGCTTGGAAGAGCCTGCTTCTCCGGGCGTATCCTGAGCTTATTCAAGGAAAGGAACCCTTCCAAGATAGCGAACTACATTCTGGGAGCCGTGCTGCAGGGTGATATCACAGCTATAACAAACTCCCGGGCACTGAGCCTCACCGAAGATACGCACGTAGTAATCAGCGGCAAGGCTCCCCTGAATCTGGCATTGAGGGATATCCTCCGTGCGGAACATATATATGAGCATGTCACCATCTATGAACCCGACCGGGGCTTTTCCACGTCAGCGCTCGGGGCATATCTCGTAGCAGAAAAGATGCAGCTGTTATAAGGAGGAAAACAACATGAAAGTAGTTATCACAGATTACGAATATGAAAATATAGACACGGAAAGAGGACTGATAGAAGGTGCAGGATTCGAACTGTACGCCTATCAGGTCAAAAAGCCGGAAGAACTCATACCAGTTGTAAAAGATGCCGATGCGGTCATCACCCAGTATTCTTCCGTCACATCCGACGTCATCGAAAGCATGGAGCATTGCAGGATGATAATCAAATATGGTATCGGGGTGAATAATATCGACTGCGAGGCTGCCGCCGCAAAGGGCATCTACGTATGCAACGTGCCGGATTACGGAGTGGCGGAAGTGTCGGACCACGCCTGCGCCATGATGCTGGCGCTCGGCAGGAAGCTCCCGGTACTTGCAGGAGCGCTGAGATCTGGCGACTGGGGCTATGGAAGTGCCATTCCCCTCCGGAGACTCTCGGAATGTACGCTTGGCCTGGTAGGCTTCGGACGGATTCCTCAGATGGTGGCCAGGAAGATGCAGGCCTTCGGAATGACGGTATCTGCATATGATCCTTTCGCCCGTCCGGAGACAGCGAAAGAACAGTCTGTCGCACTTGTATCTCTTGACACCCTGCTGCGGACAAGCGACTTCCTCTCTGTCCACTGCCCGCTAACCAAAGACACGTTTCACCTCATCGGAGAAGAGGAGTTAGAAAAGATGAAAGCCTCCGCCTTCCTGATAAACACGGCAAGGGGAGGCATCATAGAGGAACAGGCATTGATAAAAGCATTACTGGAGAAGAGGATTGCGGGGGCGGGCATCGATGTATTTGAGGAAGAGCCTGTTCGCCCGGACCACCCCCTCCTACAGATGGACAATGTCATCGCCACCGCGCACAGCGCCTGGTACAGCGAGACAGCGATACATGCCCTGCAGCAGAAAGCGGCAGAGGAAGTCGTCAATGTCCTGAAAGGAAATAAACCCTTCCACCGTGTCATATGACACCTTGCACCGCCTCCCCGGACCGTAATTTATGTAATTCCTACCGCATCAGTTCATATAGATTGGACGACAGCTTCTGTATGCCCGTTCTGGCGGCAGCCGCATCGGTCAGCCCTTGCGACATGACACAGATGGCATACGGCTCCTGTCCGCCCCAGACGAGGGCGGCATCATTTTCCACCGTGTCGAGCTCCCCCGTCTTGTTGGCTGTGACCGTTCCCGCAGGGACACCTGCGGGAATCTTTTCTGTCCTTGTCTGCTCCTTCATAAAACCGGTAATCTGTTCTGCACCGGTTAGCTCCTGATGGTATAGGTCACAAAGAAATGCGCCACAGTCTTCCACCGAAGTATAGTTGTCGTCTTCTGCGTCGAAGTCCAGCATAAGGCGTCCCATATGAGTCTGCGAATACCCATGGGCAGCCGCGAAGTCATTGACCGCCTGCATCCCTGCGGCCGCATCTCCGTTCCCGAGCCGTTTCACAAGTGTATTTGCCGCATCATTATCGCTTACGGTTATCATCGACCGAAGCAGCGTCTCCGTCTCCTGTGCACCATTGTGCGCATCCATCCTGTCTTTCTGCTCATACACGGTTCCTGCAATAAAGAGCTTGATGAGGCTCGCCGACTGCATCGGCTTATTGTTGACCGACGCTTCCCTGCCCGTATCAAGCCCGTATACATATACCGCCCACTCTCCGCCTCCGGCAAGCCCGGACGTCAGGCCCTCCACCTGTGCCTGTATGTCCTGCGCCGGCGGGTCCTGTGTCTGTCCGGTTCCTGCATCGTCCTGCTCACCTGGGCCTTCCTCTTCCGTCGTAATGACCAGGTTCTTTTTCTTTGCCCCGGCATCTTCTGCCTTCTTATCCGCGTCTTTATCTCCGCCTCCACAGGCAGTCGTTAAAAGAACCACACAGAGTACCGCTGCAAGCGCGCCTTTCTTCATTCCCACATTCCTTTCCTCCCATCCCCTATATCATCGATGTGCAAAATAATCCTCTATGCCTGCCGCGATACCGTCCGCCATCTTTTCCTGGAAGGCGGCATCCGCCATCATCGTATCGTCCTGCTCGTTGGTCATAAATCCCATCTCCAGAATCATCACCGGAATCTCGCTCCAGTTGAGCCCGGTCATCGTGTCATTGACCTGAATGCCCTGATTCGAGAATCCTGTGGCTTCGCAGTAGGACGATAGGACCGATTCCGCCAGCCTGCTGCTCTCACCGTACAGCTGCCCGACGTACGGGTTATCCTGGGACATGACAAGGCAGAGCGCCCCCTCGCTTGACGGGCTCTCGCTTCCGTTCGCATGGATCCTGACGCACACATCGGCTCCTGCTTCATTGGCCATCTGCGCTCTCTCTTTATTGCTGATAGCCGTATCGTTATCCTCCCGGGCCATTACGACTTCATACCCAAGCTTCTCAAGTCTGTCCCTTACCTTCAGGGCGATGTCCAGATTCAGTTCGTATTCCCCCAGTCCGGTATAAGTGCCGGTGGTGCCCGATGTCGCCTTCTGCTTCATCACGCCTGAACCGGGCGCATTCTCTTCCTGGGCGCTCATGTCTACATGGGGCCCCTGGTGCCCCGGATCTATGGCTATCTTGATTCCTTTCGGCTTAGCCGTCTCCGGCACGAGCTTTTCTCTGTCCACTTCTGTCATCTTCTCAGCCGCACCCTTTCTCACCGTTTCAGAAACCGGGCTTCTCTTTGCTTCAAACGGGCTCTTTAAGATATATATGAAGGCTGCTGCCCCGACTGTAAACAGCAGCACCAGCGTCATTATGACATAGATTCTTTTCTTCTTCATATCCCCTCACCTGTCGTCACTGGTCCAGCGGATAGCCGCCGGAATTGATAGAGAACTCCTTCTTGCGCAGCAGCTCCGCATTCTTCTTCTCATAATCGTTCAGCACGCTCTGGCTGTAATTGGCGTCAAAGTCGTCCGGGTCATACTGGCCTGTATACCAGCTCTGGCTGTCAAAATACTGCTGCAGCTCATTGGACTTGAACCTGCGCCCGTGTCTCGCATATATCTCGTTCTTGGCATAGTTCAGGTCTTTCAGGGACAGGCTTGCTATGTCCGCATCCGACAGATAGCGCGCATCACTTTCAGGCAGAATGTATCCCGTGCTCTCGGGCTTCGTGTCCGCCGGTTCTTTTACCGTGCCTGCTTCGGTATCTTCTTTGGACTTCTTCTTTTTCGCCTCGTCACTGCTGCCTTTTTCCTTCGTATCCGCCGACTTCGTCTCATTCCTGCCGCTGTCGCCGCCCTTGCTCCCGCTTCCCCACATGACCCAGAAGATGATTCCTGCCACGATAGCAGCCATGATGACCGCCGCGATGACGATTACCTTTGTATTTGATTTCTGCTCCACCCTGCTGCCGCACTCTGGGCAGAAAAGGTCCTCTTTTCCTACTGGTGTTCCACATTTCTGACACCGCATATCACTAATCCTCCTCACTGTAGCTAAATGAGTGGTCTCTTTCTTCTGTCACTCATATGCTTTCTTTTTACACCCTCTGCCCGCACTGTGCACAGAACAGCGAGCCCGGCTTCAGTTCGCTCCCGCAGTGGGGACATACGTTCTCATCCTTCTCGTTTTCTTTCTTAATCCTCGTAATCTTATCGAACAATGGCAGAAGTTCCGGCAGCGGATCTTCAAAACGCCCTTCGTAATATGCCTTCCCAAGCTCCATATACGCCCGTTCCAGCTCCGGTTCCTGTGCTCCCTTCTCATAATTTACAAATACTGTCTTGTCGTTGTCGCTCATTTGTCCCTCTCCTTATCTTATCTCGCTGATGTTGGCGCTATCAATAACATAATTGCGGAAATAGTACGCCGTATGTGCATCTCCGCGCAGCTGCCCCGTTACCTTTACATGCTTTCCGTCCCATGATTCATCCATATCGCTTATTGGGTTAAATATCTGTATATCTGTGCAGTTGTCATACGTTGTCTCTTCCTCCGCACCCCCTCCGACGCGGAAGCCTGCGGGGGTGTCCAGCTTCAGCAGCAGGACGTCCAGCTCCTCCCCGTTCGGATGCATCCCCTTTTCATACTGGATGGTGCCGGTCAGTTCTATCGGCCCGCTCTCGTAGACCGTATAGGCACTGTCTGTTCCCCCGCTATCCTGTAGGTCTGCCTCATCGACATCCTCCTGCGTCTCGTCTTCCTTCCATTCATATATCTGAAGTACGCCCCATCTGCCGTCTTCCTTCGCCCAACATTTTCCTTCGTATACAGGCAGAAGTTCCTCGTATATTCCGGAAGGTATGACAGTCTCACCGGAGGTGTCCCGCATCTCCCACCGGCCTTCTTTACAGAGCACGACGTAGCCCTCCGTTGCGGCATAGCAGTAGTCTTCATATTCCTCGCCATAGGATTCCGGTGCCGAATAATAATGCCAGGACGCATCGAACTCTGCCGGAATCACTTCCTTGCCGCTTTCATCCACGTATCCCCATCTGCCGTCCTTCTTTACGGCCAGCAAGCCCGAAGATGCCGTGCCGCACTCTTCATATATAAAGTCCGTAACCGGCCCGCCATCATTGTAAACCGCATACAGGCCGCCCGTTTCCATCCACTCTTCATAATTCCCGTCAATCGTGTCACTCGTATAAGGCTGCTCATAATGCCGGACGGGGAACGCGCCTTCCGGCATGTCCTGTCGAAATTCATGAAAGCTGCCTCCCATGTCATCAAGTACGCTCGTAAGATTTCCTTCGTATTCATAGAAGACATCCATCGGTACGCCGCCGCCAAGCCCCCATGCAGGCTCTATTCCATCCGTATCCTCGCTTATCCGGTACATCGTCCAATCGTTCTGCATCTCGTCATCGTACACAGGCTCAGACCGTTCCAGCAGATACTCTCCTGCATAGGTCTGTATCTCCTTATACTCCAGGCCGCCTTCCATCTCGCCATCTATCCCGACCAGCCCTTTGCCCTCTTCTGACTGGATTACGGCATATGGAGAGAAGAGCTGGCGTTTCAGCTCATTTGCAGGCTTCTTATAGTTGTCGCTCTCCGCCAGATAATAGATGGCGTCCGCTTCAATCTGAGGCTCGCTCTCCCATGTGGCCTTGTAATCCTCTTTCTGTTCCTTATGCTGCTTTGCCTCTTCCTTTTTCTGTTCCAGCTTCTTACGGTTCTTTTCCGGTACTTTCTTCTCTGCTTTTGCAAGGATGCTTTCTGCCTTCTCCGGTTCCCCGTTTGCCTCATACAGCTCGGCCAGCTTCACGTATGGCTCCTCCTGCTTCGGGTCTATGGCAATGGCTTTCAGATATTCCGTCTCTGCTTTCTCATAGTCCATCGTTTCCAGATATTTGTCCGCTTTTGCCATATATTCTTCGTACTCGCCCTTCGCATCTACATTCTTCATCGCAAAGTAACCGGCCAGTATGGCTGCTGTCAGAAGGATGGCTGCGGCTCCGGCCCACAGTCTGACCTTCTTTCCTTTCTTCGCTTTCTCTTCCTGCTCCTGCGGCGGCTCTATTTCCACCCCGCACTTTGCACAGAAGCGCGCCCCTTCCTCATTGGGGCTGCCACATTTTCGGCAATACATATCCTTTTCCTGTCCTTTCGTCTAAGCCAGCACAAATGCATGGCACTTATCTCCTATGTACACTTCAATCCCGCGGGGGAGATGATAGCACCTCCCCGCGCCAAGCGGCTGCCCGCTCAAGAGGAAGAAGCTGTTCTTCTCATAAGGCTCTACACAGTATTCCTCATATTCTTCTACATAGTATACGCCGGCAACTGCATCTTCGCCTCTTTCCGGGGCGATATATACGTCCGTCCCTGCCTTGGCAAAGTATATCTGCACCTTCTCACAGAGAGGATATATTTTTGACTCATATATTCCGGTCCTGCCACCGATGGCACCGTGGAAGTCCGCTTCGGACGTCTGCTGCCTCACAGGTGGGGCATTCTTTTTCGCCGCCTCTCTCTCCCGCTCCAGCTGCCCGATGCGGTCCAGATAGGCCTGTTTTTTTGGATCCTGGGGCGCATTCCACGGGTTCGTCCTGTCGCTGAGGCTCTCCGGCATAATATCCTGAGACCTCCCCACCGTCTTATTCCCGGTTTTCAGTATCATCCCACAGACCGACAGCCCAAAGACAGCTACATATAATATAATCCACAGCACTATGGTAGATACGTGGAACCGTATCCCGCTGCTCAGTCCAAAGAAGCTGAACGCGCTCTCCACTTCATCCATCTTGCCTTTCACCGTCACGCCTAATATGATGACGAGGATATTGTTCACCACACCGCCTGCTATGGCCGCAATATATGCTTTCGACGCATCGAGCACTACCGTCAGGAACGCGCCCGCAAGGATGAGGGCGATGAGTATGATGACCGTGATGACGCTCGGCCTCAGATACTCTTTAAACAATTCCATCACTTCTCTTATCAGCTCCGTATCGCCGTAATTTCCGACCCCGATTTTCAGGATATCCATCACCGACATCTTCATCGCTCCCACTTCAATGAGCGGCATAAAGCCGGCAATAAGCGAGCAGGCGAGCAAGGCGCCCGCTATGTACTTCAGTTTCTCTTTCATCTTCTTCCTCCCTCTTACTCGGTCTCTATCTCGTCGAGCAGCTTCTTCCTCTGTCTGTCAAATACCTTCCTGCTGGCAGCCAGTGCTGCGATACAGCCGATGATTCCAACCGCACTGACTACAGTGATAATCCATCCTGCCGTTATTCCCATTATAGCCATCCTCCTGACTTCACCTGTGCATATACCTGTTCCAGAAGCTGCATCTCCGCATCCGTGTCATTGCCCGCAAGCTGCGCGTAATACAGTTGTTCCGCCTTCTCATAGTATCCTGCAAACGCCTTGTAGTCACGTGCCGTATTGCCCTTTCGCTCCTGCCGGTCCACTTCCAGGAATGCATAGCGTTTATAGATATTGTAATCCTCCCCGTACAGCCGGGTCATGGCTCCAAGGATATCCGCCGCTTTGTCAAGGTCCCCCTGCTTTTCGTACAGTATGGCGAGATTGTCATACGTGTCATATGTCTCCCATCCAAGGCTGATGACCTCGTTCAGCACTTCCACAGCCTCGGCCCGGTATCTGGACTGTCCGGCTTCTGCCAAATCGATATCCGCCTGTGCGAGCCGCTCCAGTATGATCATCCTGTATTCCGCCGGCACGGCAGTTCTTGCCTCTGCCAGGATATCCCGCTTCTTTACGTCCTGCCCCTGCATCTCGTATATCTCACTTAACATCACATATGCCCTGCTTTTAAGCTCCATGTCATCCGTCAGGCCGATACACTGCTGGAAATCATTTGCCGCGCCGGCAAGCTCGTTCAATGATTTATTGATCTCTCCCTTTGCATAGTAGACGGAATCTTCTTTCAGTCCATACTCCACTGCCTCGTCAAGCACGTCCCGAGCCTTGCCTGCCGATCCATTATATGCAAGGGCTACGGCATAGTCTCTGTAATATCCGCCGTCGTATCCGCCGAGCTTAAACAGCTGCTCGTATGCCTGTACCGCTTTTTCAAACTCTCCGAGCCGGAAGTGGCTCTCTGCTTTCAGGTAATAGATATCTGCCATCCGCTTTTTCAACGGGTCTATCTTCTCATTCTCGAGAACGTCGTAATCGATAAACTCGATACATGCGCCGTACTTCTGCTGATTATACAGCGCAGACGCGTTCTGGTAATAGCTCTCGAGCGCTCCGGGCAGTATCTTTACCGCCTTTTTGTATGTATCCTCTGCTTTTTCATAATCCTGGGCCAGCCGCTCCTCCTTCTGCTGCGCTACCAGTTCATTGTAGGCCGCCGTCTTCTCCACCTTGATCGTATGGATGCCATACCCTCCGAGCACGATGAATCCGGCCATCAGCACGACAAGCCCGGCCCTTATCCCCCTCTGCCTGCGCAGGAGCATCCGGTATCTGGCATCCTGCTTTGTTATGCTTTTGAACGCCTGGAACATCTCAAAAGCGCTGTCGAACCTGTCATCCGGGTCGATCTGCATTGATTTCTCGATGACCTTAGCAAAGGCTTCTCCGGTCCTTCTCGTTAGAAGCTCCATATCTATCGGATCCTTATAATCCTTCGTCTTCTTCCCTGAGGCAAGATGGTAGAACGTCGCTCCCACGCTGTAGATGTCCGTCTTCTCGTCAATGCTGGAATACTGCGGCAGGCTGTGGACCGATTCGCTGTCCAGGGCGATGATGTACTGCTCTGGTGACGTATATCCGTCGGTATATCCGAGCACCGTGTTCTCATCCATGAAGAAGGATATGTTGAAGTCGATCAGGCAGATATTCCCTTCCGGCGTCAGCATAATGTTCGCGGGCTTGATGTCGCTGTGGATGATGGGCGGCTTCTGGCTGTGCAGATAGTTCAAGGCGCTGCACAGCTGCATGCCCCACCTGATCAGCTCATTCTGCGTAAAATGATAGCCGTCTTTCAAAAGCTGCTGCAGCGACTTGCCGGGAATATAGCTCATCACCGTATAGACCTCTTTGTCTATCGTAAGAAAGTCAAGTACCTGTGGCAGATAGGAGTGATGCAGGTTCTTCAGTATATCCACTTCCTGCCTGTTCACAAGCACGGATACGCTCCGGGTCCGCATGCGCTTTATGACAACTTCTTTTTTCAGACGTTTGTGATAAGCCCGGTAGACGATACCGCCGCTGCCTTCTCCTAGCTTTTCTCTTATGATATATGTATCTGAAAGTAGTTCTGTAATATCCATCTTATTCCTGCCCCATCTCTAAGTTGAACTGAAATTCTTCATCCGACAGCATGAAGAGCATGCCGTCCGTAAGCTTCACCGGCTGCCCGATCTCGCCGCCGTCCACATACGTATGGTTGGATGACCCGAGGTCCTCCAGGAAATATCCGTCCTCCGACGCCATAATCCGGGCATGGTGCCTGCTCACGGTAGGATTGTCTCTTATGACGTAATCCGAATCTGCTTCTTTGCCAATGACGGTCTCCCGCCCGATCAGTTCCATCGTCTCCCCGTCTTTCATCCTTTTAAGATACGCCCTCGATGTCTGTGCCACAAATACGGTCGGTTCGCTGCCTGAATATGAAGGCTGTATCCTCTTCACTGTAGCAGGATGCCCTTCCTTCTGTACCGGTTCTATCCTCTTGCGCAGGATAATGTCTTCTTCAAACCCCTTGCTCTTCAGGGGCGGTATGAACACCTCCCCCGCCTCTTTCCATCCATCCAGATAATTCATAACTTTTTCCTCCTATCTTCGGTCCTTCGATATTCTCCTCAGCATCAGGATGCTGACCCCCATGAACAGCACCGCCATACATACAAGGATTCCCCACGTCTCCAGGACATGTCCCTTCGTGGCCTTGAAGAAGCTTTCTGCCGCGTGCTCCAGCATCGGATAGTCTTTCTGCAGCTTCAAATCCAGCCGGTTCAGCTTCGCAATGCTTCCAAGCCCCTCCACCGACCAACGGCTCACGGTACAGTAAGAGATGATCTTGCCTGCCCCCTTGAGCGTGAACAGGATGCCGGAAAACAGAAGCTGGATGATGAGCACGAAGGGAGCCACGGCCATCGCCTTATCGCCGGTCTCCACAAGGGAGGAGATGACGAAGCCCATTGTGACAGACGCCAGTATCGTAAGCCATACTGTTAATACGATCTCAGGCCCGAACTGTGACAGGAAGATGCCTTCCCGTTCCTTTCCGACCAGCTTCAAGAAGACCAGGGTCAGAATGAGCGCCTGCACAAAGCCAAGCGCCGCCTGAAGCACGAACTTGGACATCACATAGCCGGGCAGCTTCAGATTCGCCATATATTCCCGCTTCAGTATGACCCGTTCCTTGCAGATCTCCTGGATAGAGTTGAAAAGCCCGATCCAGATACCTGAACAGCTCAGTGCAAACAGCATGGACTTGGTGCTTTCGTATATCTTGAATATATTCTTCTCCGCCACCACGTTGAGCAGGACTGCTATGAGGAGCGGCTGCAGCAGAAGCACTGCCAGCCTTGGCCGGTCATTTTTCATAAGCTCCGCATAGCGCAGCGTCAGTATGGAAAACTGCCGGAACGCAGACACCTTTTTCGGCTTCATCAGCTCCGACCTGCCCGCCGGTGCATGGGCTGCCTCCTTATCTTTCCGATATGCTGCGTATCTGCGCTCCCAGAGCCACGGATTCTCGGCAATCATGTTATAGATATTGACGAGGTCATCCGTCTCATAGAATGCTTTCGCCGCGTTGACATCTCCGCAGAAGCAGAGCCTGCCTCCGGGTCCCATGAAGATGACCTTATCGCACAGATGAAGGTTCTGCGTCGTATGCGTCACCATGATGATTGTCTTGTTCTGCTCTTTGGATAAGGCGCTAAGCGTCATCATAAGATTCTTCTCCGTTCCCGGATCCAGGCCCGATGTCGGCTCATCGAGGAAGAACAGCTTCGGATCTGCCAGAAGCTCTACCGCTATGCTCGCCCTTTTCTTCTGGCCGCCTGAGAGCTTCCGGATATACGTGCCTTCGTGCTCTTTCAGGTCCACCATCGCCAGAACCTCGTCTATCCGTTCCGCTATCTCCTGCTTCTGCGTATCTTCCGGCATCTTCATGCGGGCGGTATAGTAGAGCATACGGCGCAGCGTCAGATTCTCATAGATGATATCCTGCTGGGGCACGAAGCCGATGATATTCTTCAGGTTCTGGAACTGTTCTATCAGGTCGATGCCATTGCAGTACACCTTGCCGTCAAATTCCGGTTCAAACCCGCTCACAGCGTTCATGAGCGTAGTTTTTCCCGCTCCGGATCCTCCGATGATGGCTACGAATTCATTGCCCTGGATCTCACAGCTTACATTCTTCAGTATCTGCTTCTTTTTCTTCCCTCTGCCTACATATTTATCAATGCCGCTGGCTCTCAGGGAGATGCCGTGCGCGACTGCCTTATAGTAGATGCACTCGCCGGAAAAGAAGAGCTGGAAGTCCAGTATCTGTATAAGATCCTTATCTTTAAGAACCACCGGACCGGTGATGCTGCGTCCGTTTACCATCACCCCGTTGGCGCTTCTGTTGTCCTTCAGCACATATCCGCCGTTCTGCTTCAGGACAAAGCAGTGTACCTTGGACACTGCGGGATGCTTCAGTCTGATCTGGCAGCCGTCGGCCCGTCCGATGCTGATGCCGTCCTGCCCAAGAGATGCCTTCTTCCACACCTCCCCTTCCGGCACGATTCTGTATAAGAGGAGTATCATCTTATCCGGCGCGTGCACGTCTCCGATGCGCAGCACTGTCTTGTCATACAGTCTGACGCAGCCTCCCCCGCCTGAGAGCAGCCGCCGCTGCTCTCCGTCACCGGCAAAGGTTCCGTTCATGCTGCCGTTGTCCTCATACCACGTATCTTCTCCGTCCAGGTAAAATGTCCCGTGCAGCTTAGATACGATATTATCCGGTATGACGATATCGCACTGTTCCCGGCTGCGTCCCATCGTGACCTTCTCTTTGCCGAAGCTGTCCAGCTTCACTTCCGTAAGCCGGCTGCCCGTGTCTATGATCGTCAGTGTTCTTGTCTCCATACTATCTTATGTACGCTCTCTTTCCTCTGTATTCCCACTTACTCCGCCTCGTCAAGCAGCGACAGGTCCGACACGTCCGCATATGGCAGCTCGTTCGGATTCGTATAGTAATCTGCACCTCCCGGCACTTCCCGCTGTGATATCTGTTCGCTTGTTATCTTTCCATCTGCCATGGATACATGGTATATCGTCTCCCAGTCCATGTGGCACTGGGCCGCTGTAATATATGGCTCTCCATCTTCCTCCGGGCCATAAAGGGCAGTGTGGGAGCCGCTGAATTCTCCCATATAGGCCGCGTTTCCATCCGATACCGTGTATACTTCATACATGTAGTCGGCTTCTGAGTGGCCGCAGAGGATGAACAGTTCCTGTATCCCGTCTCTGTCTATGTCCCAGAGGGCGTATGTGTTATATTTCCCGTAGTCCTCCAGCGCCTGTTCGACAATGGGTGCATAGACCGCTCTGTAATCCACGCCGGAATTCGTATCACTTCCTGAGACGTCTGTGCTCTGGCTCTCCTGCTTCTTGTATTCACCCTGCTGCCAGACAGCAAATTCCAAATCTATTTTTCCAAGCTCCTCCGGGTTGATATCTCCGTAATGGGACGGGAAATTATCTTGCTGACGCTTTCCGGCAATCGTAAACAGAAGATCGTCCTTCTCGTCTTCCATGGACAGCTTCATCATCCATGTATCCCGGATGTCAGATGCAGATCTGGTAAGACCGATACGTTCGAGCCTGTCTGCCATTATATAAGATTCGCTCTCGTAGAATTCAAAGGACGAGCCACCTGTCTCTCCGTCTGTTCCTGTATACTTCTGAAATCCCCCGTCATATGTCAGCACGAACGATTCAAATCCCCAGCCGTCAGCCAGCGTATATGCCAGGCTTGAAAAGCTCCCGCATATGTAGACGGTTTCTCCCTGCTCCTTCAAAAACAGCATATCCTCTTCAAAGTCAATCGTTCCGAGAACATGTGACGAAATGCCCCACTCCGCATTCTTGACAACTTTTCCACCTGAACTTTCATACATCTGCAGAACTATTTTATTTCTCTGCGTATGGAACAGTTCATCCTCTGCCGTGTTGTCCATGACCGCAACAAGCAGCTCTTCCTCCCCGTCGGAATCGAAGTCCATTATCCTTGACGTGACGACCCCTTTCTCACTGTGTATGCTCTCTACATATGCACTGTATTGGCCGGACTTTTTATATTCTGTCGTGTAAGTTCCCGGACTGCACTGCCCGAGCTCCGGGATGAGCACCTCATCCACATATGTATAGAGGTTATACTTATTCTTTATCGTGCCGCTTCCAGTGTTTTTAACGCCTTTTTCCAGAATCGCCCTGGCTTTTTCCGGCTCATTCTTCTTCTCATATATACGTGCCAGCTGCAAGTATGGCTCTTCCTGCTTCTCATCGATGCTGATAGCTTTCAGATAGCTGTCCTCGGCCTTGTCATAGTCCAGCTCTTCCATATATTTGTCCGCCCTGGCCACATTATCTCCGAACCTTTTTTCACTGCTCTTTTTTGATATCGCTGCCGCGGCTATTGCAGCAGCCGCCACAAGGACACAGGACGCCAGGACGATGCACAGAATCTTCCTGTTTCTTTTATGAGAACCTCCGTCCGCTCCTTCCGGAATCCCCTGAACCGGGGCGCCGCACTTACAGCAGAATCTGCTGCCTGCATCATGTTCTGCACCGCACTTTCTGCAATACATATCTTACCCTCATCTCTTCCATATTTTAACAATTGCTCTCGTTTTTTATTATATCATTTTTTTAGAATGCTTTTCACCATTTTTGCATAAAATGCAATAAATATGCCTTTTTTATTTTTTGCTTGTCCTCGACGTGTTTTGACTCGTTTTACCACATTCGTATGCTATGATAACTCCATGAAAGAATCTTTATTCATAAGGGGGTATAAAAATGGGAAACGCATTAGAACAGTTGCGACGCGAGACAAAAGATGACGCAAAACTGTATGGCTGTATCAAAGAATTGTACGAGCAGGGGGTGCCATTTTCAGATCTGAAGGCTCTGATACCCGATATCCGCCGTACGCGGGAGCAGCTGTACATGAAGCGGATGCTGGAAAACAACAATGAAGTTCTTCTCTCCATGTTCAGCAAAGAGATGTCATTCCTGCTTGATGCAAAAGAGCGCCAGGAAGAAGAACAGTTCAAAAAACTGGACCAGCTCATCCGCCAGCAGCAATCTTACCGGAAAGCTGCAGCGGGAACCGGCCCAGTGGAAAAGCTCAAAAAATTATTCCTGCCTGCTTAGGTTGGCAAATTTCGTGTACTCGCCAAGCCAAGCCAGATGAACGGTCCCTACAGGGCCGTTTCTTTGTTTTGCAATAATAATCTCTGCCTGTCTTTTAAATTCTGAATCCTTATTATAATATTCATCCCTGTATATGAACATGACCACGTCGGCATCCTGCTCTATCGCCCCGGATTCACGAAGGTCGGAAAGCATGGGCCTCTTATCCGGCCTGCTCTCCACCGCGCGGCTGAGCTGTGACAGCGCGATGACGGGAACGCTCAGCTCCCTCGCCAGCGCCTTCAGGGAGCGGGATATCTCCGATATCTCCTGCTGTCTTGACTCAGAGCTCTTGCCTACGCTTCCGGTCATGAGCTGCAGGTAGTCGATGATGACGATATCCAGCCCGTGTTCCAGCTTGTACTTCCTGCATTTGGACCGGAGCTCGGACACGGATATGCCGGGCGTATCATCTATAATCAGGTTGGACTGGCCGATAATCCCGGCGCCTTCTATGAGCTTCTCCCAGTCGGAATCCTTCATGTTACCTGTTCTGAGTGCCTGGGCATCCACCTGGGATTCGAGGGAGAACAGACGGTTCACGAGCTGTTCTTTGGACATTTCCAGGCTGAAGATAGCCACGCCCTTATCCTTTTTGAACGCGATATACTGGGCAATGTTCAGTACAAATGCCGTCTTACCCATGGATGGCCTGGCCGCCACGAGCACCAGGTCGGACGGCTGAAGGCCGGACAGCTTGTAGTCCAGATCCACGAATCCTGTCGGAATCCCTGTCACGGTCCCCTTATTTTTAGACGCTTTTTCAATGCGGTCCAGCGCGTTGAGCACGACATCCTTAATCGGGACATAGTCACCGGTATTCCGCCTCTGCAGCAGATCGAATACTGACTTCTCCGTCGTTTCAAGTACCGATTCGAGCGGCTCTTTTCCCGCATAGCATATGTTGGCAATCTCTTCATTGAGCTTAATCAGCTTGCGCATCATAGCCTTGTCGGACACGATGTCGGCATAATATTTGACATTGGCGGATGTGGGCACAGCCGTCACCAGATCCTTGACAAATTCAAGGCTTGCGATCTCCGCCGGCACGTCCTTCTCTTTCAGCCGCTCCTGAAGGGTAATCAAGTCCACCGGCTTACCCTCGTTAAAGAGTTCCACCATGGAATCAAATATCACTCCGTAGGCAGACTGATAGAAGTCCTGCCCGCTGATAATCTCCGATGCCGTCAAGATGGCGTCCTTATCCATCAGCATGGCACCTACGACAGACTGTTCCGCTTCCACGCTATGGGGCATGACTCTTTTAATGAGCGCCTCTTCCATACCGCAATCCTCCTATACTTCTTCCGTAACAACGACTTTCAGTTCTGCTGTCACCTTCGGATGCAGTTTGATCGGGACATTGTGCGTCCCAAGCGTCTTGATCGTCTCCTTAAGCTGCACTTTCTTCTTATCTATCTCCAGGCCCATCTGTCCCTTCACCTCCGCCGAGATCTCTTTGGAGGACACGGCTCCGAACGCCTTGCCGCCTTCCCCTACCTTGATAGACACTTCTATCTTGCCCGCTTCTATTCTGGCTCCCAGTTCCTTCGCCGCCTCGTACTGCTCCTGCGCCACCTTATCCGCATTCGCTTTCTTAAGCTTCAGGTCATTCAGATTCTTACTGTTGGCCTCGACGCCTTTGTTATTCTTAAGGATAAAGTTCCTGGCATATCCGTCGCTTACCTCTACGATATCCCCTTTCTTGCCGAGTGATTTTACGTCTTCATTTAATATTACCTTCATCTTAGATGTCTCCTCCTTCTACCATGTCTCGTATGACTTCTTTCAGCTTCTCCACCGCCCCGTCGATGTCCAGGTCTAGCAGCTGCGCGCCCGCGGCATTCATATGTCCGCCGCCGCCGAGCCGTTCCATAATAATCTGTACATTGACTTCATCGATAGAGCGGGCGCTGATATATATCTTCCCATTGTAATCCGTCAGCACAAAGGATGCCTTGATCTGGCTGATGTCAAGCAGCTCGTTGGCTGCCTGCGCACCTATGATGGTCGGGCTCTCTATAGGAAGGCCCGCCCCCCTTGCTATGGCAAACTTTTCCTCATACACTTCCGCGCTGCTGATAATCTCCGCCTTCGCACGGTACGCGTCCATATCGTCCCGGAACATCTTACGGACAAGTGTAATATCCGCGCCGCAGCGGCGCAGGAAGGCAGCCGCCTCAAATGTACGCACGCCCGTCCGGTTCATGAAATTGTTCGTGTCAATCATGATACCTGCGTACAGGCTGCTCGCCTCAATGTTCGGTATCTTGATGTCGTCCACGATATACTGCAGGACCTCTGCAACCATCTCGCAGGCTGATGACGCATACGGCTCTATATAGGACAGTAGCGCATTGTCGATATTGTCACTGCTCTGCCTGTGATGGTCGAGTACGACAATCGTGCGCGTCATGCGGAGCAGTTCCTCGCACTCTGTCATCTGCGGCCTGTTCGTGTCCACGACGACGACCATCGTATCGCCGTCCGCCATATCGATGGCCTGCTGCGAGTTCAGGAACAGGTCCTCAGGATAAGCAGGGTCACTGGCATACACCTCATACAGCGGGCGAAGCGATGCCGAGACTTCATTGATAATGATGTGGGCCTTCTTCTCAAGTGCCGCAGCAGCTCTGTATATGCCGACGGCAGCACCAAAAGAATCTACGTCCGTAAGCTTATGCCCCATGACAAGGATATGCTCTTTCACCGTGATGAATTCCCGAAGCGCTTCCGCCTTTACCCTCGCCTTCACCCTCGTATTCTTCGAGGTCTGTTCCCGCTTGCCCCCATAGTAGGTGATGCCGCTGCAGTCCTTGATTACAGCCTGATCCCCGCCGCGCGCGAGCGCAAGGTCTATGGCCACACGGGCATAGTTATAGCTCTGTGAATATGCGGAATTGCTCAGGCCGAGCCCGATGCTCAAGGTGGCCGGAATCCCGTTCCCGATATTGACAGACTTCACATCTTCCAGAAGAGAAAACTTATCCTCCTCCAGCTTCTTGAAATACTGTTTCTTTATAGCGATAAAATACTTGTCATTTTCCAGCTTCTTGACTATCCCGTCCACTCTGGCGATGTACTGGTTGATCTTACGGTCGACGAGCGCCATCAGGAGCGACTGGCGCACTTCTTCCACGCTGTTGATCACTTCATCATAGTTGTCAATATAGATAAGCCCTGAAACGAGACGCTGTTCTTCATTTTCCTTTTTACATATGTTCAGCTCCGTCACATCATTCAGATGGACCGCGATAAAATACTCCCGCTCTTCCGGAAGTTCCATCAGCTGCTCTGTCTCATTGAATCCTTCTACCGACACACGCCGGAGCTCCGCCTTATATTCCCGGTTCTCATAGTAGACGTCCATCTCCACTGACTCGTTCTCTTCTTTCGGAAATATATTCTTATTCAGCTCCGGAATATACTTGCTGATATAAGCCTCCCCTTTCGGCCTTTTGCCAAATATCTCCTCAAACTTGTCATTCATCCATACCGCTTTGCCGTCTTCCAGCAGAATCGCATAAGGAACCGACAGCTCCCGCAGAAGGGTATTCTGCACGATGCCGTACTGGGCCGCAAATTCAACCAGATCCTTCATGATGATGGACTTGCTGTACAGGTACAATATGCCAACCATTACGATATAGATGAGCAGGAATATGAACATCAATGTCCCCGCACGCCGGTCGATCTTGTATATCCATATGTTCACGGCCACAAGGAACAGCGCCATGATGGCCGGCCACTGCATATACAGTCTCAGCTGGCCTTTCAGTTGGACTTTCTTCTTTTCCTTCATATCTCCATCCTCTAATCTGACTGATCTCAGTCACATTCTTTTCATAAACAAAGCCACAATATACGTCAATATTATATCATCTTTCCCGGCGAAAGAAAAGGACTTGTATCTTTTCGGTAAAACTGTATAATAATAGCACCGTTCCGTTAGATAAAAATCCTCTCTTTATCGTGCACGAAAAGAGAGGTATCTGTAAATAAAAGCAACTATAATAATGCATATGAAAAGGAGAAGGTACGAATGGACTGGATAGAACGTCTTAACAAGGCAGTGAATTATATAGAAGAAAATATTACGGAGGAGATAGATTATACGCAGGCCGCCAGAATCGCCTGCTGCTCCACCTATCATTTCCAGCGGATGTTCGCCTATATGGCAGGCACCCCGCTTTCCGAATACATCCGCCGCAGGCGGATGACGCTTGCCGCTGCAGATCTTCAGGATACCGGAGCAAAGATTCTGGATATCGCATTAAAATACGGCTATTCCTCTCCTACTGCCTTCAACCGGGCATTTCAGAACGTACATGGTATCACGCCTTCCGCCGCAAAAAAGGAAGGGGCACCTCTTAAGTCGTTTCCGCCTGTAAGTTTTCAAATCACAATAAAAGGAGTAGAAGAAATGAATTACCGCATCGAATCAAAAGAAGCTTTCCGCATAATCGGAGTATCGGAGCCTCTGCATAAGGAAATCGAACAGAACTTTCATGTCGTACCGGGAATGTGGCAGAAAGCAGCCGCGGACGGCACTATCGCGGCGCTGGCACAGATGATGGACCGCGAACCTATGGGGCTGTTAGGCGTGAGCGCCTGCCATGACGATGAAGAATGGAGATACTATCTGGCAGTATCAAGCAGCCAGGAGCTGACCGGCAATCTGGAAGAATACCATGTTCCGGCTGCTACATGGGCTATCTTCTCCGGTTCGGGGACCAACCGTTCCATCCAGGAGCTGGAGCAGAGGATTGTCACCGAATGGCTGCCGGGTTCCGGATATGAATATGGAGACGCACCTGATATCGAGGTATACCAAAATGCCGATCCGGACAACGCCAAGTTTGAAGTATGGATCCCGGTCACACGGAAGGAATAGGACGCAGACAGGAGCACCGCCTGCCCCTCCTATAGATAAAGGCAGCAGATACAGGCTTGCGCTGTCCACACGGCGTTCTGTCATGTATCTGCTGCTTTTGCGGTTTTCCGGATGCTACTCTATATTTCTGTGCCTTGCCTCCATCTGTGCATGCGTAATCTGCATCTCTTCTTCCAGTTGAATAATAATCATATCAAACAAGAGGAACAGATGCTGTTCAAACAAGTTGCCCATCGGCTGTACGGACGGCACAGCCCTGTCATCCGTACCATTATAGACGCACGCCGGTACGAACAGTACGCAGTCTGCAAGAGCCGGTGTCTTCTCTTTCGGCCCGCCTGTGACGACTGCAACAGCCGCGCCGCTCTCTTTCGCCCGTTCCGTCACATAGTGAATATGTCCTATTCTGCCCGAGCCGTTGACGGCGATGAACAGATCTTTGTCCCTCATGCCTGGCGTCGTGTCATCCCAGATCCAATGCACTTCTTTTCCAAGATGCATCAGCCGCATTGCAAATGCACGCGCGGCAATGCCTTCTCTCCCAACGCCCATCACAAATATGCGACGGGCTGTTCTTATATGTTCCATGAACTGTCCCAGCTCAGTCAAATCCTGCTTTTCAAACACCTTTTCGTGTTCCAGAAGTATCGTCTTATATAATTTCTTATATTTCTCTTCTCTCACTTCTAACATCCCTCTTTCAGACTTTTTCTAAGTTCCACCCTGTTGGTATACTTTCTTAATGCATAATTCAGGCCAAGTACAAGTACGAGCATAATACCCCAGATCAATTTCTTCGTATAAGGAGACAATGACATAATCGTAAAAGCGCTGGATAAGATCTGCATCAGCACGACTGCTATCAGCACTCCCCACACCTTGCCTTTGCCACCGTTTGGATCTATCCCTCCGACCACGCATACAATCAGCGTCTGAAGCAGATAGGAATCGCCGTATCCTACTTTGGCGGAATTGACTCTGCTGAGTACGATCAGGCCTGCCATTCCTGCGAGAACGCCTGTCAGAAGAAACGTACAGATGCACATCTTATCATTATCTATCGCGGAGAATCTGGAGGCGGTAGGGTTGTCCCCATACAGATATAGTTTCCTTCCAAACTTGCTTTTTGACAAGACCATGCCCAGAATCACTGCCGTCAGCAGAAACAGCCAGAAAATGAGGGGAACCTGCATCAGCGTGGCCTTGCCCATCTGCGCGAACCCTTTGTCAATATCTCCGACGCTGGCGCCCCCAGTCACCGCCATCCCGATACCCTGGAACAGCGTCATCGTCCCAAGCGTTGCTATGAGGGGCGGAGCCGAAGTCCTGGAGATGAGCACCCCGTTCAGCAGCCCAAACAGCAGGCTGACAATCACCGCCGCCGCGACAGCGGCCACGATTCTTGCAGAGCCGGTCAGTCCGAATGCCCACTGTCCATTGAGAATATATGCGCTCGTGATGGCAACCGTATTTGCATTGGCGATAATGGACAGATCAATTCCTCCAATCATGTTGGACAGCATCATCGCCAAGGCCAGGAATCCAAATTCCGGTATCTGGAACGTCATAGACTGTATATTTTTCAGAGAGTACATCGCGTCCCCGAAGGATACGGCCGACCACAGCAGCACAAGCATGGTCACTCCTGTAAGTATACTGAGATTCAAATCTCTGCGGATCATTTTATTTACTTTATTCATCTTCTGCCTCCCTATTCTGTAAAGATAAGGTTATTTCGATTTTTCACCTTCTCCTGATATGATGTCACAGCTACTGAGATGACCAGAATAGTCCCAACAAACAGATTGTTCCACGAGGATGACAGACCGATCATAATCAACGTTGTATTCAGAAGATAGATGATGATTACGCCGAGGACGGCTCCAAATATCTTGCCCTGCCCTCCTGTAATCTTTGTACCGCCAATTACAACCGCGGCTACGACAATCAGTTCATCCCCGACGAGCTTATTTGGATACAGGGCATTCGTCTGTGCCACATACATCATACCCATGATTCCGGCAAGGATTCCCGAATACACATATACGAACAGCCGTATCATAAACGGGTTGAACCCCGCCCTTCTGGCTGACTCTTCGTCATTTCCGATTGCAAATATGCCTCTTCCAATCATTGTCCTGTATAATATGAACCAGGTCACAAGGCCGGCCAGCAGCACCGGAAGCACGGAAGCCGTCAGCCCGACATCTTTGACCTTAAATACAGACGCCTGTCCAAAGGCATGCAGGCTTTCCGGGAGCACCCCCGCGCCAAAGGACTTGTCGCTGATAAACGTAGTCATGATGCCATGGAACAGATTCTGTGTTCCAAGCGTAATGATAAATGGCGGCAGCTTGAGCCAGCTGATGAGCAGCGCGTTGATAACGCCGAGAAGCCCGCCAAGAAGCGCAGAGCTGACGAACGCGAATGCCAGATTATCTATTCCGGTTCCAATCATAATGTTGATTGTCGTGTAGCTTCCGAACAGGGCGACAGCCATAAATGATACGTCAATCCCACCTGATATCATCACCACGAGAAGGCCGATTGCAACCATCAGCGTAGTTGACGCGACACGGGTGATATCAAAAACAGTCTCTATATGTATGAACGCCGGATTCTTTATCGCGACAAAAACACTGTACATGATAATTATCAACAGAAGAATTCCCTGAAACCGGTCTAATTTTTTCGTCTTCATAATGCTTCCCCCTTTGCGGTCTCCTCTGCATGCCGTCCAATAAGTTCTGTTATCGTCTGCTCTGCATTTTCTTCCAAGTCATCCTCTTCCAGCATCCGTACACATCTGCCGTCTGCGAGAACCATTACCCTGTTGCAGTTTGCGATGATTTCCTGTATCTCATCAGAAATAAAGAGAATTGACATTCCTTTCGCCGCCAGCTTATGTATCTGTTCATATATTTCCGCCTTTGAGCCGATGTCGATTCCAACGGTAGGAGTGTCCATGATAAATACTCTCGGCTTGGCCGCTGTCCATTTTCCTATCACAACTTTCTGCTGGTTGCCGCCCGACAAGGTTCCAACTGCAGTTTCAACAGAAGGCGTCCTCACCTTCAGCTGCCGCGCGTAATCTTCCGCAATCTTTTTTTCTCTGCCCTTATCCAGAAGCCCTCTTGCGGAAATGTCATCTACTATGGCAGAAGATATGTTTTCCTTCACCTCTCTGTCCATGAACAGCCCCTGATGGACACGGTCCTCCGGGAGCAGGGCGATGCCCAGCTTCTTTGCAGCCATGGGCGACGATATGGCAGCTTCTTTTCCGTCTATCTTGATGCGTCCGCTATCCGCGGGATTCAGTCCGAAAAGCGATAATGCGAGCTCGGTCCTTCCGGAGCCGAGAAGTCCGGTTACCCCTACGATATCCCCGGGACGTACACGAAGGGAGAGCGATTCATACTGTTTTTTTCTCGAAAGATTTTCTATCTCCAGAACCGGTGTGTTATCTTTTATGGAACGCCGGTATCGTGGGTACTCCACTTCCCTTCCTGTCATATGATAGGAAAGACTTTTCTTATCCAGCTCTTTGCTCTCAAAGTCACCTATCTTCTCACCATTGCGGAAAATCGTAATGGTGTCTGCCACGGAAAACACTTCGTCCAGCTTATGGCTGATAAAGATAATCGCCAGGCCCTTCTTCTTAAGATCCAGCATTATTTTCATCAGTCTGTCGACTTCCGTCCTCGTAAGCGCGGTCGTAGGCTCATCCATGAATAGAATCCTGGCATCCTGCGCAAGCGCTCTGCATATGGCGGTAATCTGCCTGTTTGCCATTGATATCTCTCCCACCGGCTGGTTAATGTCCATATGTACGCCAATCTTATCCAGCTGCTCTTTGGCAATCGCATGCACCTTCTTCCAGTTTACAATCCGCTTCTTATCGGACTTAAGTCTGCCGATTGCTATATTTTCTGCCACCGTCAGATGCTGGAAGAGCGATAAGTCCTGATAGATTACCTGGATTCCCTCCCGCATGGCCTGCGACGGTGTCAGAGAATGATACAGGCTGCCGTTTAAGACAACTTCTCCCGAATCAGGCGAATATACGCCTGAGATATTTTTTACAAATGTCGATTTGCCGCATCCATTCTCTCCGGCCAGGCAGTGAATCTTACCGCTTTCAATCTTTATGTTAATATCCTTCAGTGCCTGAACACCCACAAATGACTTGTATATATGTCTGGCTTCTAAGACTGTTCCCATAATGCTACCTCCAAGCATGTCTCTCATAAAGCTGCTGCCCGATTATGTCAATCGGGCAGCAGTTTTGATTCTGTTTAGAAATTATAATCATTAATGTTGTCGGCTGAGAATTCAAGAGGCGCATTGCCATAGGCAACCCCATCCTTTACTTCCACCTCTTCGTAACCGGTAATCTTAAGATCGGTTCCTGTCTCTACCTTCTGCCCCGATGCCAGCAGATACGCGGCATAGCATGTCGCATATCCGGCGTCCGCCGGTCTCCATGCCAGTCCTGCCGCCATAGAACCGTCCTCCAGATAAGTGGCAGACATGGACGGCAGCGCCAGGGATACCACCTTTATATCATCCGTCTTGTTCTTTTCCTGAAGCGTCTCGCAGATACCGCCGCCCTGTGCGGAACAGTCAAAGAAGCCCTTAATATCCGGATAAGCTTTTAAAATCTCTAACGCCTTATCATGTGCCCCATCTATGCTGTTTCCATCCTCATACGGTTCTTTTGAGACACATTCCATTTCCGGGTAGTTTTCCTCTATATAGGCAACTGCCGCCTTATACCACGCCATATGCGTCTCCATCGTCAGTCCGCCCACAAATCCGGCGTACTGTCCTTTGCCGCCCATGGCTGTTGCCAGCTTTTCTCCAAACAGCTTGCCGAACTCCTCATTTACAAAGGCCTCTACATCCAGGTCCACATCACCTGCAATACCCGGCGCTTCATGTGTAACTACCACGATACCTGATTCCCTCGCCTTCTCGATCGTCGGCACAAGCGCCTCCGGGTCATTTGGAACGACGCAGATTGCATCTACTCCCTGTGCAATCAGATCTTCCATAATAGAGATCTGGCTTGCGGCATCTCCCGTCTCCGGAACCTGGACTGAGACGTTCAGTCCCGTATCCTTTTTTAACTGCTCTACGCCTGTAGCCATGTCATCGAACCATGAATCGCTCTGCTTTACGACCATGACAACCTGATACTCCTCCGGGTCTGCGGTCTTTTCCTCCCCCGTCTCTTTTGTCTCCTTCGTACTCTTGCCCCCGGTTCCTGCACCTGCATCACTGCTCCCGCATCCTGTCACCATTGCAGCCGTCAGCATCAAGCACAATAATACTGATACCAATTTTTTCATCTTCATTCCTCCTTACATTTGTTTTCTTTTGCATAAGCACATTATAGAGGCTTTATTTTCAATATGATATAAACTTTTCCGTCTTGTTTTTCTAAAATTCCGTTCTATTTGATTCAGGCCTTTTTCCTGCGGCTTATATACATTATAATAAGTATTGTTGACACACGGACATGGAGATATTTACGATGAAGAATAAAAAAGCAATGATAGACAGAATCTCTAATCTGCAGCTTGGGACTAAGATCGTAGGCATCATATTAATTGTAATGCTGCTTATGATATCTTCCTCCATTGCAGGTATTACTATGGTATTAAATTCAAGCAACAAACTGCTGTATCAGGCCCTTGCCGGTTCCTTAACCTACAGCGCCGAGGATATCTCCAGAAAAATATCCAATATAGAATCAATGACAAGTGCCATAGTCTCTAACTCAAATATACGCAAGAACCTGATCACCCTGAATGATGAGGAATCCGAGATCCGGATCGGCAATGCGGAAAATGCTCTGGAAACACTGCTGGCAGATTATTATTCCACATACAAGAACAACAGCATCAGCTATATCAATCTCTATTATCCAGGCGGAGTCGTACAAAGCTATGAGGCCCAAAGCTCCTCCGTACCCGAACAGGTTCACAAGGAAGTGATTGCTGCGGCGAATAATGTATCGGGGTACCCGTGTGCTGTCACAGACTACTGCAACTCCTACGGACTCTTTCTCGGCCGTGATTCCCGAAGGGTGGAGCAGATGAATTTCCACAGGCTCGGCACTGTCGTCGTATGTGTGGACATGAACCGGCTGATTCGTTCTTCGACCCGTTCCGTCCTGCCGTCGGAAGAGACACAGTACGCCCTGCTGGAAAATGGTTCGGAATTCTATCATTCCGACGGCATCAGTTCAGAACAGCTCAAGGACATAAACCGTCAGCTAAGTTCGGACTACGGAGTTGTTACTGTCGATTCAGACAGGTATTTTGCGGTGCAGGGAACGATCAAGAACACGTCCTGGGATTATATCTGCCTGATACCCTATGACCGCATCTTTCAGACTCTGAGCTTTACCATGCTGCTTGCGCTGGCCATCATCCTCGTATCCGTGCTCATTGCAATCCTGCTGTCCAGAATGCTGATCCGTTCTGTGACCGAAGATTTCCGGCGTCTTGTAAATAAGATGAAGGCCTTTGGGAAAGATGAATCGAAAGCGCCTGATATCGGCTACGATTACAGCAGCAGGATAGATGAGATCGGCGTCCTTCACAACCAGTTTGACCAGATGACCATGAAGATACAGGACTTGATACAGCAGAACTATGTCAATGAAATCCTTTCCAAAGACGCCAGGTTGAAGGCGCTGGAAAACCAGATCAATCCTCATTTTCTTTATAACACGCTGGAGGCGGTGAACTGGCGGGCTAAGGCAATCGGCGAAAAGGATATATCCTCCATGGTAGAGGCGCTCGGAACTCTATTGCGGGAAACCTTAAGTTCCGGCACACGGAACTTCACTCTGAGCCACGAGCTGGAGATCGTACAGTGCTACCTGACAATCCAGCGCATCCGTTTTGAGGACAGGCTGACTTACTCCCAGGAAGTGGAGCCCGGCATACTTGATATTTCCCTGCCTCACTTTACGATACAGCCGCTCGTAGAAAATTCTGTCAACTACGCGATGGAAAAAAGCACCGAGGTGTGTCATATAAGGCTGGAGGGCGCCCGTCTGGATGACACGATTACCATAGATGTCATCAATAACGGTTCCCAGTTTGAAGCTGATCTGCTCGAGAAGCTCGAAAATGGCCTCATCACCCCGCACGGATTTGGCATCGGGCTTCTGAATATCCACAAACGCATCCAGCTTACTTACGGAACCGGCTATGGCCTGATTCTCTTTAACAGGGACGAAGAGCACGCCGTGGCAAGAATCATAATACCAGGAGGAACGCATGCTGAAAGTATTGATAGTAGATGATGAGAAAATCATACGCGAGACTATAGCGGACCTGATTGACTGGGATTCCCTCTCCCTTCAGCTCATCGGAACTGCGAAAGACGGAATAGAAGCTTACAATATCATTCTGGACGAATACCCGGAGATTGTTCTCACGGATATCAAGATGCCCGGACTCTCAGGCCTCGACCTCATTCAACGTATACACGCGGTCAACAAAGATACGCAGTTTATCATTCTATCCGGGTACGGGGAGTTTGAATATGCCAAAAAAGCCATGCAGTACGGCGTCAGACATTATCTGTTAAAGCCCTGCAACGAGGAGCAGATTATAGAAAGCCTGCGGGACGTACAGAAGGATTATGCCAATTATCTTACATCCAAGGATAGCCCCCCGCAGAACTTTATCGCCAGAAATATGAATCTGAATCTGATGGTCGGCATTATCAATGACAGTCTCAGCCAGGAGACAAATGCAGAATTTTCTTATGTTTTTTCAAACTACAAGCGCTACATTGATTTTGACAATATATCTTATGAGTTATTTTATATTTATTTTGTAACACCGGAAAACCATCCCATACTGCTGGATAAGCTACAGCATTTCCGCGACAGATCCTGCCCCGGCATTACATTCCATATCATCTATGTATACAACACGATGATATTCTTCTTTAAGTCGGTAAACGACAATCTGGAACAGATATATGAGTTTCTCGATTCTGTCGCATTAGAGCAGGCCGTCTCCATCAAGTACAGGCACGATCACTGCCCGAGCCTTGCGGATATGCTGACAGAGCTTATTCCCCACATAAGAAAATATGAGATCCTATATTTCACAGAGGGCAGCAATACGCTGTCCATCTACAATTACCAGAATATCATCAAGGAGGTACAGCGGCTGACGGCGTCCGTATACTCGCCGGAAAAGCCGGACTCCACCCAGGCATATCTGGAGCTCAAAAGTACATTGGCCTCCCTCTCTGACGCCGACTTTTTAAAACAGCTTGCGGCCTCAGTGATTATCTTTTCTGTCGCCAGGCTGCGCTCTTTTGATATGGTGGATGCCGCTGAATTTCTCATAAAGCTGGAAAAGGAAAAAGACTGCGGTGCAATCGCCATGCTGTTAGATGAGCAGCTTACCTGCTTTTTTGAAGAATATCACTCACAGCGATATACCGGCGATATCAGCCACAAGATACAGGAATACGTGGAGGCACATATCTGCGATTCTGGACTTTCACTGAAATGGATTGCAGAAAATTACCTGTTTATGAACGTTGACTATCTAAGCAAAAGATTTTTAAAAGAAACCGGCTGTAAATTCTCCCGATACCTGACGGACATGAGGATAAAACGGGCAAAGGAGATATTGGCGTCCTCCGACCTTGACTCCATTCAGAATGTGGCAGATATGGTAGGCTGTGGAAACAATCCGCAATATTTTAGTCAGATATTCAAGAAATCCACGGGCATGTCGCCGAGCAGATATATAAAGATGCTTCACGGTGACGTCGGAATCGAGTAGGAGGGAGCCGTCCGCTCCCATCCTTTCTCACCACCTGCTATATTATATGTTGCTTTTCCAGCCTTCTATTGATATAATACTATCATGGAGACATAGCTCAGTGGGAGAGCATTCGCTTGACGTGCGAAGGGTCGCAGGTTCAAGTCCTGTTGTCTCCATTTTTTTATTTGAATTTATAAAAGCGGAGGCCCTAAGGCTTCCGCTTCATTGTCTGATATTATTTCCTTCAGCTTCTATATCCGTCCGGATTCATGGACTGCCATCTCCATGTGTCTTCGCACATTTCATCCAGACCGTGCTCCGCTTCCCACCCAAGCTCTTCTCTTGCCTTCTTCGGGTCTGCATAGCACATGGCGATGTCACCTTCACGGCGGGGCTTGATCTCATAAGGCACTTCTTTGCCGCTCGCCTTGGCGAACGCTTTGACCATGTCAAGGACAGAATACCCTTTGCCGGTTCCGAGATTGTATACCGCAAGCCCCGGCTTGTCGAATATCTTCTGAATCGCCTTAACGTGGCCGACCGCCAGGTCTACGACATGGATATAGTCCCGGACACCGGTCCCGTCCGGCGTGTCATAGTCATCTCCGAAGACGCCGAGCTTGTCGAGCTTGCCGACCGCCACCTGTGAGATGTAAGGCATGAGGTTGTTCGGGATACCCTTGGGATCCTCCCCGATACGGCCGCTCTTGTGGGCACCGACCGGATTGAAGTAACGCAGGAGAATGACATTCCACTCAGGCTCCGCCTTCTGCACATCCGTCATAATCTGCTCCATCATAGACTTCGTCCAGCCATAGGGATTTGTACACTGTCCTTTCGGGCAGTCTTCCGTAATCGGTATGATTTCCGGGCTTCCGTACACTGTTGCAGAGGAACTGAACACGATGTTCTTCACCCCCACCTTCCTCATCACTTTCATGAGGCTGAGCGTACCGGTTATATTATTGTGATAGTATTCCAAAGGCTTCTGTACGGATTCTCCTACCGCTTTGAGCGCAGCACAGTGGATGACAGCATCCACCTTCTGCTCGCCAAACATCTTCTCGAGTCCAGCCTCATCCAGCACATCCCCTTCATAAAATGCAATCTTCTTTCCTGTCAGCTCTTCCACTCTTTTTACCGATTCTCTGGAAGAATTGCTCAGGTTGTCATATACGACTACTTCGTAACCTTCGTTCAGCAGTTCCAGCGCCGTATGGCTGCCAATGTAGCCAGCACCGCCTGTTATCAATATTTTTGCCATATGTTCTGCCTCCTAGCTGTTGCTATACTTGTTAACGATGTCCTGCATAGTATACCACTTCTTCTCCATATCTTCAACCAGCCTGAACTGCGTACGGCATCTGTCCAGGTTATGGCCTTCCCTGTGTATCTTAAAATAGGTATCTCCCTGGAGATAATCTGTCAGGAAACGCATGCCGCACTCGTAAGTCATCGTCTTGGCCCCCATCGGCATCAGCTCTATCTCTCTTTTGGTCAGCTTTCCTGCGCATCCTTCGATATACCCCCTGGCATATAAGTCAAAAAGGTCCATGCTGCAAGATACTTTGTCAAGATTCTGCTCATCCTCTGCCGCGGTACTGGCACCGAAACGGATAGAATCACCGAAATCATTCATGGCCAGTCCTGGCATGACCGTATCCAGGTCAATCACGCAGATGCCTTTCCCGGTCTTGTTGTCAATCATGATATTATTCAGCTTCGTGTCATTGTGCGTTACCCGGAGCGGAATCTCCCCTTTGGCGAGCAGGTCGCAGAAGTAATCTGCAATCTCCTCCCGGTCGAGCACGAACTGGATCTCTTCCTGTACAGACGCCGCCCGGCCCATCACATCTTCTTCCACTACCTTTTTAAATGCCGCGAACCTGGCCTTCGTGTCGTGGAAGCCCTTGATCGTCTCATGTAGCGTCTCTGCCGGATAATCCGCCAGCAGCCTTTGGAAGTTGCCAAAAGCAACCGCACTCTGGTAGAAATGATCCGGCTTCTCCACCTGATCATAGCTCGTGGCGTCTGTGATGAATTTATAGGACCGCCAGTAGTCGCCCCAGGAATCCAGATAGTATGGTTTCCCGTCAACGGTCGGTATCACATTGAGCGTCTCCCGCTCTGGGTCGCCGCCGTTTTCGATAATCCGTTCCCTGAGATAGGACGTAACTCCAAGGATATTCTCCATAAGCTCCACCGGCTTCTCGAACACGTCCTTATTCATCCGCTGAAGGATCACTTTAATCTGCCCCATCTCGGCAATCTCGAACACGAGCAGGAACGTATCGTTGATATGCCCGCTTCCATATGGGCCTTCCTCCACCAGCATACCTTCATACTGGAAATGCGCAATCACCTCATCACGCTGCTCCCTTGTTATCTGTGACATTATGCTTCCTCCCAGAGATGAGCCGGATAGACGCCATCTTCTTTCATCTTTTTTATCGCTGCCATGACGACAGGCTTATCCTCTTTGTAGGTAACACCATACCACTTATCCGCAGATTTAAGCACCGCGACCGTGGCCTTGCCCTCACCGAGCAGATCACTTACTACTGCCGGCAGGAAATATTCACATTTCATCGGATTGACCTTAAGCCCTTCGTCCAGGAATGCAGGGAAGCCGGCCTCGACTTCCTCCAGAATGCTACGCGTAAATCCCCACATGTTCATGGACACCGTCGTATCAGCGGGTACGTTCACCCACGTCTTGCCGTCATCCTCTGTGTAGGCGATTCCGTTGTCCCGTTTCTCAATGCGGGTCCTCTCGTGGATGGCTTTTAGCTCGCCATCTTCGTTCATATCGCATACGCCACGTGCCACATGCCCGTTATCCGTTACCGTATTGCCAAGTTCATAACCAACCATAGTGTAACGATATTTATCGTCATCCTCATGGGATGCCAGATAGTCATAGATAAGCCGGAACGCTTCCTGTCCATAGTAGTCGTCTGCATTGATGACCGCAAACGGACCATCTATCTGATTGATGCAGCTTAAGACAGCGTGAGCCGTTCCCCATGGCTTTACACGCCCTTCCGGAACCTGGTAGCCGTCCGGGATATTGCCAATCTCCTGATAGGCATAGGATACATCCATGTACTTCGCCATCCGGTCACCGACAGCCGCTCTGAAGTCAGCCTCGTTCTCCCTCTTGATGATGAAGATGACCTTCTCAAATCCAGCCCTCTTGGCATCAAACATGGAGAAGTCCATGATGATATGTCCTTCTTCGTCTACTGGGTCAATCTGTTTCAATCCACCATAGCGGCTGCCCATTCCTGCCGCCATGATGACCAATACCGGTTTATTCATTGTCTTTCCTCCAAGCTCTTTTCTAATTCAACAGTAACAATTACCCTTTGATACCACCGGTAACGCCGCCGATAATCTTCTCCGACAGGAAGATGTAAAGGATGAATGTCGGCAGGAACACGATGACGACGGCGGCAAACATGCCTGACCAGTTGCCTGTGTACTGCATGGACTGAAGCATTCCATATAATCCTACGGCTACAGGACGCAGGGCGTCGCTGTTTGCAAATATGAGGGACAGGAAGTATTCGTTCCATATATTGATGAAGTTGAATATCGTCACTGTCACGATTCCTGACTGTGCCATCGGGAACATGATCTTCCAGAATGTCTTCGTCGGAGGACAGCCGTCGATAGCCGCCGCTTCCTCATATGTACGAGAAAGATTCGCAAAGAACGTCAGCAGGAATATAGTCGTATATGGTATGTTAATGCCTATATACAAAAACATCAGTGTCGCCTTGCTCGCCACGATACTGTTCAGGATGCCCATATTCGCGACGATGCAGAACAGCGGAAGCACAATCATCGTAATCGGTACGCCCATCGCCGATACGAACCCGGTCTGGATAATCTTGTTTCCGAGAAACGTGAATCTCGCCAGAACATATGCCGCAGGCGCACAGATCAGTATGAGCAGGATACAGGATACGATAGAGTACATCAGGGAATTCATGAAGAAGGTAGCAACACCTCCGGACCCCCACGCCTCGATATAGTTTTCAAAATGAAGCCCGGAAGGGAACTTCAGCGCCTTCCCCGCGAATATATCTCCGGTGGTAGACAGGCTGGCCGCTATAATCCAGCCAAGCAGCATCAGTGTAAATAATACCCACAAAATGATGACGATATAGCCCGGAGCCAGCTTTGCTTCTTTTTTCCAGTTAATCTTCTCTCTAACTTTCTTTTCTTTATTCTTAGACATGACCGCTCCTCCTTCCTAGAATTCCAGATCGTCATCTTTGATGAACTTGTTACATACCGTAAATACAAGAACTACGCACAGGCACAGGATAATACCTATTGCCGCACCGTATCCTGCATTACGTTCTGTCACTGCGTTGCCCGCGCCGAATATCTGCATGTACATATACTGTACCGGCACTATCGTGGCCCGGTTGGCCGTAACAGAGGAGAACAGCTGTGACCATACGAAAAAGGCAGCCGTGCTGACGGTCCACATCGTAATATTTGTCTTAAACACGCCCTTCAGCAGAGGGAGTGTCATGTAGCGGAACTGCTGCGGCTTGTTGGCCCCGTCAATCGTGGCAGCCTCATACAGGTCCGGACTGATACGTTCGATGCCGCTCATCCAGATCAGCATATGGTAACCAATCATACCAAAGCAGTATGCAAGCAGCAGGGCCCAGAATACATTCTCCGGGGCAGTCCACTGCGTCTCCGCTAGCTTATGTAACCCGAGCGCATCCAGCACGCTCTTCAAAAGTCCGAATTTGGGGCTGTATACGTACTGCAGCCACATCGTAGCCAGTGCGACCGCACTGACGATATTGGGCAGATAGATGATGGCACGGAAGAATTTCTTCCCTCTGATGCCGCTTGTAAGGATTACGCCGAAGAACAGCGATACGATCATTACGATAATACCGCCGATAAGCCATATCTTCACAATATTCATCATGGCCGTCTTAAAAATAGCCGTCGTAAAAAGCTTCTGGTAGTTCTGTACTCCTACGAATGTCCATAAGTCCATGGTGTCTGTCACGGCCTCTATCTTATACAGGCTCATCATTACCGTACGGACAATCGGGTACAGGAATACAATGAGAAAGATAATAACGGCCGGTGCGAGGAACCCCACAATCATTCCTTTATTTTTCTTCATCAGACAACCTCCTTGTCTTAAAAAATATGGTGGCAGCGTATGACGCCATGCCACCATATATATATTACCTATTAACTTCTGTTCTTGTCAACCGCACAGGGCCTATTGTCCAGATGCCTCTTTGCAAGATTTGATGAAATCATCTGCTGTCATGCTTCCTGCCATGAGCTTCACAACGTTCTCGTTGAGAACCGGTGTAAGGTCTCCATTGTTCTCTGCGCCTACAGCCCAGTCATAGTATGTCGTCGTAGCGTCGAACCCTGGCTTCACTTCTGTAAGTTCTGTCGGCCATGCATCTGCGTTAGCCTTGTCTGCCGGGATACACAGAGCGTCCGTCGTCATCTGCTTGTCAGCATCTCCTGCCGTGATATATGTGATGAGTTCAAAAGCTTCTTCTGTCATCTTAGAATCTTTGTTGATTGCCAGCACCTGGTTTGCAATGTTGTTTGCTGTGCTGTCGTCTTTTCCGTCTTTCACAGATGGATAGTTGAAGTAACCCCATGTCAGGTCGTCTGCCACTTCAACCTTGTCATCGCCCTCAGCATTTTCTCCGACCTTGATTTCGTTCGGCAGCCAGGAACCACAGAGGATGATTGCAGCTTCACCAGGAGCGAACTCCTGATTCTGTCCTGCCGGGTAGATGTTGGAAGCTATGTTCTTGGAGAAGTATCCCTTCGCTGCGAAATCTTCGATATCCTTTGCAGCCTGAACTACTTTCTCATCTTCCCAGGATACTTTCTCGATATCGCCTGATTCAACCTTATCAGCAACAGCCGGGTCTCCAACGAGAGCCTTCACGCCGTCCTGTCCAAGGTAACGTCCAAGGTGGTATCCCATGAAAGATGTCATGTATGTAGTGTCGCCTGTAATAGGTGTAATACCTGCATCCTTTAACTTAGCGCATGCAGCATCTAACTCTTCCCATGTCGTAGGAACTGCTTCGATGCCGGCTTGGTCAAACAATGTCTTGTTGTAGAAGAATCCGAAGATCGATGGCTGATAAGGAATAGAATGCAGCGTCTCGTCTCCGTCGTTGTTCTGTGCATATGCGTTGCGGGCGATCTTGTACAGCGTCTCGTTGCCGTGCTCGGCTTCAAAGTCTTTTGCAAGGTCTTCCAGGTCGAGCAGGTATTTGCCCCATGAACCATTTACACGGTTGACGTCTTCATCAAACAGGTCAATCTGCTGCTTTGCGTCCAATGCAGGCTGCAGGCCTTCGCGCTGTCCATTACGTCCTTTGAACTGTACGTCAACTTCTACTCCTGTATCCTTCGTATACTTCTCAATAGCGGATTTGATTACCTTCGCCTGTGGTTCGCCTTCACTCCACATTGCCCAGTAAACAAGTTTCTTTCCACCTTTGTCTCCCCCATCGCCATCAGACTTCTTGCCACATCCGACAACCATGGCAGCGATCATTGTTACGCACAATAATACGCTCAAAACTCTTTTTTTCATAATACTTTACCTCCTATAAAGATTACTTTGTGTCTAGATTTATTGTATTACAAATATGCACAAAAATCTTTGTCCTAAAATCCTCTTAATTTGCACTATCCGCATTTTAGTTTTGATTTTTCACAAAACAAGAGGTATAATATTAGTAAGATTAGACAAAAATCTACATCATTCATATTACAAAACACACAAAACAGGGGGATTATTATGGGATATAACGGAGTTGAATTGAAAGATTCTATATCTGTCGGCAAGATATACAGTATCCACTACTTTGAATATATGAGCGATTTCTCATTCGAAGGGGAATCACATGACTTCTGGGAATTTATCTGCGTGGACAAAGGAGAGGTAGGCGTGACGGGCGGCAGTTCGTTTACCGTGCTGAAGAAGGGCGATGTGGCATTCCATCAGCCAAACGAATTTCATAATGTAAAAGCGACCGGGGACTCTGCTCCTAACCTTGTCGTTATATCGTTCCAGTGCCGCAACGAAGCCATGCGCTTTTTCAAAAAACGCATATTGAAAATTGACGAGACGGAGCGGAATCTCCTCGCTTCTATTATAATTGAAGCTCGCCGCTGTTTTGACTGCAGGCTGGACGATCCTTATCTGCAGAACATGCCTCAGAAGGAATCCGACATGTTCGGTTCTGAACAGCTCATCCGGCTCTTTCTGGAACAGTTCCTTATACATATAATAAGAAGATATTCCAATCCAATCATATTTGACAAGAAGCTGCCCAAGGCCGCACCCCAGAAGACGACCAAAAATAGAAGTGATAATGAAATATTCAACCGCGTCGTCGACTATCTCGAAAGCAATATCAGTTCACACGTGACGATAGAACAGATCTGCCGCGATAACCTCATCGGCCGTTCTCAGCTGCAGAAAATCTTCAAGGAGAGAAGCGCTCTCGGCATTATCGAGTATTTTTCTCAGATGAAGATCGATGCAGCCAAGGAAATGATACGGACGAACCGCATGAACTTCACGCAGGTATCCGAACACCTTGGCTACACTTCCATCCATTATTTTTCCAGGCAGTTTAAAAAGGTGACGGGAATGACGCCTTCCGAATACGCCTCTTCTATAAAAGCAATGGCCGAGGGCAGCTTCTAGTCCTGCCGGCGGCTCCTTCGCCCCTCGGATATCACAGCGGTTCCAAAGTATTCCGGCAGATGAAAGCTCGGCACGTCCGTCTCTATCATAGACCAGGAGGCATAGTGCTCTATTTCAGCCGCCTCTGATATCTTATAGAAATTACAGGTAAATGTACTGCCGGCCTCCAGACAGAGGGGGCCGTATATATGTTCCAGAATCGAAACCGGTATGTGCAGCGCCGCGCTCCACCGGTCTTCTTCTATCTGTGTACTGCAAGCAAATTCCTGATGTTCTTCTTTCGCAAAATAAGTGCGGTATATGCGCTCCTTACCATATGCCGCCAGCAGAGCGCCGTTGGCATTCACCTCAAAATTCAGATAAGTCGGCTGTATGTACCGCTCCCGTTCCGATTCAAACAGAAAGAAGGCTTCCATGGCACTGTCACGATATACAGGCGCATTCATATCCCTGTACTTCCTAAGCGGATCTGCTTCCTTGCATACCATCTTCAGATAGAATCCGTCATCCGGGATAAATCCGAGATACCCATATGTTTCCGGGACAGTTGTTGTTCCCCACAAGTTGTTGTCCACTTTAAAAGGGGACAGCATTTCCAAATCTTCAGCGCTTCGAATCACTTCGACTTCCATAGACTTCATAGACAATCTTGCAGCTCCTTTTCCACATTGATATTCAATTGTTCACACCCTGTTGCTCTGCCTTTAAATGTAGCAGACAGTATTGCGAAATACAAGATTGTACAAATGATAACACACAAATGTGCAAAAAAAACCAACAATCGTGCTATTGTAATCTCACCCGTTATTCCATATACTCAAATTAAATGTTTGCGTGGGGAGCTTTATCGTCCTGCACGCGTTGAATCAGGGAGGTTAATTATGTCTAAAACAAAAGGAAGAGTCACGCTGCCGAGCGAATCCAATTTTTTAAAAGAAACGCAGGAAATGCTCGACCGCTGGGGCGCAGATGCCCTTCGTGACAGCGATGGCACGAAGCTGGATGATGAAATCAAATCTTTAGATGCAAAAATATATACGACATACTTTGTGGCAAGAGGTCATAATGCATTCGCCAAAGAGCATATGGAAGAATGCCAGCAGATGCTGCTCATGTCCAGGCACAATCTTGCAGTCGATACGACTGTCACCATTGATTTTCTAGACGGGTATTTCCGCGAACAGGTACAGGCTGACTACGTACATGATCCGAAAAAGTGGTGGGAAGTCATAGACCGCACGACCCAGGAAGTGGTTCCTGCCGAATGCTGGTCCGTAGATACCGACAAGGATCTTGTTACGGTGGAAGGTGCCGTCCCGTTCCACGAATATACCGTATCCTTTTTCGTATATGCGATATGGGACCCGACACAGATGTACAACCACATTACCAACAACTGGGGAGACAAGCCTCACGATATACCGTTCGATGTCCGCCAGCCTGCTTCTGGAACCTTTGCGAAAGACTATCTGAGGCAGTGGCTTATAGATAATCCTGATACAGATGTGGTCAGATTTACGACCTTCTTTTACCACTTTACGCTCGTCTTCAATTCCGAAGCCCGGGAGAAGTTTGTAGACTGGTTCGGTTATGGCGCCACCGTCTCCATCCGCGCACTGGAAGAATTCGAGCAGGAATATGGCTATGCGCTCCGCCCGGAGGATATCGTAGACAACGGATATTACAACACGACCTTCCGTGTCCCTTCTAAAGCATACCGGGATTACATGGCATTTATCCAGGAGTTCGTGGCCCGTAAAGCCAAAGAACTCGTCGACCTTGTACACGATGCAGGAAGGGAGGCCATGATGTTCCTCGGGGACAACTGGATCGGCACGGAGCCATACGGCCCGCACTTTGAAAGCATCGGGCTTGACGCCGTAGTCGGCAGCGTGGGCGGAGGCGCCACCTTGCGGCTCATCTCCGACATCCCGGGAGTCAAGTATACGGAAGGGCGATTCCTTCCCTACTTCTTTCCGGACACCTTCTACGAGGGGAACGACCCGTGCATCGAGGCCATCGATAATTGGCTCAGTGCAAGGAGAGCGCTTATGAGGAACCCGGTAGACCGTATCGGCTACGGGGGATATCTGAGCCTGGCTTACAAGTTCCCGAAATTTGTAGACTATATCGAAAAGGTTACGGACGAGTTCCGGCTTATATATGACAATGTAAAAGGAAAGAAACCTTACTGCGGCCTCAAGGTTGCTATTCTCAACTCCTGGGGGCACTTACGCTCCTGGCAGTCTTACATGGTAGCCCACGCGCTCTGGTACAAGCAGACCTATTCCTACTTCGGTATTCTGGAATCCTTGAGCGGTGCCGCCGTGGATGTCGTATTCATGAGCTTCGACGACATCCGCAGCAACGGCATTCCGGAGGATATCGATGTCATCATCAACGCAGGGGATGCCGAAACCGCATTCTCAGGCGGAGAGGAGTGGCTGGATACGCAGCTTATCACCACCATACGCCGTTGGATACATGCAGGCGGTGGGTTCGTCGGCGTAGGAGAGCCGTCTGCGGTACACCACGGCGGACGCTTCTTCCAGCTTGCTGACGCACTTGGCGTAGACAAGGAGCTTGGCTTCACCCTGTCTACGGACAAATATCATAAAAAAGCGCTCGATACGCACTTTATCACAGAAGACAGGTCCGCGGACTTCGACTTTGGAGAAAGCAAGCATGATATCTACGCCCTCTCCTCCGGTACGGAGATAATAGAGTATTCTGACAACGAAGTGCACCTCGCAGCCAATACGTACGGAGAAGGACGCGGCGTATACATCGCGGGACTTCCGTACAGCTATGAGAACACGCGCCTCCTGATGCGCTCCCTGTACTACGCTGCACATAAAGAAGACCACTTCCAAAGATGGTACGCCGACAACCTCAACTGCGAAGTCAACGCCTATCCCGAAAGCGGAAAATACGCAATCCTCAATAATTCCAACGAAGTGCAGACGACCGCCTTCTACGACGGAGAAGGCAACCGCGAGACCATAACACTACAGCCATGCGAGATTCTCTGGCGGTCAAAGTAGCAAACATGCCTGACATTATCCGCCAATAATTCTATCCATTGGAACAGTGCAGGGAATCCTGCAGATTTGGAAATTTGAGCTCTGAGGTGTATCAGACAGCGGGAAGATGTGGGATGGTTCCTGGCTGTTGGAGGGAGCTTTGCCAAGATGTTAACAAAAAGAACGCGGCGAACACAGACCAAAAACCGGAACTCAAGTCCGGTTTTTGAGATGGCTGAGACGGGAAAGCATTCAGCTTTCCTGTCGAATCCATCTGGAGTCTGCGTTTTCCGCGTCCTTTTTGCTTACAGCTTGCAAGCGCACTGACCAGTCAGGAATTATTCCACATCTTTACGATGGCGTACGCTTCTAATCTATCATTTTCCAATTCCTGCATTACCTTCTGGCACGGAACATGGCTGCCAGCACATCCACGATATCATCTATCCCGAGCCTGCTTACGTTGAACAACATCTGGTGCGACTCTATGCTGCCCCACGGGCGGCCTGTGTGCGCCTCATAGTAGAGCTTCCTCTCTTTGTCCGTCTTTTTTATCTTTTCCTGCGCCTGTTTTTCATTCAGGTTGTATATCCTCGTGACACGGCGTACTCTGTCTTCCTTTTCCGCATATATAAATGCATTGATACAGTTGAAATCATATTCCAATATGTGGTCCGCACACCTCCCTACCATGATACACGGGCTTCTTTTCGCCAGCTTCCTGATGATGTCCGACTGTGTCTGGTATACCTGATCGCTTAAAGGTTCTGTCGCCTCCCCGTCCATGAAAGAGGTGTACTCACCCATATTCACCACATATGCCGACAGGAACTTTCCGAGAATCGTCTCATCGACCGTCTCTGCCGTCTCATGGCTGATGCCCAGCTCCTTGGCTGCCATCTGAATCAGGTTCCGGTCATAGAGCGGTATATCCAGACGCTCTGCCAGCCGGTTGGCAATCTCATGTCCGCCGCTTCCAAACTGTCTCCCTATCGTGATAATCGTGTTCTTCTTCATATTCACCATCTCCTCGCCTTCTGCCCGACTCCGGTTCCCTTGATTATATGATTATTATAACTCTTTTTCAGATAGTTGTGTACTTCTACTTTCAGAATTTGCACAATATATACCGTCAACTCTAATCTACCTTAACCGATTTCGCATCTAAATCAGATTACAGGGGATGAAGCAGTTTTTATCGTCAATGGGTATAACTTCCTCGCACATGCAGAGTATGCCGCCGCAGCCTCTTTCCAGGCTGGTCTTATCTAGCAGCGCATACTTTTTTACCTCGCGGCGGTCGGGGTTGGCGGACTTCTTAATCTCCAGCGGGTGTATCAGATTGTTTTCCTCTACAAAAACGTCGATCTCCTTGGCGTTGGAATCGCGGTAATAGGTCAGGTTGGCCTTTGCCTTTGCATAGGTATAGTATTTCAACAGCTCCATCACCACATAGTTTTCAAAGTAATGTCCGTTGACCGCGCCGTTCATTAAGGTGTCCCGTGTAAGCCACATGGAGAGATAGGCGCAAAGGCCGGTGTCGCAGAAATACAGCTTTGGCGTTTTGGTGAGCCGCTTCAATTCGTTGTTGGAAAACGGCTGTAAAAGGTAGATAATCCCCAGCCCTTGCAGCACCCGCACCCACTCCTTTGCTGTAGGCTGTGCGATATCGGCGGCTTCGGCCAGCGTCTTATAATTAACCTGCTCGGCCACCAGGGCTGCGCAGGCGTTCAAAAACTTGCGGAAGCGCACTGCATCTGTGATGCCGCCCGCCTCCGCGACATCGCGCATCAAGTAAGTGTCCACATAGGAATTGTAGTATTCCTGCCGCTGCTCTGCATCGGCATCAAGCACCTGAGGCATACCGCCCCGCCAAATATGCTCGAATACGTCGATGATGTCGTTCTTCTTAACCTGCTTTTGCCTCTCCAGCAGGCAAGGCAGAGAGAAATCGAGACCGTCTGAAAAGCCAATCCCCTCAATTTCATTCTTTGACATGCTATAAAGCTCCAGGATGCCTATTCTCCCGGCCAGCGTTTCCCGAACGTTCTTCATCATGTTAAACTGCTGGGAGCCAGTCAGCCAAAAGAGACCCTTTTCCTCGCTCTCGTCGCACAGGATTTTGATTTGCTCAAAAAGCTGTGGGGCCTTCTGTACCTCGTCAATGATAATCGGCGGCTTGTAGGTTTGAAAAAACAGCACGGGATCCGTTTGGGCAAGCATCCGCACCATCGCGTTATCCAGCGAAACATAGGTTCTGCTCTGTCCCTCGGCCAAATGCTTTAGCATCGTCGTCTTTCCGACCTGCCGGGCGCCTGTCACCAGGACGGCCTTGAAAAAGGCACTCATGTGCAAAAATTTTCTTTCCAGCGTGCGTTCGATGTATTGCATTGTGCGCCCTCCTTTATTAAGATAATATAAAGTATATGTTATTTTATCCTAATTCATTCATTCTGTCAACCGATATGGAACAAAGTGTGCGCATCCCCCGGAGGGTTTTTATATCATAGGGAACGAAGTTTCCTCTGATATAAAAAACCGCCGCTGCAGCGCAGCGGCGGTCACATGTCATCTGTTCGGATTAATCCTGGACATATGGCATGATAGCGATATGTCTTGCTCTCTTGATTGCAACAGTAAGAGCTCTCTGATGCTTGGCACAGTTGCCTGTGATTCTTCTAGGAAGAATCTTTCCTCTCTCAGAGATATATTTTCTCAACTTTGCCACATCTTTGTAATCTATATCGTTATTCTCTTTACCACAGAATACACATACTTTCTTTCTTCTGCGTCCGCCGCCTCTTCTTTTGAAGCCGCCTTCCGGACGATTTCCTTTATCGTAAGCCATAGCTGTTCTCCTTTCTGAAAATGAATATTCGATTGCTCTCGCTTAATTAAACGGTAATTCTTCATCTATTCCATCCGGAATATTCATGAAGCCGTCACCAGCGTCTGACACCGGTGCCGGTGCTGGAGCCGCCTGATGGAAACTTCCCGCGTTGGCGTCGCTTGCAGCCTTGCTCTCGGCAAATTCCTGCTCTTCTACCACGACCTCTGTCGTATATACTTTGACACCGTCTTTGTTCGTATAGCTTCCTGTCTGGATACGGCCGCTGATTGTAACTTTGAGCCCCTGACGGTAATACTTTTCCGTATGCTCTGCCTGTTTTCCGAATGCAACACACGAAATAAAATCCGCGGTAGCCTCTCCGTCCCGCTTGAACCTGCGGTCGACAGCCAGCGTATATCTTGCGATAGCCAGTGGGTTATCCCCCTGCGAGTATCTGACTTCCGGATCTCTCGTTAAGCGTCCCATCAAAATTACTTTATTCATATTTATACCTCTTCTTCCTGCTTATGCCTCTTGTTTCACGCATAAATATCTGAGCACGTTGTCCATAATGCGGATTCTCTGTTCAATCTCGCCTGGAACTTCTGCTGCAGATTCGAAGTGGATGAAATAGTAATATGCTTCTTTCATCTTCTGAATCTCGTAAGCCAATCTCTTCTTACCCCATTCATCGACGTCTGTCACACTGCCACCGAAACGTTCTACTAACGCTTTTACCTTTTCGATAACCTGTGCTCTCTCGTCATCTTCGATTTTTGCATTGACAACAACAGCTAATTCATATTTGTTCATGTCGTCTTCGCACCTCCTTCTGGTCTTTTGGCCCCCGCTCATTGGTGGGAGCAAGGATATCCGCCGCAATTTGCGTACGGACATTTCATGTATCACGATTTAATATGATATCATAAAACGATGCTTGTTTCAAGCTTTTTTCCTTAATTGCTTCGTATTTTTTTCTACTAATTTGCGGGCAATCATTATCTGATGTCCGCATCCGAGACACTTAAGGCGGAAATCCGCGCCGACCCGCAGGATCTCCCATTCTTTGCTTCCGCACGGATGCTTCTTCTTCATCGTGACAATATCTCCGATTTCATAAGTATAATCCATCCTCAATCCTCCAGTTTTACTTCCTTTTCTTTCACGCCGCATACTATCATGCGGTTATCGTCGCTCTCTGCGGTACAGGTGGACAGCGTGACGATCGAATCGTCCCCGCCGACCTCTACGTTCGTGTTATAGAACGACGCTTCTTTCATCTCTTTGACAACTTCTTCAAACTGCGCTTCTGAACCAAACACCGTGGTATAAGCCCTGGACGTATCCCCTACTTTGGCTGCGGCAAAGATATGGTACGTGATCTCCCTGCCGTCCGGCGTATAGATGTAAAAGTACGGATTCTTGCTGTAGAACTCTTGATCATCATAATCCCACAGATGCCGGAACATGGAACCGTCCTTCATCCTGTGTCCATACACGATAGAATTTTTATCCGAAAAATCCTTACTATTATCCACATTCAGGAAAATAGTTCCCAGCGTATTTTCATTTGCGGAAAATGTCTTGTGCAGATATTCCTGGTTATCCTTTCCCTGTACGACCGGATAATTGATGATGGAAGGTTCGGGATGGAAACGCAGCCAGCCTACCGTATCAGGGTTCATTTTCAGAAGCTCATCGAAATCCACCCTGAATTTATCCTTGTCATCGGTATCCTTCAGTGCCAGGTCCGCAATCTTCTTATACTCGTTCCGCCCGTCCAGATATCCCTTGGCAATCTTAATCAGCTGGAATGCCGATACGCAGAATACGACTACCGCAGCCGCCAGCACGATATTTGTGACAAGGCTGTTCTTTGCCTTCTTCTTTCTTCTCCCTCTGTGGCGTTTTTTATTCTTCCCGTCTGTACTCATGTGCCTTATCCCCTGTCTTTCCTCTGTATTACTTATGCTCCATAATCTCTACTATCGTCTTCTCTGTCTCCACCATACCGGGGGACGCGATCCGTCCCATATTCCGCATAGTATCTTCCGGCGTCTTCCCGTTAATACCATGGATATCGTCTATACATACGTGTTCCATGGCCATGTCCACAGCCCGAAACGCTGCATCTACAGCCACGATCCCCTTCATGGCACATCCCTGGTTGCCTCCGTCACAGATCATGCCCGTGAGCCCGCTCGCCATGTTCTGGATTACCATCGTAATCTGCTCTTCGGAAGCATTCCTCATATATGCAAGCCCACATGCCATACCTGTGCCTGCGGCTATCCCGCACCCGCAGAATGCAGACAGCTTCCCGGAATACTCTTTGATGTACATCGTAATCAGATAGCTCAACGCCGTAGCACGCAGCAGGATATCGTCGTCCACCACTTCATAATTCACTTCATAATACGCAAACAACGGCATGGTAGCGATGATTCCGTGCGCGCCGCTCCCGGTTATGCTCATTGCCGGCCGCGCCAGACCAAGGACCCTCGCCTCGATCGCACCGTTGCAGAGCAGCTGTGCGGTCTTCCTCGCGTCATCGGAGATGATTCTGCTCTCATTCTCTTTCAGCAGCTGATGGACGATCTTCGTCTTCGGCGACTGTATCCCTTCTTCGAGAAGATCCATGTTCATCGTAAATGCGTCCCGGATAAAGCTGATCTCCCCTTCCTGGACGGTCTTTACATAGTCCAGAATCTCGTGAAGCGTATACTTGTGTATGACGGGCATCCCCTGTTCGGATTCCTGCCCTTCTTCCGCCTTCTCTGCGGCACTGAAGATGACGCCCCCATTTTTCTCTATGCAAGTAATATCTGTATGGCCTCCACGGATATGGACCGTGCATTGATCTTGTCCTGCTGTGACTGCCGCGTCAATCGTTATCTCCGAGCCGATATGATCCATAACCACTTCTACCCGGCCTTCCTCCACAAGCTCTGCCGCATGTGCGTCGTCTTCTTCCGTTATATGTTCCAGAGACCGAAGCCCGAGCGATGCATCTGCCGCCACCGCTCCAAGCGCCGCGGCGTACAGATTGCCGAAATGTCCGGAATTAGGGATGCCGCACGTAAATGCATTCTTGTACATGCCCGAGTTCAGCGCCACCCGCACCTGCCTGATCTCTCCTTCTGTATGCTCCCTCGCCCTGGCAACCGCAAAGGCGATGGCTCCGGGTTCTGTAACCCCGAGTGCCGGCTTCATATCCTCTTTTATCAGTCTCGTAAGCTCCTGCATGCCTTTTCCCTCCTTGCTCCGCCACTTACCCGGCTGGTTCCATAGTACCGCTATGTTCCCATTATAGCATTCAGGCGGCAACTGCTCAATTATTTTATGAAATTATGTGTACCCGGCAAAAACGTTTTGCGTAATGGCAATCACCCGTTTCTTGTATTTACATCGATTTTAAGATATACTCAAATCATTCAATGGATGGACACACTTGCCTGACAAATAAGTTTAAACCATATGATAGCAAAGGGGGCGCGAATTTTATGAGAAAACCTATATTCATTTCCATACTTGTGTTTTTATTGTTAATATCTCTGGGAATAAATATCTTCCAATATGTATCTTCCAGAGAATACTCCGATGATATCGTGGGGACGTACTGTACGGGCGATGGGAGAGGTGAAGAAGATGAATACCTGACATTTACAAAGGATGGGTCTTATTGCCTGTACCGGCAATCTAAGATAATAGAAGAGGGCGCTTATACAGAAGCCGGCGAGAATGTCTTCACCTTAAATGTCTCGGATACCAGCATCATATCAGCAGACCATAAGATTTATCGGCCAGATGCCTCATTTAAAATTATTTCATATGCAAAAATATCTGATACTCCTGTGCGTATCAACATACCGTAGTGAACATGGGCAGTGAAAAAGGTCAGCCATATTACACTATAATGGAACCAGCCGTTATAGTATGGCCGACCTGATTTTACATATATGGTTCTATAATCTTACGGATAAATATGGAATTCACATAAGCAAGCACCGCCACTCCGATTATGCCCCACACTGCCGCGCCCACCATAAGCGTGGTATAGTTCAGGAAGGTAAGCACAAGGCACGTGCCTGTCATGACGAGGACAGCCGCGGCGAATGGGAGCCGGGAGGCCGGAATCAGTATGGCATTCTTCAGCATATTGCCTGTCGTGTTTTCAAACTTTGCAATAAGCGGAAATACGAATATCACTTCGATTGCATAAAAAAATGTGATGATATAGAACACTGCCAGCCCTGCCCGGGCAATGCCAGATGCCCTCTGGAATATCACGATATCTGCTCCGAGTGCGGCGCCTGCCGCAAGCAGTATGAGCCACACGGCCGTGCTCTGCCAGAAGCTTACCCGGAAGGCTTTAAAAAAGTCTTTCATAATGTAGCTTTCCTCACCGGCTACGACTTTCAGCATGACCGAATATAACGCTGTCGTAGATGCTCCAATCGTTACAATCGGGACAGAGCAGACGAGCCACAGTATATTTAAAACTATCAAGTCAAAAATACGGGTCAGGATTCTTATGATAATATGATTCTCCAATGCAGGCACCTCTGTTACTGTCTAATACTGTACCTTCCACATATACCGGCGTGTCATATAGTCAATCTTAGCCGCTGCGGAAAGCTGCTTCATATATGTATTATTTAATATAGGAGAGAATAACATATGGTTGAAATACTCTGCAACAGAATCTTTGAATCTGTTGATGCCTAATTCTTTCGCATCCAGGATATATACCTTTTCCCCGCCGTATTCTTTTAAGAACCTGACGGCCCTTTCATCTGCCTTCCTCGTCCTCCCCTCTGATACGAGAAGGAAGAACGACTCGTTCTTATCCAGCACTTCAAACGGACCGTGGAAGAATTCACAGCAGTTTATTGTCGGGGACTGAATCTGCAGCATCTCCATGATATTACAGATTGAGAAGATATAGCCTGCCGCATAGGCAGGGCCGCTTGCCATGACGGTAATCACATGTTCCTCTTTGTTCTTTTGGGCCCACTTTTCTGCGAGAGGCATGCAGTACGACTTAGCGTCGTTATACACTTTATCGAGAATATCATAGGCCGATATGGCGTCCCCATAATGTTCATAACCTTCCATGACGTCCACGATATCAATGGCTATCCGCATTCCAAGCGCTGCATTTGTCCTGCTCTGATCTGATTCGTCAAACATGATACTGTCATATCTGACATTGTAGTCGCACGTCTCTGTCAGAAGCGACTCCTGTACATACAGTCCGATTGTCGTCGCTCCAAGGTCCTTAGCCACCTGTGCCGCAACACATGTTTCCGGCGTACCTCTCATGGAGGTCACGACGGCTACCGTATTCTCATCGACAAATCTCGGCGCAGCATATACGAATTCATTGCTTGTGAACATCTGGGAACGGATGGTCTTTGACTCACGGTCCATAAAATACTGCGCCGGATAGTTGCCGCCGTTAGAACCGCCTGCCGCCAGCCATACGACGCTCTTAATACCTCCGGACGCCTCTTTGTCTCTTGCAATTTTTTCAATAATCTCTCTGATTTCCATGACCTGTCTCCTTAACTGTTTATTTTGAAATATATTCTTTTAATCTTTTATAAGATGTCTCCATCGCCTCATGCGGCCGGCGCATATACTTGTCGTTCAGTATCTCCAGGCTGAGCGGACCCTTATAGCCTGCATCGTCCAGCTTCATCAGCATATCCTGTATATCCAGGCTGCCTTCACCCAGAATAAGGTGTCCATTGGGGATACCGTCTGCCACATGCACATGGGCCAGATATCCTTCCAGATCTGCAATTGCCTGCTCCATCGTCTCACCTGAAAATCCGAGCGTCGCCGTGTCTATCATCCCTCTGACTGCCAAAGAGCCGGCGTCACGAATCATGCGGACGACATCTTTTGAATTGTGGGTCGTCGTATATTCCCTCGGCGCTGTCTCCAGCACCAGCTTCACTCCGTAGCTGCCCGCCATATCTCCCAGTATTCCAAGCGACTCCGCGGACCGGTTCCAGACAGAGGATTCCTCCTCGTCCAGTGTCCCGTAACCGGCCAGTGTGACGATATACTCCGCTCCCATCTCCGCCCCGTACCGGATTGCTTTTTTAAATACGTCCATGCTTCTCTTCCTTGCATTGATATCACGGGCTGCAATGTTGACCGGATACAGGCATTGCTCCGGGGTAAAGCAGACTACATTCAGCTTGTTGTCAATCAGCTTTTTGGTTATTCTCTTCACATCCCAGTAATCCACATCATCGAGATGAAAGTGGGGATAGCACGCATAGAATTCAACCGGTCCCGCGCCCATCCTTCTCAACGATTCTAATGCGTAATCCAGAGAATATTTATAATATGGATAATTCGATGTTAATATCTGTGATTCTTTCAAATGCTTCATACTCCATTTATCCTTTCACACTTCCCGCCGTAAGGCCGCGTACGAACTGCTTCTGCAGGAGCAGGAACGCTATCACCAGCGGGAGGGACGCTATCACCATGCTTGCGACTACGAGCGTCCAGTTCGTCGTCGTCATGCCCTGGAAATTCATAAGGCCGACCGGCACGGTCTTTTTATCCGTACTCTGCAGCATAATGTTTGCAAACATCAGTTCATTCCAGACTGCCCGGAAGCTGACGATAGCGCAGGACGCAATAATCGGCTTGCTCAGAGGCACGATAATCTTGCGGAATATCTGCCACGTGGTAGCCCCATCGATATAGGCCGACTCATCCAGGCTGTAGCTGATGCTTTTGTAGAACGTCATTATCAAAAATGCGGCAAATGGTATACGGAATGCCGCGTCTATCAATATAAGGCTCGTTCTTGTGTCATAGAGCCCCGCTATCTTAACCATCTTGAACAGCGAGATGACCGAAGACTGGGGCGCCAGCATCAGGCCGCCCAGGATGACATATATCCACAGCTTCTTGGACCTGAAATTGAGCCTTGCCAGCGGATATGCCGCAAGGCAGCTGACGAACGTAGACAATACGGTCGCGCCCACTGTTATGATTACGCTATTAGAAAGGTAGATGCCTATCCCCTGGTTCCAGGCATCCACATAATTCTCCCACTTCCACTGTTCAGGCAGGGAAAAGGGCGACAGGAACAGTTCCTGGTTCGTTTTGAATCCCGTGATTATCATCCAGATGAGCGGCAGGATGATGATGATTGCAAATGCTATAAAGAACGCATAAGCAGCCACATGTGAAACCGTCTTCTTCATATATCTCCCTCCTACTGCTGGTCGTCCAGGCGGTAACCCTTCATCTGCGCCAACCCGATGATAAATGTTACAATGAAGATGAAGAACGCCAGTGCAGACGCATACCCCATCTGGTCGTTTCGAAACCCTGCTTTATACAGGTACGTCGCCAGCGTCTCTGTCGCATATCCGGGCCCTCCGTTGGTGGTCACGAATACTTCGTCATACTCCCGGATAGAACCTGTCACCGTTATGATCGTATTGATCAGTATCGTATCTTTGATCTCCGGCACCGTAATATAGAAAAACTTCTTCACCGCATTCGCTCCGTCGATATCCGCCGCTTCATACAGTTCCCCCGGAATATTCTGTATCGCTACGATGAACAGAATCACCGTATATCCAATGTACTGCCATTGGGACATTGCCGCAATCGCATAAGTCGCGCTGCCTGCATTGCCGAGAAGATCCATCTTAGATGCGTCAGCCCCGGCCAGTTCGAGCAGAGGGTTCAAGACTCCGATTGACGGGCTTACTATCATCTTGAACGCGATGCCGACTACCGTCACCATGAGAAGGGACGGGATAAAGTATATGGACCGGAAGAAGTTCTGCGACCTCCTCATGAACTTGCATTCCAGCACATTTGCTATGATAAGGGAAATTCCTATCTGGAATATGACGGACGTCACCATGAAGATCATGTTGTTCTTCAGCGCAACGTAAAACACCTCGTCCTTAAACATCTTGATATAATTCGCGAAGCCTACGAACTCATGCTTCGTGCTCATGGCGCCCCAGCTGAAGAAGCTCTCATACAGGTTGATGAAAATCGGAAGATACAATACGATGATTACGATGAAAAGCGCCGGGAAGAGATATAGCCCTACCGTCTTCTGATTCTTTTTTCTCACGACACTATCCTCCTCTTCGGGCAAGGGAGGGGACCAGCCCGCTCCCCTGCCACTTCTTACTTGTTTGCTTCTGCGACTTCTTTTGCCGCCTTCTGCACATCTGCTATGATATCTTCCGCCGTCTTACCGTCCAGGCCTTCCTGCAGGCTTGCCATATATGTATTGGCCACATTGCCGTCCACGCACTGGTCCAGCCATTCGGCAATTGCGGTGTAGTCTTCTGCAGTCTCATATGCCGCTGCAATGACGGGGTCGGAATTATCTTCTGTGATGCCGCCGATCAGTGCATTCGGAAGTCCGGTCTCTTTCGTCTGTTTCAGTGCCTGCTCTTTGGATGTCATGAACTTGAGAAATGCAACCGCTTCATCCGGATGCTTGCACTCTGCCGAGACAGCATAGTTTTCAGAGCCGCCTGTCACGATGCTGGTTGCCTCATCACCTGACGCGTCATTAGGGATTGGAATCTTGAAGTACCCGTAACCGTCCTCACCCATTGCGTCCGTATAGAAGGAGAACTGGCTCGTCGCGTCCAGAATCATGCCATATCTGCCTGCCGCGAACTCTTCGCGTACCTGATAGTAATCCTGCGAATTGACATTTGTCCCAAGGTACCCTTTATCGTTCAGGTCGAGGAATGTCTGTACGGCTTTCGTATAGCCGGAATCCGTAAATTCTCCTGACTCCGGATTGTAATCACTCGTACGTGCACCGGCATCTACATAGTTTGCATTAAACTGGCCTACGTACCACATCGTATACCACTTGTCCGAATTGCCGAATGCAATCGGGGTGACATCATTTTCCTGCAATTTCTGGCATACATCTATGAATTCATCCCACGTCTCGGGTACGTCAAGATTATTGTCTGCAAATACCTGCTTGCTGTAAAGCATATACAGCACGGAACTCCTGTAAGGCACTGCATAATTCTTGCCGTCATACACGCTGCTGCTTAAAAACGACGGAAGAAAGCTGTCTCTCCATTCCGGGTCGTCTTCCATATAAGGGGTAAGGTCCAGCGTCCGCCCGGCGCGGGAGAAGCGGTTCAGGCATTCGCCTCCCCATGCAAAGAAAATGTCCGGCAGATCGCCGCCTGCCGCCAGCACGCTTAGCTTCTCCTTGATGGCCTGGTCGCTGATGTTCTCATATTCAATATCGACATCAGGATGGGCGTCTTCAAAATCAGCTATCGCCTGTTCAAAATACCCTTTATATTCTTCTTCCGGATGCTTATCCAGGAACGTCAGCTTAATCTTATCACCATCAGCCTCTTTTTCCTTGCCGCCGCACCCGGCGATGAGCGATACGGTCATAGCCATCATCAAAACAACTGTTAGAACCTTTTTTTTCATAATCCCTTTCCTTCCTTTCTCCAAGTGGCAACTAGATATTAATGATCTTAGACAGGTTCTCCGGGTCGACGTCATACCCCACACCTAATGAACCGTCCTTTACTACTACTTCTGCGGCAAATTCCGCCGCCTTTTTAAGTGAAATAGTTATCTTATCTTCAGCTGATAAAGGCTCGTCAGCCTCCGCTGATAAATAATTCGATAGAAATGCACTGATATAGGAATCTCCTGCACCCATTGTATCAATGGCTGTCACCTTACATATGTCCTGCGAATAGTACCTGGCGCCGTCATACGCCACAGCCGGTTCGCCGCCTCTTGTCCCGACTGCTATCCGGGCCCCGAGGCGGACACATTCTTCCAGGATGCCTCTCGTCTCTTCTTCATCTATATGGCTGCAGGAAAAAAATGCATATTTTATATACGGTGATATGTTCTCTATGTCTTCCTGCGTAAAGTTATCATAAAAATCGTAGCACACCTCTATGCCTGCTCCGGAAAGCTTCCTGATCTTATCTGCACCCACTCTGGCCCCCCAGCTGATACAGGCAACATCAAACGTCTTAATATACGCGATTTCCTCTTCCGTAAAAGTAAAGGGATATAGGTCTGTCACACCTTGTCTGTTCCAGTCAAGGAAGATGCGGTCTCCATCCCGAAGGTCCACAAGCGCATAACCGCTCGACCCTTTTTCGTGATGAGAATGGCTCGTATCTATCCCTGCGTCAGCCAGAGTCTTTTCCAGAATACGTCCTGCCGCATCATCCGCGAAAATCCCCATGAACCCGGCATCAATTCCCTGCAGCGCTGCATTGTAAGCCACATTGTACTCATTCCCGCCAGGGTACATCCGCTTCTGATGTCGGTAGATATCCATGGTAGCAATGCCAATTCCTAAAATTCTCGGTTTTCTATTCATACTTGCTCTCCGTTTAACATGTATTAATACGTCTTATATATTACTATAATGACAACTATCTTTTTTGTCAATAAAATTCTCTTTCATAATACCTTTTTGTGCAAATTTTATAAATTATTATTCCATTTTTAGTAAAAAAAACAGGCTCTTCATCCGAAAAGCCTGTTTACTTTTTTATTAACTTGTATCAAGTCATATTATACATACCATTTCAAAAAACGGTCGTTATCTCCCCTTACGATATCTTTTACCGTATGTATCGGGTCCCCGTTCATATCAAACACGCACACCTCGCATTCGATTACAGGTGTCCCCAGTGACAGATCCAGATACTTAGCTATCTCTTCATCCGCAAATATAATCCTCACACTTCTTCGCCCCTTGTTCGAAGGCACCATATGGTATTTATTAATTAGTATGTCATAGAACGACTTTGTCAGGTCCTCTTCACGCATGTCTATCAGGTCCGGCGACATATGGTTCTCCTCAATTGTAATCGGCACGCCGTCCGCACTTCTGACCCTTTTGAGCACAAGGACTTCTCCGTTCGTATTGCCGCCAAAAAATTCCCGGTCCAGCTCTGTCTTAATATCTTCAATCCCAAATTTGATGACCTCGGACGTAAGATTGATTCCCTGCATCCTGGCATCCTCCGTAAAGCTGGTCACACCGATGGGCAGACGGAGCATATCGGAGTCCGCAACGAAGCTGCCTTTTCCCTGCACCTTTATGATGTACCCTTCGACTGTCAGTTCCTCCATGGCATTACGGACAGTGACCCGGCTCATATGGTACTCTTTCTGCAGCTGCGCCTCCGACGGAATCTTGTCCCCCGGCTTCAGCATGCCTGTTCTGATTTCCTTTTTGATCTTGTTCTTCAACTGCAGATATAACGGTGTTGCGTTCGTTTTTTCAATAACGCCCATTTATACATTCTCCTAACAACTTGTATTATAGCTCGTATTATATTTCCATCATATACCAATACGAAATTAATTGCAATCTCAATTTGATTGACAATATTTGTCATACGTATTAATATGACTTTCTTTATTATTTTATATATTTTTAATGAGGAGTTTATTGACTTTATGTCCAGACAGCGTATGATGCTTAATTAGGAGGGTGATTTAATTTGAAAGAAAAGTTTATTCGTTTTATGTCCGGAAGATACGGCATCGATTCATTTGGCAAATTTACTTTAATAGCCGCAGTAGCGGCAATCATACTGTCTGGCTGGTTTGACGGTCTTATGTTTTCTGCCCTCACTGTCTTTGCGTGGGCCTGCGTCGTCTACTCTTACTTCCGTATGTTCTCCCGGAATGTCTATAAGAGAGCTGCGGAAAACCAGAAATGGCTCAATAAGACGTACAAGATACGCGCCTGGTTCTCCCGGCAGAAAAGCTCGGCGTCACAGCGCAAAGTGTACCATATCTACAAATGCCCTTCTTGCAGGCAGAAGATACGGATACCAAAGGGAAAGGGCAAGATAGAAGTCCGCTGCCCCAAATGCAGTACGACATTTATCAAGAACAGCTAAGATATGTTAAAGGAGGGGTAACTGATATGTTAGAATATCTCGTACTATATGAGAGCCGGTCCGGCAATACGAAGAAAATCGCTGCCGCCATATTTTCTAACCTGCCCGGCAACTCCAAGGATCTCATCGATATCACGACAGACAAGTCCATTCCGGAAGCGAAAGTCTACTTTATCGGATTTTGCGTGAACTGTGGCACGTGCAGCATGGAAGTGAGCGACTTTATAAACGGGCTCGGCGGAAAGAGGATTGCTTTGTTCGGCACCTGCGGCATGGGCGACTCTCCTGATTATTATAAGGCGATAGAAAAGAGTGTCAATGCATGGATAGAAAATGATAATGACTACCTCGGCGCATTCATCTGTCAGGGTAAGATGCCCCGGAAGGTACGGGAAAAATATGAATCCATGAGGGCACCTGAGAATGAGGCACAGATGGATATGTATATCCGTAACTTTGATGAGGCGCTGACCCATCCGGACAGCCTGGATATAGAGCACGCAAAAGTATTCACACAAAAATGTCTGAAGAAGCTGGACGAAATGGACGGTGAATTCAAAACACGGAATACAACGCAATATTGACGGTGTATCCAAATTCGACATACGTAATATAATATCTTACCTTATTCGTCAATTTTTTTACTCGCCGGCGGCATTTTCCATATAATTCCAGAGTTTTCCACATTTATTATCCTATTAATCCACAAATTGTGTATAAATAATGGATACATTTCCAGCATCCGAATATTTTTTTCTGATTTTTCGACTTTATTCGCTAAATTGGGATAAGTTGGGGACGGGGGATTTTTAAAAATCCCCCGTCCCCATGACCAATTATTCACAGCTGCAAAATGCATCTTGCTGTGTCTTCATCTGTAATCATGATATTTATAATCTTACCTTTCATAGCTGCATGTATCGCTTTCACCTTCTCTTCTCCAAAGGCTACTGCAATCCTTACCGGTATCCTTAAGTAATCGGCAGTTGTTGCTCCTACTACGCAGCTGGATACCTTCTCAGCATTAAATCTGCCGTTTTTATCATAAAAATGAAACATAATATCCCCAACACATCTCTGATCCAATTCTTCAAAGAGATACGGAGGAAACTCCAGGTTTTTAAGATTCTCTTTTACAGAATTCGTAATTCCTATTCCTGTTATCGCATATTCAGCATTACATATCTCTTTATATGTGTTTATGATATTTGCATCGTTTAAAAACAGGTCTCTTTTTTCCGGAGAGCTTACGATACCCGGAGCTGCCAGGTAGACTGCATTTGCATTTAACTTTTCCGCCCAATTCTGTGCAACCGTAACACTTGGAATATTCTCCCCAAACATTCCGGTCAGCTGAGTGATGTTCAACTCATTTTCTCCTTCTATCGGATGAAAATAATTGGCAACGGCATTCATGGTCTTCCCACCGGATATCGCGATGGTACCCTTCCGTGGCATAATGCCTTGTATGTAACGTGCTGCCACATTATAAGTTGAATTTGGCTCCACGTTCCTTGCCACTATAATATCCCGCATGCCATAACGCTTCATCAGCTCCGCTTCCAGCTCTTCCTGTCGCATCCCGTCATCCTGGCCATGGATGTAAATCTGTATAATTCCCAGTTCTCTTCCCTCTGTCAGCAGACGCACTACCGTAGTCCTGCTGATTCCAAGCTTCTCCGCAATCTCCTGTTGATTCATCTGTAAGATGTAGTACATTCTGCCTACCTGTTCTATCAAAGCGTGACTACGTAGTTTTACTGGTCTCATATGCTATATGTGGATCTGACTATAAAGATCCATATTCCCCTTTCATTGCTTAATTTTTATGTTCCTATCTTATTTCTAACTGCTTCCCAGCGATTATAATACTCTTGTATCATTTGATTATTTTCCGGTTCATATACTTTATCAACTGCCGTATTACACCGACTGCATCCAAAATAATCATTACAGACCCTAACACATCCCCTGGCCGATGCCTGCACATATCCTTCCCGCAGTATTAATTTCCTCTGCAGGAGATCCGCTGTCAATTGGCCCAGCATGGCAGACCGAAATCCGCCTCCGCACCCAAAAACATAATTCTTATCAATCGATGTCATTTCACATAAGCTATGGCATTGGTTGCTGATTCCACAGGCAATATCCGCTATCAAGGCATATGCCAGATCATAGCGGTCCAGATTTTCATCAATCGGAGCCGACATATAAAACCCCCCGTTTTGCAATGATCTGTTCTCCGAAAAAATCAATGTACCAAAACTTGCAATACACCTGACTCTGTCTATTTTCTGTAGTTCTTCCTCTATCTTCTCATATGTTACATCTGGAAAAAGGAACGATTTCATACGCTGATAGTTTAAGCCTGTGACGCCCGCATTTGTCTCTATCTGGTAGCTCTTTCCATCAATATAAGAATCTGTCCAGCATCTCTGCCTCTCATCATAAAACTTATATGGAACAATTGTAACAATCGGAGAAGTCGTTCCCGAAACGATGACAACCTCATTTTGTTTTGCATCCATCCCTTTGACCGCCATCTGCGTATCCGCACCGCCAACGACAAACACCACATCCGTAGAGAGCCCTAGTTCGTGGCAGACTGATGCTTTTATATGCCCAAGATTTTTGCCTGCCGTATCAAGTGAAGGGAGAATATCGGTATCAATTCCAAATATGCTGCACAATTCCTGCGACCACTCAAGCCGTCCGATATCGAAAACCTGCGTCTCACACGCCTGGGAGTGCTCCATTAAAAGATTGCCTGTAAAAAGATAGCCAATCCAATCACTCAGGCTCGTTATTTTAGAAATCTTCTTGTATATTTCCGGCCTTTTTTTCCGAAGTCCTAATAGCTTACCTGCCGAAAAGACTCCAGACAGCCAACGTCCTGTCTTATAATATATCTCATGTTCGTTTGGGATTTCTCCAATCCACTCATCTCCGCGGTTGTCTATATTAGGAAGTCCATAGAACGCTTTCCCTTCCTTATCCAAAAGTACAACAGATTCCCGGGCGCTCGTAGATGTAAATGCCTTGATGCCATATCCTGGATAAGATATGAGCATTTCCTTCACATATGATAAGATTACCTCTGACCAGTCTTCGGGTAAAAAGTACAATGCATCTTCATATGCATAATCCCTGTGATACGGATTTGCAAACGACCTTATCCCAATCAGTTCACCTTCCACTGACATAAGCACGACTCTTGAATTACCTGTGCCGATGTCCATGACTAAATATGCCTCTTTACACATTCTTTTCTCCTATGCATAGCACATTTAGTGGCCCAATTCAGTGCTATGATAATACCATAATCTGGTAACTTAGTCAAATTCACACAGGGTTATCCAACGTCCTTGAACAACCCTGTCAGCCTCTATTTTACAAACACATTCGCAGCACCTGTTCCACAGTTCCTTCTTCAAAAACATAGGTTTCCGGACTCTCCATAACCCCCTGCACAATAGTTGGAATCATCTCACTTGTAACGCCCAGTTCTCGCAGCGTTTCCGGAAGTCCCCACCGTCTAAATACCGCTTTTAATGCCTGGATTCCTGCCAGCCCATACTCTCTGTCTGTCATTTGTTCGGTTCTCTCAATGCCAAAGACTCTCTCGGCAAACTGCATGAATTTAACCGGTGATTTCTCATTTTCTAACTCCAGCCATGCAGGATTAATCACTGCCAGCCCCTCTCCATGTGAGGAATCAGTCAGCGCACCCACTGCATGTTGGATCCAATGTGCAGGAAATCCTGCATTGGATCTGCCACAATCCTGAAGCCCGCTCATAGCCAACGTAGCCGCCCAGCTAAGCGCTGCCCTTGCATTCAGGTCTTCCGGATTGTCCAACACTTTTTCATTCTCGATTACAGTCATCACAATCCCCTCGCCTATTCTGTCAGAAATCGGATTATTGGGAACCCCGTCAAAATATCCTTCTATAATATGGGAGATTGTGTCCGCCATCCCTGCCGCTGTAATCTTATTCGGCACAGATACCAGAAGCTTGGGATCAATAATGGCTGTTTCGGGAAATGCATGTGGATCGTGTATCGCCCATTTCTGCCACTTTGCGGTATCTTCCGGCTCATCATTGGTTACCACCACATGACAGCTTGTCTCAGCACCTGTTGCAGATATCGTGCTGACTGCTACCATTGGCAGTGAAGCGGATACTTCTCTTTCTCTTCGGAAGAATTCCCATACATCTCCATCACAGGCAGCACCAATTGCTATCGCTTTTCCTGCATCTATAGCACTTCCCCCTCCTACGGCTACAACAACCTCAGCTCCCTCTTCTTTTGCCAGAGCGATTCCTTCCTGAATCTTTGACAGTTTAGGATTGCTTGAAACATATTCCAATACCTGTACTGTAACCTGGGCTTCCTCTAAACTTTTGACCGCCCTTTCATATACACCCATCTGTTCTAACGGACCCTCCTGCTTTACCAGAAGCGCTTTATCGCCCAGGGACTTCACCTCCGCTCCTAAATCTGCAAATCTGCCCTGTCCAAACACAACTTTTGTCGGATTATAATATTCGAAATCATTCATATCTATACCTCTCTGTTTGACGGAATTTGACCTGCCTTGCTCCCATTATTTACCCGCTCTCTGATTGCCAGCAATTCATCCACCTGGCTCTCCGTAAGCATCTGTGCCGGTTTCTGCAGTCCGACTGCCGCCATGTGGATTTTGGCAAAATGCTCCAGCGCCTCCATCCTGTAATACGCCTGCATCAAATCTGCACCCCATGTCAGCGCACCATGTGCTGCCAGAAGGCAGCAATTATAATCTTTGCAATATGGCGCCACGGAATCGGGCACTGCCTGAGTTCCCGGAGTTGCGTAGCTTGCAACCGGAACCACACCCAGCATAACGATTGCCTCCGCAAAGACCGGCTGGTCAATCCACTCCCCGGTTATCGCATACGCAGTCGCAGTCGGCGGATGTGCATGAACAGTTCCTCCCACCGCTTTATTCTCGTTATATACTCTGAGATGCATTTTTACTTCTGAGGAAGGGGTCCAGGTCCCTTCCAGAACATTTCCGTCAAAATCCATTTTCACCAGCATCTCCGGTGTCATATATCCCTTGCTGACACCGGTGGGCGTTGCCCATACCTCCCGCTCTCCTACCCGGAGGGTAATATTTCCGTCATTTGCTGCCACCAGCCCCCTGTCAAACACTCTTCTTCCAATCTCACATATGAGTTCCTTTGCTTTTTTATCTGATAAATATTTTCCCATGTCTTTTCGCTCCTTTTTTATGCTTAATTTGATTATTGATGTCTCCTCGTACGCAGCGCCCAGACATTTCTCTGATATGCATTGACCGCAAGGACAAATAAGATTAGTCCGCCCCTGATTACGTACTGCCAATAGAACTGTACTCCAATGAGGTTTAGACCGTTTGTTAAGAATCCAAAAAATATGACACCTACAATTGTTCCGCCCACATTGGCAAATCCCCGTCTATGCATCGTGCTTCCTATAAATACCGTGCCAATGGCATCCAGTAAATAATAGCGTCCGTTTACCGGGATATACGAAGATAACTGCGCTCCTCCAATCACCCCTGCCAGGCAGCAGCAAGCCCCGCTTACGACAAACGCAATCGTCACGCATTTCCCGACAGACACGCCCGAAAGCTCCGCGGCCCTGCGCTGCAGACCTGCCGCGTATAGGTGTCTTCCTAATACTGTCTTTTTTAAAATAAAGGCGGCTGCGACGGCTATAATCAGTGCCAGGACAATGGAGGACTTTATTGTAATATTTGCTCCTTTCTGCACAATATTAACAACCGTTCCCTGCCCAATACTTTTAAAAACCCCGTCCACACCTGAAAGATATACTGGCGTGCCCCCTTTTGTCACAATCCGCTCTATACTTTCACCAATAAACAGCGTTCCAAGTGTGGCGAGCCAGACAGAAATCCCCACTTTCAATATAAGGAAGCTGTTGATCAGCCCGAACACAAGCCCTGCTGCCAGTGCCAGCAGGATACCTGCCTCTGCCGGAATTCCGGCCCGGATTGCATACACACAGACCAGTCCCCCCATTCCATATGCCGCCGCAACCGACAGATCCGTCCCTCCGCTAATCACGACAAAGCACATTCCAATTGATACCAGCAATAAGACAGAGGAGGAACTTAATACAGTAGTAATGTTTCCAATCGACAGAAACCCTTCTGCAAAAACAGAAAAGAAAGCAAATATACCAAGCATCATAAATGCCGTTGTGTTATCATAAAGAAATCTGCCAAGTGAAAATGATTTTCTTTTCATATTATTCCACCCTCCTCTTCTGTATTGTCGTGATTGAAACGGTAACCAGAATCAATGCACCTTTGATTGCATACACCCAGTAAGATGGAACATTAATCAATGTAAACCCATTTGTCAGCACCCCGATAAATAATGCTGCTATAAAAGTTCCCGGTATATTTGGCCTGTATCTTCGCGAGAACACCGCCCCAAGATAGCTGACTAACATCACATCAAACAACTGCAGGTCTCCCGCACCCGGAGTATAACTAGACAACCTTGCTACCATTAAAAAAGCAGAAACGGATGCCATGACACCGCCAATTAAGTATGTACTTGCTACCATCAGGGATACATTAATTCCATCGGCCTTTGCCGCCAGCTCGCTTCCTCCTGACGCACTGACTTTATTTCCGTAAGAACACACGTTAAACAGAACATACATAACGATTGCCACTACAACAAATATCCATGCTATAACGGGAATTCCAAGTATTGCCGTATTTGAGATAAAGGCCAGAGCTTTATGATTCGCCGGGACTACAACATTATTCGTAATAATCCGCTCTACCCCCTGAAGCAGATACATCATACATATCGTGGAGAGAAGCGGTACCATTTTAAGCTTTACAATGGTATATGCGTTCACAGCCTCTATAGTGATACTTACCAGTACAGCCGTTACAAATGCCAGCCAAAGCGGCTTTCCGCCGCCTGCCATAACTGCAATAATAGCTCCGGCAACTGCCATATTAAGCGTTATTGATAAATCCGTCCCGCCCCGGATAACGTCGTCCCCGCCTCCTATAAAAATACCCGTCAAGCCAAATCCGCATATACCAAGGACCGCCGACTGTGCCAATATATTGACAAGATTGCTATACCGCAAAAATATAGGGGCCTTGATTACAAAGAAAATAATAATAACGGCAAATGCGATGTAACCACTGTATCTCATAATCATGTCACCGGCATTCTCCCTTTTATGTTTCATCTTCGGCACCCCCTCCCATGGAAGCAACAATGATTTGGTTCGTAACATCCTGATCCCTTATTTCCATTTCCAGTTTAGTCACTCCCCGGTACATAACAATCACCCGGTCCGACATCCCATACAATTCCTGGATGTCCTGCGTGATTATAATGACCGCCGCACCACTCCTTGCCATTTTATCAATTATCTTATATATATCAGCCCTTGCACCTATATCAATTCCTGATGTTGGCTGATTTAATATATATAATTCCGACTCATCGCTAAGCCACCTTGACAATACCACTTTCTGTTGGTTGCCGCCGCTTAGATTTCCGGTCTGAGCATCTCTTCCCGGCGTCCTGATTCCAAGATGTTCTATCTGCTCATCTGCCGCTTCTGCTTCTGCTTTATTGGAAATAACTCCATACCTCGCCAGCTTTTTCAGACAGGCAAGTGTAATGTTCTCCTGGACCGACATCTTCTGAATGGCCCCCAGCCCTCTTCTGTCATCCGGGACATATCCCATCTTTTCCTGAACTGCCTTCTGAGGGCTGATGTAGCTCATCTTCTTTCCTTTGAATTCTATCTCTCCGCCGACAATATCTGCATTGTCATAGATACTGATTCCAACCTTATCGTGCCCGGAACCCATAAGTCCTGTTATTCCAAGAATCTCACCTCTTCGCACCTGAAAATTCAAATCGCGGAATTCTTTTTTATGGGTCAGCCCTTTTACAGATAATATGGTCTCCCCCGGTTCCCGCTGTTTTTGAGGATACTGTTCCAGAATATTTCGCCCCACCATCATTGTCACCAGAGAATCAATTGTTACATCAGCCGCATCCACAGTATCTATCTTTTTTCCATTTCTAAGAACCGTCACCCTGTCACATAATTCCAATATCTCACCGAAATAATGGGAGATATAGATAACACCTTTTTCCTTTTTCAATTGATGGATGATGTTAAACAGACGCTCCGATTCCTTCTTGGCCAGTACCGCCGTTGGTTCATCAAATACGATTACTTTGGGATCATTCATCAATGCCCTGCATATCTGTATCAATTGCTGTTCACCAACTGTCAGTTGACTAACCAGTCTGTCTCCCGGCAATTCTACCCCCACTTTTTCTTTCAGCATCTTTTCTGCTGACTTTACCATCCCCTTTCTGTCCATGAACCGAAAAAGAGATTTTGTTTTTTCAATTCCTAAAAACAGCATTTCAGCAACTGTAAGATGCCGAACAACATATCGCTCCTGATGGATAAAACTGATTCCAAGATGTTCTGCGGTACGGGCATTTAATTTCTTCGTAATATCTTCACCATCAAAGATAATCCGGCCCTCATCATTGCTATAAAGTCCGGCAAGTATCTTCATGATAGTTGACTTTCCTGCCCCATTTTCACCGACAAGACCATGTACTTCCCCTGCTTTGATCTGAATTGTTACATTAGACAACGCTTTTACTCCCGGAAATTCCTTTGTAACATCTAGCATTTCCAGTATATATTCTGCTCCAGCCATATCTTCACCTTCCTACAGTTGCCTCTGCTTATTTGACGTTCAATTCAATTCCCAATTCTTTGATCGCAGTCTCCCAATTCAGCTTGTTCACATATACCGGCGCAGAATAAACCGTACTTGGCACCTGCTCCCCTGCAAGATATCTGGCGCATTGATCCACTGCTGCCTGTCCTATCTGGTATGGATTCTGAGCCATGTCACCGTACATTGTAGAATTCTGGTCTGCCACCAGTTCCAGCACAGTTGAAGAGCCATCTACCGCATAGATCTTCACTTCCTCTCTTCCTGCCTCTGCACATGCCTGTGCAACTCCGATACACGGCGTATCCCATGCCAGCCAAATTGCATCCACATCCGGCTCCTTTGTCAGCAGATCAAGTGTCTTCTTTCTGGCATCTTCCGCTGCCCCGGTAATGACGTCCTGAAGCTCTGGCTCTATAAATTCGATTCCCGGATAATCCTTCGCCACATATTTCATCATGTCATATCTAATGCCGCATACCCGGACTCCATAGAATCCATTGAATACTGCGATCTTTCCTTCACCGCCTAAATCTTCAAACATATTGCGCGCCAGTTCTTCTCCAATCAGATAGTTATCGGATGTGCTGTTGCAAATCGAATATTGACTTACCAAATCTACCGTAAATAACGGGATGCCGGCATCGCTGACCTTTTTCATAACCGGCTCGTACACATCTGCGTCTCCCAACTGTTTAATAATTGCATCTGGTTTCTGTGTAATCATATTCTCAATGTCGGCAATGTGTTTCTGATCGTTTCTCTCCCCGTCCACCGCTACTGCTTCACCACCTAATTCCTTGATTCGGTCAATCTGTCCCTGATATGCATGTAAGTCAAATTCATGGTCTGTTCCCAGAACTGCAACGCCTATCGTATAACCCTCCAGTGAAGGCACGTCCATACCATCCAGAACCCCCTTCACGCCGGATGCATCCTTTTTTCCTTTCGTCTCTGTATTATCTGATTCTTTGTTATCCTCAGCGCCCGACTTCGGTGTCTCTTCGGATGTAGAGCTACATCCAATCATTACAAGAACCATCACAACACTCATGAACAACACTGCTATCTTCTTCATCCGTCTCTTCATTTCTTTTCCTCCTTATTTTCAATTGTCAAAGCAACATCCAACCCTTTAACTTAACATCTGCTTATTGAAAACTACACCTTCCCAATCCGTACCTTCTTTCCACTTCATCAGCCGCTCCAGCATAATTATGGAGTGATGGTCAATCACCTCATATGTAGCCCCACAGATATGCGGTGTCAGCAGTACATTTGGTAATTCTGCGATTTTCAAATCTTCCTCGGTGGGCGGCTCATGATCTAGCACGTCCAGGATTGCTCCTCTAATCTTCCCACTTCTCAATATTGACTCCAAAGCTTTCGTATCTACGACTGCCGCTCTTGCAGTATTGACAAATACGGCCGTTGGTTTCATACGTTCCAGCAAATCCTCGCCAATCATATGTATTGTGCTTTTCAAAACAGGAAGGTGTACCGTAATAATGTCGCTATGACTGAATATGTATTCCATATCTGTTTTCCTGTAACTTTCTTTTACTGATTCTACAAATGGATCGTAAAAGAATATCTGGCAGCCAAAGGCCTCCAGAATACCGGCTGTTTTCTGCCCCACTGCGCCAAACCCGACAAAACCAACTTTTCTGCCATACAACTCATTCCCCATGAACTTACCATAGGGCTCATCTCCGCCCGGTTTCCAGTTGCCATCCTCCACCCACTGAATGGAAGACTGAATATTCCTGTGAAAGTTGATCAGCATCCCAACCAGTAATTCAGCCACTGCCTGTGCATTTCTCGCCGGTGTGCAGAATACCGGAATCTTCATTGCATTACAGGCTTCAATATCAATATTGACTGGATTAGCTCTGCAGTCTCCTATCACCTTTAAGTTCCCATAGGTGCGAATTACGTGTTCCGTAACATTATCAAGTTCCGTAATTAAAATATCCGGCTGATACTTCTTAAGCAGCTCTAAAATCTCTTTCTCGGAAAACCCACCTCCTCCTACATTGTCTGTCCACGGTTTGTAAGCGACACTTCCAAACGCTTCCTCTAACTGCTGCAGACATTTCTGTGCCATTGTCGCGGTGACTAAAATTTTCATACCTTCCCTCCTTCATTCATTATTTGTCATTTGTTCATTTATTACACATTTGTTCTTATTCGAATAATATCATCGTTTATTTTTATTGTCAATATAAATAATTATTTAACAATTAATTATCTGTCATCTTATTTTTATTTACATTTTTTATCTTTTATTTTAAAGAATAACAACATAAAGCTTTATCACACAAACTTTTATTTTCTGTACATTTGTGTGATTTTTAATGTCTTGAACGATAGTCTTATTATTAAAAATGGAAAACAAAAAAAAGCCTCAGAAACCTTAAGTTTCCAGACTTTTTCTAAAAGGCGCCAACCAGAATCGAACTGGTGATAGAGGTGTTGCAGACCTTTGCCTTACCGCTTGGCTATGGCGCCATATTGAGCACTTGTATATTATAACAAATGCTCCTTTTATAGTCAATAATTTAAAACCCTAATTCTTCATTTACAAGTATGACCTTAATCCGATTTGGTGTCTTTGAAAATCTGGTAATCAAAATCTGGCAGCAAATCGTATCCGGCGACTTGCAGTCAAAGCACATACCGTTCTTGCAGCATGGCGTATCGAGGTTAAACCTCTCTGCATTGATTGGGGCCGCCTCATTTCTGGCACGTGACATTGCATCGTCCACGCTCTTTACCGCCTTATTCATACCGACAATCATTACTACGTTCTTTGGTCCGTATGCAATAGCGGATACTCTGTTGGCATTACCGTCTATGTTTACCATCACACCGTCTTCTGTAATGGCGTTGGCACTTGTGATGAAGTAATCACAATCGTATGTAGCAAGCTCAACCTGGCGTTTTTCCTCGGGAGTCTTACAGACGTCACGGTTGAACACCTTATAATCACCTGTACAGACTGCATCCTTCAGCCCAATCTCCTTGATAGACATGGAGCCGCCCCATCCGACAGAGCTCCCTTCCGGTATCAGCTCCAGCGCTTTTTCGAGGGCTTCTTCCTTCGTCTGTGCATAATAGCCTTCCATGCTGCGGGATTCTAATCCCTTGATGATTCTCGCCCCCAGCAGCTTATTTCTTTTTACACGATTCATATCCATATTTGTTCCCTCCCTTTTATTATATTCGATTCTTGCTATATTATAACACATTTTTTGGGGACAGGGAATTTTCTAAAAGGGACAGGGGAAAGCGCGGATGGGGACGGGGGAAATCTAGATTTCCCCCGTCCCC